>CAKQPF010000003.1 GCA_934256705.1 uncultured Prevotella sp.
TTTGCACCCAAATCTATTATAAACCAACATGATGAGACGTTTGAGCATAAGGATCATGACGCTGGCAGGGATTATATTCCTGCTGCATATCATTGTGCCCCATCATCATCATGCTGATTTCTATTCACTCATTGAGCACAAGCAGGCCATAGAGTGCGCACAGGGACTTCACGACCATGAGGCTCAAAGTCAGGAGCATCACCACCACGAAAACCTGCTCAGCGAGCCGGACCTCTCCGTGGATGACACGTCTTACGAGACCATCAAGGCCATCTTCAAGGCACACAAGCTACTGAAGATGCTGCATTACGGCAGTCTCTTCGCTCTTGTTGACGACTATCCTGAATACAATTATACATGTGAAACCAAAACTGAATGGAACTATGTCGATACCTTCTACGACGGCTCCATTCCCATTTCTTACGGACTTAGGGGACCTCCTGCCGCATAGCGACAGCCGGCGGTCCGGCTTTTCCCTCACGGAATTGTCGGGCTGGACTCTTCATGCGCTGTCCACAAGCATAACTATCTCCTTGCTTTCCTATGGGCACAATCGCCCCATCTGATAGTTATCACCTTACTAATCACATATTTTATTTTTTACTTTCGTCTCTGTTCTACTCCATTTACCATCACGGAAAACGGACTGGAACGGCGACCACATCACTTATTTATTTTATGAAAATATCCAAAATCCTATCTCTCATAGCCATCACCGCTATGATTATGACAGGCTGCAAGCATGCGGAACATGACCACGACCACGACCATGAAGGACATGAATGCCACCTCGCCATCACCGCTTACAGCAATGACATCGAATTGTATGCTCAGGCTTCTCCGATGATTGCTGGCAAAGAGGGCGAACTCGTCTGCCATTTCACGTATCTCAACGACTTCAAGCCTGTGACTGAAGGCAAGGTAACCATCGCACTTACTTCGGGAGGCAAGACCGTCAACGTAACCGCCACCGAACAGGAAGAGCCGGGTATCTACCACATACATATCACTCCTGTCGCCAAAGGCAAGGCCAGACTGACTGTTTCCATCACTAACGACAAGATAAACTCTACCGTTTCTTCCGATGAAATCGAGGTTTTTGACTCGGAAGAGGATGCTGAGGAGTTCGTGGAAGAGCACGAACCTAAGTCTGCCAACTGCGCTAAATTCCCGAAGGAAATGAGTTGGGCTGTCGATTTTGCCACCGCTCCTGCCGAACTTATGCCTATCGGCAATGTCATCCGCACCGTCGGTCAGGTGTTGCCTTCACAGGGCGACGAGGTTACTGCCGTGGCTAAGGTCTCTGGCATCGTCACTCTCTCTGGCAATTCCCTTACCGAGGGCAGCGTAATCGCTGCTGGCAAGGCACTCTGCTCCATTGACGCTTCTGCCACTGTGGATAATAATCTCTCCGCTCAGCAGGCTCAGGCACAGGCTGAATACGCTCGCGCCAAGAAGGAATACGACCGCCTCAAGGCTCTTCGTGAGGACAAACTCGCGATGGAATCGGAGGTTTCTGCTGCTAAAGCGGCTCTCGAAACTGCAGAAGCCACACTTAAAGCAATGAAAAAAGGCTACGGCAACGGCACTCAGACCGTGACTGCACCTCGCGGCGGCTATCTCAAGCAACTGCTCGTGAGCAATGGTCAGTATGTCTCTGCTGGCGAAGCCATCGCCGTTATCACACAGAGCCGCACCCTCCAGCTCAAGGCTGAGGTGCCGGCAAGCCATTACAGCGACCTCGCAAAGGTGACTGGAGCCAATATAGGTAAGGTAAACGGTGAGATAAATCCGAATGTCAAGTGCCGTCTGCTCAGCTATGGCAGACAGACCAGCGTGGCTTCTCCGCTCATCCCCGTCATCTTCGAGATGGATAATGTGAGCGATTTCGTCACAGGATCATTCGTCAATATGTTTATCACCACCCGTTCTGCCGACAAGAGACTGTGCGTCAGAAGTACTGCCATTATGGAAGAGATGGGCAATTACTTCGTTTTCGTGCAGGTAAACCCTGAACTCTTCGAGAAGAGACAGGTGAAGATTGGTGCCACCGACGGTGTCAACACGGAGATTAAGGATGGCATCAAGGAAGGCGAACGCATCGTAACCCGTGGCGCTGTCCTCATCAAACTGCAGCAAGCCACCGGCAGCGTTGACCCTCACAGCGGTCATCAGCACTAAGATAAGCCCCCGCCACTGTGTCAGCCGCGTCACCGGCTGATATAATAAGAATACTCAAAGAAAACAAAACAATGATTGACAAAATAATATATTTCTCCCTCCACCACAGGATAGCAGTGATGATAGGCACCATCCTCGTAGTCCTCGGCGGTCTTTTCGCCGTTCAGAAGATGGACGTGGACGTCTTCCCTGACCTCACGGCGCCCACTGTCGTGGTGATGACAGACTGCCACGGCATGGCATCTGAAGAGGTGGAGCGCCTCGTCACTTTCCCTATAGAGACCGCTCTCAATGGTGCCACCAACGTCAGACGTGTGCGTTCTGGTTCTAATTTCGGCAATTCCTTCGTGTGGGCTGAGTTCGATTGGGGCATGGATGTATTCCGTGCACGCCAGATAGTCAGCGAAAAGATGACCACCATTGCCGGTTCGCTCCCCGAAGGCATCACGCCCCAGCTCGCCCCTCAGTCCAGTGTAATGGGCGAAATCCTGTTCGTAGGTCTCACACTAAAGGATGAAAAGGACACCAACAGCCAACAAAACAACAAAACAACAAAACAACAAAACAACATAGCAACCTCCCTCATGGACCTCCGCTCCATAGCGGACTGGGTGATAAAACCAGCCATTCTATCGACCGGAGGTGTCAGTCAGGTGACTGTCATCGGCGGTGACTACAAGCAATATCAGGTGCTTGCCGACCCGCTGAAGATGAATGCTTACGGCATTACGATGGCTGAACTGGAAGAGACCGTCAGAAACATGAGCCAGAACAGCGAGGGAAGTGTCATCCGCGACCACGGCAATGAGTACGCTCTACGTGGTATCGGACGCACAAACGACACTGAAGAACTGGCTTCTTCACTCATTCGGGACAACATCACCGTCGGTGACGTGGCTCAAGTGGTCATCGCTCCGGCTGTCAAGATGGGTAAAGCGTCGCACAATGGCAAGGAGACCGTTATCCTCTCCGTCTCCAAGCAGCCGAGCATCAACACGCTCGACGTGACTGAAAAGATTGAGGAAAAACTGAATGACGTAAGGAAAACCCTCCCTGCAGATGTGGAGATGGACACGAAAATCTTCCGTCAGGCTGATTTCATCGAGGCTTCCGTGGATAATGTCGGTGAATCTCTCATCGAGGGAGCTGTCCTCTGCATCATCATCCTCTTCCTTTTCCTCCGCTCTTACCGCACCACCATCATCTCCGTCGTTGCCATTCCGCTCTCCCTTCTCGCCACTCTGCTCGTGCTATGGGTCATCGGAATGGAGATAAACACCATGACTCTCGGCGGTATGTGCATAGCTATCGGCAGCCTTGTGGATGATGCCATCATCGACGTGGAGAATGTTTACAAGCGTCTGAAGGCTTACAAGCCATCGGCAGACGAGACTGACAGCAAGGCTTTGAGAATGAAATATGTGGACATCATCTTCCATGCGTCCAAGGAAATCAGAAGCAGCATCATCAATGCCACGCTGATTGTGATCGTCGCTTTCACTCCTATGTTCTTCCTTTCCGGCATGGAGGGCAGGATGCTCAAGCCGCTCGGCATAACCTATATCATCGCTCTTGCCATGTCGCTCATAGTGGCTATGACGGTGACTCCGCTCTTCTGTCGCCAGATGCTCATATCTAAGAAGGTGTTACCTCATTATAATAATATGGGTAAAGAAACAGAAAACGGCGATTTCATCGGCAATGAAGCCAGGAATGACAGCACTCCTAAATGGATGGATGCCTATGCCCGCTCGCTCAGATATGCGCTTGCCCATCCTAAAATCGTGCTCGGCGGCACCTGCATCGCGTTCATCATCGCCGTCATAACGCTCTGCACATTCGGCAGCAGCTTCCTACCTGCCTTCAATGAGGGTGCTCTTACCATAACTGCCGTTACCAAACCGGGCACTTCCCTTACGGAAACGGACCATCTCGGCAACCTTCTTGAGCAGAAGATACACGAGGTGAAGGAGGTGAAAAGCACAAGCCGACGCACCGGACGCGGTGAGCTCGATGAGCATTCACAGACCACCAACTCCAGTGAAATCGACGTAAACTTCGATGAAACCGCCTCTAATCGCTCTGCCGAAGAGATTACTCAGGACATCAGAGAGAAGATGTCGGCAGTCCCTGGCGTGGCTTGCATCATCGGACAGCCGCTCGGTCACCGTATCGACCACATGCTTTCCGGCACCCGCGCCTCCATTGCCATCAAGCTCTTCGGCAATGATCTCAATGAGATGTATATGACCGGACAGAAGATCAAGGCGGCCATCTCGGGCATAGAGGGATGCGTTGACGTGAATGTTGACCAGCAAGTGGAGACTCCTCAGCTGCAGTTACGCCCTAACCGCACGGCTATGGCTCGCTATGGCATCACTATGGAGGACTTCAACCGACTCGTGGTGATGGGTTATAGCGGCGAGAAAATCGGTGATATCTATGAAGGACAACGCTCTTTCGACCTCGTAATGCGCCTCGCACCGCAATATACCGGCAGCATCGAGGGTGTCCGCAGCGCACTGATTGATACTGGCGACGGCAAGAAAGTGCCGCTGGAAGAGGTATGCGACATCGTTTCCACTTCGGGACCTAACAGCATCAGTCGTGAGAACGTGCAGAGAAAACTCGTCATTGCCGCCAATGTCAGTGGAAGAGACGTAGGCTCTGTGGTCAATGAAATCCAGAAAACTGTCAACGAACAGATTGTTCTACCGGAAGGTTATCACCTCGAATACGGCGGACAATTCGAGAGTGCACGCAGTGCTACACGCACTCTTGTGGCGGCTACCATTCTCGCTCTCATCGTGATTTTCATGCTTCTCTACGTGGAATTCAAGAATTTCGCCCTTTCTGGCATCGTTATGCTCGGACTTCCATTGGCTCTTATCGGTGGCGTTATCGGCATTGCTTTGTCTTCATGGGTATTGAGCATACCGAGCATCATCGGCTTTATCACCCTCTTCGGCATCGCTACGCGTAACGGCATCTTGCTCGTCAGCCGATTTAATCATGATGAAGAGATGATTCCTGCAGAACTTTCCGACGGCAAGACGGTGCGTCAGAGCGTCCTCGTACATGAGAGGGAGCACATCATTGAGGGAGCTAAAGACCGCGTGACGCCTATCCTCATGACGGCACTCACATCTGCTCTTGCGCTGATTCCTATGATTATAGCCAGCGATAAGGCTGGTAATGAGATACAATCGCCTATGGCTATCGTCGTGCTTGGCGGTCTTCTCACTTCCACATTGTTGAATCTTTATGTAATGCCTATAATATATGAACTGTATATCCAAAGAAAAAGCAAGTAATAGCCTTGTTTCCTGCCTCAGAAAGGCATTCTTTTGCCTCATCATAGCTATGCCTTCACTCGCCGATGCGCAGGATTTCTCCTCCATATTGAAGAGCATCGAGGCCAACAGCACACGCCTTGAGTCCGCCCGCATCAAGGACAAGGCGGAGAAACTGGACAGTAAAGACCTTTACACTCTGGAGGATCCGGAGGTGGGTTTCGACTATCTCTTCGGTGCGGAAGGCATCGGTCACAGGATTGGCTTTGAGGTTTCGCAGGGCTTTGACTTCCCTACTGTCATCAGCCAGAAGCGCAAGATGGCAAAGGAAATGCAGAGAGTGAGCGAACTGAAGTATCTCTCTGAGCGACAGCAGCTGCTCCTTAGCGCCAGAAAACTGTGCATACAGGTGGTCTATTGCAATGCTATCATGGACCATCTCGATGAAGACCTGGAAGAGACCACTGCCATGTCAAAGGCTTATGAGACGCTTTTCGACAAGGGAGAGGCTACTGCCATCGACCGCAACAAGGCGCATCAGGCTTTCCTTTTCTTCAAGACTGAGTATGATGAGTTCCTTGCTATGAGGGAGAATCTGCTCAATGAACTCAAATGTCTCAATGGTGGCAACGCCGTAGAGATAAATGATACGGCATTCATTTTCTCGCCTATGTCAAATGATTTCGATGCTTGGCTGTCGCAAAACATCGGTCTTCACCCTGAATTACAGTTGGCTGAAGGCGAACTGCAGGCTGAAAAGCAGTCGCTGAAGGTGGCTAAAGGCAGCCGCATTCCTGGCTTTAAGATCGGTTATACCGGTGAGTTCACCCGCGAAGAGAAGTATCAAGGCCCGACGATAGGGCTTTCTCTCCCGCTCTGGGGCTCCGGTCGCAAGGTGAAAGTGGCAAAACTTCATGTCGAGGCAGCTGAGAAATCACTGGAAGATACCCGTCTGCATCTCACCACACAGCTGCGTGGCGTCTATCGCGAAGCATTGCAGTTACAGGACACTTACCTGCGTTACAGGAAGCATCTGACCGAATGTGACAACTCCGAATTGCTGAAAAAGAGCCTTGATAGCGGTCAGATTACTCTCCTGCAATACCTTCAGGAGCGCCAGTTTGTCCACGAAATGCACGAGAAAATCCTCATTGCAGAGCGTGATCTCGCCCTCCGAAAGGCTGAATTGATATTCTAAAATGCACTATAGTTGTGAAAACAATGCGCAATAATTGTAACACTAATGCACAATAATTGTAACACTAATGCGCAATAACAAATGAGGCTGTTCGGTTGCAATATTATCATATCATCATGATAAAAGCAGCCAAACAGCCTCATCGCCACTGTGTCGGGCGCTTTTACGCCCGATAGTCACAAGATTTCAAGAAGCAAAACTACAGCAACTGGAACTTCAGACCGAGCGAAAGGCCGAACATATCCCAGAATTCCACTTTGCCATTACGGATAAGCGGCATGAAATATATGTCGCAAGTGCCAAGCTCATAGAATGCAGTCACTGACTTTATGTAGCGTCGTTTGTTGTGCGGCACCTCCTTTGTAAAGCGCTGTCCGACAAAGATATTAGGGCGAAAGCGGGTGGAAAACGGGTAATATCCGCTGCTATACTTTGCCGGTTGCTTCGACCAGAAGTCGGAACCGATGACTGAATTGAAGTATATTCCGCACTCCAAAGGCTCAAATGACCAGCCATTATTCATATATACAGACCACGGAATGTAGTTTTGCTTGAGCGTAATGGTCATTTTTGCGCACTTGGAGTCATACTTTGGTATGTAGCCCACAAGCAGATGTGTCTCCCATTGCTGATGTTTGCCGTACTCCCAACCTATTCCTACGGATGCGAAACCCATGTTTCCGGCAAACTGTATCACGTGTTGTGTAGGGATAAGGTTGTTCCATTTTGTGCGATAGCGATGTATTCGGCGGTCGTAATGGCTGCTGAAATTGGTCGTATCACTCATCATTATGCTGTCATTGCTCTCGGATGCCAGCATGAAAGGCGTGCCCACGATATATAATAAGGTGGCTATTATCGTTCTAAAAACTGATGACTTCATTGCTGTATCCATTTGGAGTGATTGTAAAAATGCGGTATTCACGTTTCTCCGCCGACGCTACTTCATAGTAAATCGTGCCGTTTTCGAATATGTCATGCTCGTCTGTATGGTGTCCGTGACCGTAAAGACAGAACATAAGGTGGGGATATAACTGGAGATAATGATTGAAAGGCTTGGCTACATTGTTGTTGAACTGCTCCGTATAAGGTGCTGCGTGCATGCAGACTATGGTCCTGTCGAAGAGCGTGGAGTCCTTTGTCATCTCCCTTTCGAGGAAATCAAAGTCGGGAACAGGTTCGGAATAATCGTATTCTATGGCGTTAGTGTTGATCATAAGAAACTTTATCCTGCCTGCAATAAACGTGAAATCATTGTCTCCGAACATCTTTCTGAACACCTCATTGCCCGTGCCGAGGCAGTCATGATTGCCTTGCATCACGACGTAAGGATAGCGGAGACGCTGCAGTTTCTCCCTTGCCCAGGTGTATTCCTGCGTAGATCCGAAGTCGGTTATATCGCCAAGATGTATCACAAAGTCGATGGAATCCCTCCGATTTATGTCATTTATCTCCGAGAGGAGGTCCTCATACCACTGGTGTGAGTCGCTTATCACTGCGATACGGAGCGTATCTTTGTCCCTGCAAAGGGCTTCTATCTTGGCAGTATTCTTCGCATTGATGTCGATTTCTCCCTTCACTCTCGTGTCGTAAGGGTGGACATCAAACACTGTATCGCATGATGCCAAAGCCAACAAGGGCAGCGTTATTCCTATTATAAGTCTGATAAAATTCTTTCTCATGATGGTTTTTTGTCAGTCCTGATTTGAAAATGCAAAGATAATACATTTGAAATTGAAAAACAAATTATTTGGAAAAGTTTTCATTCCATGCGACTTTATGGACACTATTAGCACGAAATATGAACATTATTACAGCGATATAAGAGCATGATTACGGCAATATAAGGGCATGATTGCGACAATATAAGGGCATGATTGCGACAATATAAGGGCATGATTGCGGCGAAATCTTGATTAAGAAAAGCGGACATACCATTGCGATTGGTATGTCCGCTTATTATTTCAGTTTAGACAACAGTCGATGAAAGCTATTGTCTTATCCTGCTATTTACGGTTTATTACTCGAAGTCAGAAACGTGATCGAGAGAGTCATTGAAGTCTCTTGGCTCGCGATTCTCATGATAATCATTGCGACGCTCATGACGTTCACCACGCTCTGGACGTGGACCACGACGCTCACCACGCTCTGGACGTGGGCGACGCTCACCGCGTTCTGGACGTGGACGACGCTCGCGCTCTACGTAACCTTCTGGCTTGTCGATGAGGACACGGTGTGAAAGCTTGTACTTTCCGGTCTTAGGATCAATCTCAAGGAGCTTCACCTTGATCTTATCACCTTCCTTGATACCAGCCTCTTCCACTGTCTCAAGACGCTTCCAGTCAATCTCAGAGATATGGAGAAGTCCGTCCTTACCTGGGAGAATCTCAACGAAGCATCCATAAGGCATTACGGAACGTACAGTTCCCTCATACACCTCACCGATTTCAGGGATAGCAACAATAGCCTTAATCTTGCCGAGAGCAGCGTCGATAGAGTCCTTATTAGGAGCAGAAACCTGCACCTTGCCTACTCCATCCACCTCATCGATGGTGATAGTAGCGCCAGTCTCTTCCTGCATCTGCTGGATAATCTTGCCGCCAGGACCGATTACTGCACCGATAAACTCCTTAGGAATCTCGATCTGGATGATGCGAGGAACCTGTGGTTTCAACTCTGCGCGTGGCTCAGCGATAGTATCTGTGATGCAATTCAGGATGTGCTCACGACCTGCCTTAGCCTGTGCAAGAGCTTTTTCGAGAATTTCATAAGAGAGACCATCACACTTGATGTCCATCTGAGTTGCGGTAAGACCGTCCTTAGTACCTGTGGTCTTGAAGTCCATATCGCCAAGGTGGTCCTCATCACCGAGGATATCAGAGAGCACAGCGTACTTATCTTCGCCTGGGTTCTTGATAAGACCCATAGCAATACCAGATACCGGCTTCTTCATAGGAACGCCTGCGTCCATGAGAGCGAGGGTACCAGCGCATACTGTAGCCATAGAAGAAGAGCCGTTAGACTCAAGAATCTGGCTGACGAGGCGCACTGTGTAAGGGAAATCCTCAGGAATCTGTCCCTTAAGACCGCGCCATGCGAGGTGACCGTGACCGATTTCGCGACGACCAACGCCACGCTGAGCCTTAGCTTCACCAGTACAGAATGGAGGGAAGTTGTAATGGAGAAGGAACTTCATGTAGTATTTCTCCAGAGCACCATCGACCATCTTCTCATCGAGCTTGGTACCGAGGGTACAAGTAGTGAGAGACTGGGTCTCACCACGGGTGAAGATAGAAGATCCGTGTGGCATTGGGAGCGGAGAAACCTCACACCAGATAGGGCGTATCTCATCGGTCTTACGTCCGTCGAGACGCACGCCTTCGTCGAGAATGCAGCGACGCATAGCGTCCTTCTCAACGTCATGATAATATTTATCTACGAGAGCATACTTCTCTTCCATCTCATCCTCAGTGAGATCGGTATGAGCTGCAGCGTATGCCTCCTTGAATTCTTCCTTGATAGCCTCGAAAGCATCAGCGCGAGCCTGCTTTTCGAGAGCCTGCTTTACTACGTCGTAGCACTTCTGGTAGCAATCCTTAGCCACCTGTTCCTTGAGTTCATCATCGTTGACCTCATGGCAGTACTCGCGCTTTGTGTCAGTGCCGAGCTCCTTCATGAGTTCGTTCTGCATAGCACACATAGGCTTGATAGCAGCATGAGCGGCCTTGAGAGCGTCGAGGAGGTCAGACTCCTGCACTTCCTTCATCTCTCCCTCCACCATCATGATGTTCTCTTCGGTAGCACCTACCATAAGGTCCATGTCAGCATCCTTCATCTGTTCGAATGTAGGGTTGATGACATACTGTCCGTTGATGCGTGCAACGCGCACCTCAGAGATAGGGCATTCGAATGGAATGTCAGAGCAAGCGAGAGCACAGCTTGCAGCAAATCCTGCGAGAGCATCAGGCTGATCTACGCCGTCAGCAGAGAAAAGGATTACGTTAACATAAACCTCAGCGTGGAAATCGCTTGGGAAAAGTGGGCGGAGAGCGCGGTCAACAAGGCGGCATGTGAGGATTTCCTCATCGCTTGCCTTACCTTCACGCTTTGTGAAACCGCCTGGGAAGCGGCCAGCAGCGGCATACTGCTCACGATACTCTACCTGCAGTGGCATGAAATCTGTTCCAGGAACTGCATCCTTTGCGGCACAAACAGTAGCGAGGAGCATGGTGTTACCCATCTTGAGGGTACAAGAGCCGTCAGCCTGCTTAGCCAACTTACCGGTCTCAATGGTGATTTCGCGTCCATCAGGCAATGAGACTGTCTTTGTAATTACGTTCATCGAAAAATTAAATCTTTATTGTCTTAATATAACATCATCTGCATGGGTTGATGCCATGCTTAAATAAAATTCCGTGCAAATTTAATAATAAAAGCTCTAATAACCAACGGTTTCCCACATTATTTATATTATTTTTACATATTATTTTTGTCACACACGAAAAGGACATGGTCGTTGTCAGCCGTCGTCGTGGCAAAAATGTAGGTTTCACCGCCGTCTTTCAGTTTGAGTTTCCTGCGCAGATTCTCCGGTGAAATGGGAAAATTTCGCGTTGCTATGTTAGCTTTCTCCACGCCATCGAGCGCTTTCCGGAGCTCTTTCTTGTTCATTGTGGTCACAGTTCTTACTCTGAACGCCCTTCCCGGAAAACCTTTCACCATGCCGTCGGCAAAGAAAAGGTGGGAATTAGGGCTGACCTGACTCACCGGGAACGTCCTTTCCAGCAAGCCAAAGCAACCGGCTTTCATCACGGAAGCGTTGGGAACGAAGAGGAACTGCGCCTCAAATACGGACTCAGAGCTTTGCAATTCATCGCTGTCATCATCGTCATCTGGCTGCAGAACCCCGTCCGCAGCGGTTTTTTCCGCCATTTCCTCTTCATTTATGCCATGAACCACGAATTTCTCGGCATCGTTGACGCAATGCAGAGACAATGGAGACGAATACTTGTCAGACAGCACAAGGAGCAGTTCCTTGCACTCATTGCCCACCGAAACGATATGTATCTCACGCACAGCATCATGCGATTGCGCCGCATTGTTGAGTTCCCGCACCGCGCTATGCCAGTCGAGCATGGGTGAAAGCTTTATCATCACCACCTCAGTCTGTCGCAGAAGGTCGTCGATACACGAGGTAACGTCGGGCGTGCAGTCGGAAATGGCGTAAGTGCGCTGCCCGTTCGTATCCCTTCTTGCAGGATCCATAAAGACCACAAGCGGCTTTCCCTTGGCAAGACTGCTGACATTCCGCATCGCCTCGACGGAGTCCGTGCAGACCACTTCCGCATTATCCAGTCCGAGAAGCGGCAGATTATGGCGTGCGATCTCGCAGAGATGCTCCTGCCTTTCGATATATGTGGCTGAACCGAAAGGCTTTGCCATATATGAGAAATCCACTCCGAAACCGCCGGTAAAGTCGATGAAATGGCACTTTTTCGCATCATGATACACTGCAAAAGGATTGCTGAGAATGCCCAGCAGCACCTCTGCCTTATACTCGGCAGTCTGCTCTGACGAGCATTGCTCCATCGAGATATGCGGCGGAAAGATGACATCCCCGGCGGCATACCATGACGGCAGTTTCGTCCTTGCCGTCTGTCTGCCAGCTATCTGCTGGAGAGCAAACTGCATATCGACACCTTCGGCAGGCTTGCCGCTAAGCGCCACCTTGCGCACATCGTCGTTGGCATGACGGATGATGAAGTCTTTGGTCTCTTGATTGATTGTCATATTGCCGACAAAATTATTGCTTTTATCGGGTAAAATTGCGTCAAACCGTGAACTATTATTTCTCTAAACCGAGAATTTAACACAAATTATACATAATTGTTTTGTCGATATTGCAAAACAATATATCTTTGCAAAGACTAATTGAATAACAGAACAGAAAAAGCGAACAAAGCTGACAATCGCTGATTGCAGGAATATCATCTGACTAACTAACATAAAACCAAAGAATGAAGAAGATCTTTACTCTCGCAGTATCGCTGTTTTTGGCGGTCACTGCCTCTGCTTCCCTTACGCTGAAGGCCGAGGGTGGCTGGAACGAATCCGCCTGGATGGAGTTTACCGGACTGGATTCCGACTACTCCTGTTACAATGGTTACGTGTCTGCTGACGGCACTACATGGACCAAACTCGATGCCCAACTGGTGCGTTCCTACGGTTCCTACGGCCGTGTGGATGCCCTTGGACTGAAGGCAGGCAACTATACTCTCAAGGTAGTGCCAGTGAAAAACGGTACAGAGGTCGTTGCTGACGCTGTAACATCCAGCACTTTGACCGTAAAAAACTTCAACAGGAGCGGTTACGCCCATCACAATGCAGAAGCAGGAGTGGGCGCATACAACAATGACGGCACTCTTAAATCAGGCGCACGCGTACTGTATGTCACTGCAAAGACTGCCAAGACCGTGACTATAGATATGAAGAAAGATAAGGGAAATCAGGTCTCTCTCACAGGTTTGCAGTCCATCTTAGCTGCTTATGAGAAAGGTACAGAGACTCGTCCTCTCGCCATCCGCATCATCGGAACCATCAAAAAGGACGATATGGACGCACTGGGAAGCTCCGCCATCGGACTTCAGGTGAAGGGAAAGACACAGAACATGAACCTCACCATCGAGGGCGTGGGCAAGGATGCCACCCTTTACGGCTTCGGCGTACTGGCAAGAAACTGCCGCTATGTGGAGCTCCGCAACTTTGCAGTGATGCTTCATCCGGAGGACGGAATCAGTTTTGACACCAACAATCATCATATCTGGGGACACAACCTCGACATCTTCTACGGTCAAAACAAGGGCGGAGACAAGGCAAAAGGCGACGGTTCATTCGACGTGAAAGGCACTATCAATGCCACTGTGGATAACAATCACTACTGGGACACAGGTAAATGTAACCTCAATTCCAACGGTGACGAAGTCGATTCCGTAACCTATCATCACAACTGGTTTGACCATTCCGACTCCCGTCACCCTCGTGTACGCGTGTCCAAACATCTTCATGTCTATAACAACTACTACGACGGCAATGCGAAATACGGTGTCGGAGCGACCACAGGTTCCTGCATCTTCTCCGAGAACAACTATTTCCGCAACTGCAAATACCCTATGCTCATCTCCATGCAGGGCTCTGATATAAATAATGGAGTAGGTTCTTCGAAAGACACAAAGGGTACTTTCTCCGGTGAAGCCGGCGGTATCATCAAGGCTTTCGGCAATATGATGACCGGACAGAAGAATTTCCAGGCTTACAATGCCAGTGATGCCACAAACTCAAAGCACTTCGATGCCTACGTAGCCGCTACCCGCGACGAGAAGGTTCCTGCTGAAGTAGTCACTCTCAAGGGCGGAACTGGCTACAACAATTTCGACACAGAGAGCGGTTTCTACACCTACACTCCTGATGCAGCCGCTGACGTGCCAAGCATCGTGACAGGCACTTACGGCGCTGGACGCTGCCAGAAGGGCGATTTCACATTCACATTCAATAATTCCGTGGATGATGCTGACGCTGAGATAAACAGTGCTCTTGAAGCCAAACTCAACTCTTACACTTCTTCTTTCGTCAAGATTATAGGTGATGCATCTGTGGATCCTACTCCGGAACCAAACCCGGAACCTAATCCAGAGCCAAATCCCGAACCAAACCCAGAGCCAAATCCAGAGCCAAATCCAGGTCCGACACCTGAGCCTCAGCCACAACCTTCAGATGCTCTCATCGACTTCCCTACTTCATTGAGCGGAATCACAGCAAAGGGCACAACAGCCACGTCCTCTTCTTCTCTCTCCATAAAGAATGGATATGTGAGCGGCAACGGCGAGTCAAAGAAGGTCGGCAACGGCATTCTGTTGAGCGTGGACGGCGGTTTCAAGAAGGGCGACATCGTGACTGTAGCCGGCACTATCAGCGTAAAGACCAGCGACAGCAAGTATGACACGAAGATAGTGACCACTGCAAAGCTCGTGACTGTAGATTCCGAGAATGCTGAAAACACAAATGAGGTGCACAAATTCGGCAAGATGGTGAATACCAAGGAGTCTTCCGAAAATCCTGCTGACCAGACCTTCACTCTCGAAGAGGATTATGCCGAACTCTGGATTATCCGTGACGGCGGCACCACTCTCAACCTTACCAAGATCAAGGTGGTGCGTCCTGACGGCACCGCAACAGGCATCGAGGGCGTGAAAGACGAGACTTCTGCTGCCCGCTCTTCTGTGATGTACGACATTCAGGGACGCGAAATCAAGTCCGCAAGCAAGGGCAAGATCTACATCCTCAACGGAAAGAAATACGTAAGCAAATAATATCATTCCGCTTACCATTTGATACTTTCGCGATTTGCGTGAGTGAAGAATTTTTCACCAGCCCGACTTCCGCCGGCAAATACGCAATTCTCGCCTAAAAACATAAATGCTTTCAAATCAGAAGGTTACACATCTTCCGATTTGAAAGCATTCTTTTTATCCTGCAATAGCTATGCTTTTACCTTGCAATAGCTATGCTTTTACCTTGCAATATCTATGTAATTAGGATGCAATATCTATGCTTTTGCGTCGCCATCTCCACGTTTTCACTCGCCAAAGCATGGCTATTGCCTTGCAAAAGCATACCTTTCAGCGATGAAACCGCCATTTTTCGGCTGTTTCCGCTTATTCTCCACTTCAGCAAAGCACCGCGGCAGCCTTCTCCTTCTCCAAAAACAGCCAGTCAAGGCGAGGCTTTCGCAATGTCAAAATGCAAGCACCAGTCTGCTTCGGCTTACACTTTGACACCACGCATTTCACCATATTATAAAAACATCAATATAGAAAAATAATCATGTTGTTTTGTTGTCTGGTTGTTTAGTTGTCTGGTTGTTTAGTTGTTTGAGCATTTAACAAGACAACAAGACAACAAGATAACAAGACGACTAGACAATTTATTGATATTTTATTGCAGATTATTGCCCAATATCCGAACTATCACTTGCGGAAGCACGGACTCTTACTTGATCACAGGCTTCAATTCATCAGGCGAGTCATTGGTAAACATATTGACTGGAGGGGCCTGACGGGTGAAGAGATGGCTGATAACCTCGGCATCTACCGTGATGGAAGGACGGAAAGCATCGCTCTGCATGTAGTTGATTACACTGCGGCGCAGCTGTCGTGCCACGATTCCCTTTGGATTACCGATAGGGAGAGTGGTCATCAGCAGACTGCCCGCTCCCACGCGTACCTCAATCATCATGGCGAGCTTGCGGCTGACGTGCCATGTGTCTATAGGCTGAACGGGAGGCTGATAGTCGGCAGGAAACTCTGCAAGGTTCATCACCTGGGTCCTGTTCACCAGTTCCCACCAGTTGAGATTCTGCCAGTCGTCGGTAGGGAAGTCACGGAACACAGGATGATTCTTCTCTATATATGCACCGGTAGTATGCGGCGGACGCATCTTGAACCATGACGTATTCCAGAACACAGGCAGGAACGTGTGCTTGACATCATTGCCATAAGTCACTTTTCCCGCAGCCGTTATCAGCACCTTGCCGCCTTGTTTGAGCACGCTGACTGCCTTGTCGTCGAGCGAGTCGGTGATGTATATATCTCCGGAATCCGCCATTTCATCGCTGATATGGGGATATACCCACAGTTCATAGTGGTTCTTATGTCCGGCAGCATCCAGTGTCAGCGTCAGTTTGCTTGCGCTTTCGATTGCCGATGGCACAAAACTGAACGTGCTGTCCACCTGACAATTACCAGTCGCCAGCATCTGTCCGTCCGCCGACGTGATGTAATAGCCGACGGCATTTATATCCTGTCCGGTAGTGTTGTAGAGCGATACGCCCACGTTGATGGTGTCCTCCTCAGTAAAGACAAACCGTGCGAGGCGAGCCATAGGCACTACCGGAGCACAGAACTCCGTCCATTCCTGGGCTGAAACATAGCCTTTCTCACGCCAATGCACGTTGAGCGGACCTACGAAGGCTGAGCCTTGACCGCTGTAGTCATTGAGTCCCAGCAACTGGAATCCTGCATATCCTGGTGTGCGCATATTGCGCTCCATGTCATATTTGTAGCAGAGCACCTGCAGATGTCCGCTCGCCATGAGGAATTTCTCTGCCTGGGAAGCCATTCCGCCACGTGCAAGCAGGTCACGGAAAATGTCGATATTGCCTGCCCGATAAGCACCGTTATACTGAGAAACCTCGGTGAAATCGGGGAAAACGCACCATTGTCCCACCTCATGGGCAATGATAGGCGAGATGTTTGCCACCGTATCGCGGTAGTTGCGAGGGAAGGCTATGCCCTGAGAGAAATCGTCTGTGGTCTGAGGAGCATGGCGATTCCAGTCCAGACCTCGCGCTCCGCCCTTCACATGATACTCCGAACCGTCGTCCCACTGCCATCCTCCGCCCACGGAGGATGTGCAATAAATGCGTGAAGGGTCGTAGGTCTTCATCTCGCTGACAAACTTCCGTCCCCACTCCACCCAGCGTCCTGCCGGCTCATTGCCAGCCGCCATCATGATGAATGACGGATGACTGCCATACTGGTCGATGATTCGGCGGCACTCATCCTTCAGATAAGTGTCGATAGCCATGCCATATCCCAGTTTTACGCCGTGGTTTGGCCATGAAGGACCTTCCGGCTGCAGGTAGATACCCAGTCTGTCAGCTGCCGTAAAGGCTGCTTCCGGAGGGCAATATGAATGGAAACGCACATGGTTAAGCCCATATTCCTTGCATTTTCCAAGCAGACGCATCCACGATTCTATGTCTGTCGGCGGATAACCAGTCTCTGGAAAGCAGCAGTTCTCCACCGTTCCACGCAGACGTATCGGCTTTCCGTTGAGCTGTATCTGCCCGTCACGGATGCAGACCTCACGCATTCCGAAGGTGACAGGGATGCGCTGTCCACGATATTCCACCTCACGGGTGTAGAGATATGGGTCAGACTCGCTCCAGAGACGCACCGGATGCGGTATCTCAATGCGGTAAGTGGTGTCGTTGACGATTACGTCTGCCGTAGCATTATCTATGTGGGGTACCACGCGGAGCCGCCATATCATCGGGCTTGCCTGCAGCTCCATGCGCCCAGCCAGTCCGTTCCAGTTGCCTTGTGTCTGGTCTGTCACGCTGTGAGAGTCCTGTCCTACGCAGACGTTCTCTATGCCGTTATAGACCAATATGGTAATCGTGTTCTTCTTTCCAAACCTGATATATGGCGTCACATCATACTGATGCGGCACCGAAAGCGACATTTCATGCCCCACTTCATGACCGTTTACCCTGACGGTGGTCTCGATATGCGGACGTTCCAGGAAGAGTGTCACCTGGCGGCCACGCCACGATTTGGGCACCGTGACGGTGCGCTCGTAGAGTGCATTGCCTACATAATGGCGGTCGGGAGTGAGGAAAAACGGGAACTTCATCTGCCCCTCATGGCGGTATTTCTCCATGTAGGGATTGAAATAGAAACTGGAATCATACAGTGAACCGGTCCATTTCGTCTGCACATTGACGAGATCGCCCTTGCCGTTGGTAAGCATAGAGCCTGGCAGTTTTATCTGGTCTTTCAGCGAGGAACGAAGAGTAAAGGGGGAAGAACCGGCTTCCACCTTTCCTTCCACTGTGGTAAACTTCCACATACCCGCCAGCGAAACGACCTCCTGAGCATTGACTGCCAGTGCAGTCAGCATGATTATTGCAACGAACAGTTTTCTCATGTTTCTATAATCCATTAGTTGTTATCTCCACTTTTTCCACACACTCGCCCGCAGTCCTGTCTGCCTCGCGCGGCATATAGATCGGAGCACCGGGCTGGAGAGGCAGGATGCGCAGTTCCAGTTCTGTCACTCCTTCCGGCAAACGCCACAGTCCGTAGAGGAAAGGACGACCATAGTAGAAGTTGTCTGCTATGAGACGAGGCTCTGCAACGCCCTTGGCATCAGGAACAAGGGCATACAGACGGGCGCAATCTCCACGATATGAGACGCTCAGCAGGCGGCGGAAATCCGTGACAGCAGCCTTCGGAACGGTTATCCTGTAAACTGTAGCATCATTCCAGTCATGCTCTGACGGAGCCTCAGCCACCTTGGCACGACCTTTCTTTATCTCCCGCAATGGTCCGGCTTCCTTTATCTTGGTGCAGACAGCGTCCAGTCCTATGTCGCTATGGACCTCTTCTGTCATGAAAAGGTGCTCTGCATCTTTCTGATTGAGCAGATACACATTCTTATATATAGGTCTGCCTGTGCCTTTAGCCTTGACATTCTTCATCGCCTTTCCGTTTTCAAAGGCTATGACAGTAGGGATTCCCGGTATCTGCATCATATATATCCTGCCGTCACGACGTGCCAACAGTTGTGCCGTAGCATAGCGAATGCCGTCAATATGCACAGGGAAAATCGCCATACACCCTGCCGGAATCGTCATTTTTGGCAACTTTACGCCACACGCTTCCAGCTGGACATTCCTTTTGGAAGAAAGATCGGCAAAGCGCTCATAGTTGTTTACAAAGACGAAACCGCTGTCGCCAAGCGAGCGAACCGACCATCTCAGAGCTTTGTCATCGCCCTTCTTCAGGTCTTGCGAAGCGGGAAACGAGGCGTTCATAGGAGCAAGCGTCTCGGCATAGTCGTGCATGAAGAGATGAATAGGTCTGAGCATATAGTATTGCGGATATGTCTGACCAAACTCTCCAAGCGGTGCCTGGAAGTCATAGGTGCATACCGGCAGGTCGTTGTTGGCGGTGCCGGGCGATGTCTGGCATTCGTTCAGCGTGTGGAGTCTGCCTTCCGGATTGGTACCACCGTGATACATATAATATCCCAACAGGTTACTGCCCGAGCCCAACTTGACCAACGCCATCGAATAGGCATCCTCCGGATAGACGAAAGGACGACGATGATAGGCCGTAGCCATGCCTCCTCCAAGCTCACAGGTGAAATAAGGGTACTGCTCATCGCCCTCGTTGACTTTCTCTTCCTGCTTGCCGAGGAGGTCGGTGCCTATCGCTGTGCTTGAGCGGAAGCCCTTGAAATTGAATGCTTTGTAGTAATTGCCCACACCTTCCCTTATGTCTTTATCCCAGAAACCGTCGGCATAATCGCCATAGAGGGGCAACATCTCGCCGTAAGGCACTGGCTTTGAGAGCTCAGGCCAACCTGTACGGGTATAGAATGGCAGGTCGAAACCAATCGCCAATGCTATCTTCTTGAGCGCCATCAGATAGTCACCGGACCCACGATACTCGTTATCGAACTGCGCTGCGACGACTGGTCCGCCGTCTTTCCATTGCAATCCCTGCACCTGGGTGAAGATCTGACGATACAATCGCTCTGTAAAACCAAGGAATACACTGTTCGGCTGACGCATTTTGCAGCCCTTTTGGTACATCCAGTCGGGTATTCCGCCGTTTCTTACCTCTCCATGACAGAAAGGACCAAGGCGCAGCACCACCGGCATACCTTCATCTTTGCAGACTTCAAGGAAGGCCCTAAGATTGCGCTGGCCGTCCCATCGGAACACGCCTTCTTCCTCTTCCACGTGATTCCAGAACACGTAAGCGGCTATCATCGTCACTCCTCCTTCCCGCATCCTGCGCACTTCACGCTGCCATTCGTCGGCTGGTATGCGGGAATAATGCACTTCGCCCATCACGGGACATACACGATGACCGTCGATAATGAGACTGTAACAGTCCCATTTTACGGTCTTACCAAAGTCACTTGCAGCAACATTCAGGTGGAAACATGTTGCCAGACCTATAATACTCAATAGTTTAGTTAGTCTGTTCATAATTATAATTGTAGTTAGCGACGGTAAAAAAAATCATGACAAGCCGTTTAGTGACGGTGAAAAAATAAATTGGTATGATTTGAGCCTCATATTTTTGAGATATTTTCTTCACTCGAAGAGGGAGTATAGCGGGCTATATGACCGATGAGATGGAAGGAAATAGCCAAAAAGATGAGGTTGAGAAATAGTTGATATGGTACATTTTTTCACTCAAATCGTACCAAGTTATTTTTTTACCGTCACTTATATACACCCAAGACTTATGTATTTGTCTATTGATTCCTGTTTTTATCTGTTGATAATCCTTTCTTTCTGAGGAATGAAATCATACAAGGGAGTAGGTGCCACCTGCCATACTGCGGACGATACCGTTCATTTCAAGGGCAAAAAGGATGGAGTTGACTTCGGGAAGGGTCATTCCTAACTTGATGGAAAGGTCGTTGGCACACTGCTCATCATGCTCTTCCAAAGCGGCAACGACGAGCTTTTCCGTAGGATTGAGGTCATAAAACATACTGCGCTGTATGCCTTCCTTCTTTGCCTGCTGCAGTATTGCATCGCTCTCCCAGCCCATTGCCTTGATGAAATCATCGGCATTGATGATCAGATGCGCCCCTTTGTCGCGGATAAGGTTATTGCATCCCACACTGGCAGGCGACGTTACCGGACCTGGAAACGCATATACATCCCTGCCATAGCCTGTACTTATGCCGCAGGTAATCAGTCCGCCACCATGAGAAGCGCTCTCCACCAGCACCGTAGCATCGCTCATTCCAGCCACGATACGGTTTCTCTGAACGAAGTTTCGCTTGTCGGGACGGGTGCATTGCGGGTATTCTGTCAGCAGACCACCGCATGATAGCATCTCCTTTGCAGTCTCACGGTGCAACGAAGGATAAATCATGTCGAGCCCATGAGCAAGCACTCCCACCGTCTTCATACCGTTCTTGAGTGCATTACGGTGCGCACATATATCCACTCCATATGCCAATCCGCTGACTATAAGCGTGTCGGGAGAAACTGATTTCATATCCCTGACGAACTCTTTTATGATTTCCTGACCGTAACAGGTACACTTTCGCGTTCCTATTATATTGATTACGCGGGCACAATTCAGGTCTGCGTTGCCACGATAATAGACCACGAGCGGCGCATCCTCACAGTTTTTCAACCGCTGCGGATAAGCCGCATCGGTAGGAATGAGAGGCTGTATCTGGTGCATCTCACAGAAATCAAGCTCCTTTTGCGCCCTTTCCAGCGCATCAGACATTGACTTGAAGACCTCTTTCAGTTTGCCGGAAGGCTCTGGAAGCACCTCTTCCAGACGGTCATGATTATCCACCAAAGCCGTGACATCGCCCACCTCACGGTACAACTGCATGAGTTGCAGGGGTGACAATGCCGGCCTCAGCATCGTAAGAGCTATGGCGTTGAGGGTATTCTTCATTCAAGAGTTGTTCTATAAGTTAGCTTTGAGCCGAAAAGAGCCTGAAAGATAACGAATCAAACATTATTACAATCTCGTTTTATATGACGGTGATAATTTACAGAACCGCCCTTAATTGAACAGTGTCTGGATGACTGCCTGCCCCACAGCATGAAGGGTGTTGCGGTCGATATGGTCCATATCATCGTGGATGGTGTGCCATGTCGGACCGAAACTGCTCTGCTTACAGTCTGGATAATAAGGGATTATGTCGATGCAAGGTATGCCTATCTCATTGATAGGATGATGGTCGTCGGTGATGAAACC
This sequence comes from uncultured Prevotella sp., assembly GCA_934256705.1. Classification (GTDB taxonomy): domain Bacteria; phylum Bacteroidota; class Bacteroidia; order Bacteroidales; family Bacteroidaceae; genus Prevotella. The sequence continues at coordinate 22,266 of CAKQPF010000003.1, forward strand.
GCCGGGTTCGCTGACGAAATAGGAACCTACTCCGGCGTCATTTGCTGCACTCCAGACCTTGGAAACTATCCTACTGGCATATTTCAGCGAGAATCCCTCCTGATAGAAGCGTGAACCTTCACCGCCTACCATGTCGAGAAGTATGCCGTATTCATAAAGGCTAACCATGTTTCCATCGGCATCTTTCGGTGCGGAAGCAGCGATCTGACGAGCCCATTCCTGCGCTCCGAGCGCCCAAGTGCTTTCCGAATTTTCCTGATTCTCCTCCCATTGCGGCGTGCCATAGTCCTCCGCATCGAAGCATACGAAGTCTATTCCATAGTTGAGAGTGGTGTCTTCCTGCAAAAGGCGTGCGATTTCTATCATCACAGCCACGCCTGAAGCACCGTCATTAGCACCCATTACAGGAGTGTGCCAGTTGTTTTTGTCCGGGTCATTGTCTGCCCAAGGACGGCAATCCCAATGCGCACAGAGCAGGATACGCTGCTCGGCATCAGGCTTGAAGCGTGCTATGATGTTGGTGGAACGCAGCATTGTGCCGTCCCAACCTTTGAGGTCTTTCTTCTGTTCCTCCACTTCCATGCCGTAGGAGCGGAACTTATCCACTATCCATTGGCGGCAGTTCTCGTGCGCTTCACTGTTCATTGTGCGAGGACCAAACTCACATTGCTTCGCACAGAAGGCGTAAGCGGAGTCAGCCTGGAAAGCAGGACCGACGATTTGTGGCGCAGATGTCTCTGCGGAAGCGGAGCTTTTAGCGCCCTTGCACGCAGTGAAAGCCGTCACTGCAAGGGCAGAAAACACGATGAAATGGGCGATTTTATTCATTTTTATCATTGTTGTTACTGTGTGATAGCGCTGATGTCAGCACTCAATATTGATGTAAATTCATTACGATATACGGCAGATAGCGATGCAATACCGTGGCTTATCCCCTTTGACTCTGCACCATTGACATGACGCGAAGCCAGTTGCCGCCCCAGATTTTGGCAATATCCTCATCGCTGTAGCGACGACGGAGGAGGGAGAGAGTGAACTGCTGAATCTCTGAAGCATCACGCATTCCACGCACACCACCATCACCATCGAAGTCGGTTCCTATGCCTACATGGTCTATTCCCATCACTTTTATTGCGTGTTCCAGATGGTCTATGCCGTCCATAATGTCGGCTTCGCCCACTTTTCTCAGGAAACCATGATAGAAAGTGGTGTGTGCCACTCCGCCTTTCTGGGCAAGTCGGCGCAACTGGTCATCGGTAAGATTACGCGGATGGTCACATAATGCGCGGCAATTGGAATGGGAACAGACGATAGGAACGGCGCTGATGTCGAGCGAATCATAGAAACTCTTCTCGCCGGCATGGCTCAAGTCCACCATAATGCCGAGGCGGTTCATCTCCTTTATGACCTTTTCTCCGAATGAAGAGACACCATTGTGGGTGTTGCAGCCACGTGCCGAGTCGCAGATATCATTGTCGCCATTATGGCAAAGCGTGATATAGACGATGCCACGCTGGGCAAAATGGAGGAGATTACGCAAGTCATGCTCCAGTGCCAGACCGTTCTCTATGCCGAGCATGATGCTCTTTCTGCCCATACGCTTGTCGAGATAAAGGTCGGAAGGCGTGCGTGCAATGCTGACATAGTCGGGCTTTGACGCTACCATAGCCTCGATCTTGTCGAAGATAAGGTCGGCATAGGCGGCTGGTCCCGCTGCTTTCATCTCCACAGCATCAGAGAATTTCTGCCCAATCTTAGGCTGTGGAAGGTACGCTACCATGATTGTAGCGTCCTGACGTCCCTCAGTCATCTTGTGAAGGTCAACGAGAATACGTGGGTCGCGCTTAGTGAAATCCACGCCTTGATGGAAGAACATCGGTGTGTCGCAATGCGTATCGAGGGTCAGGATGCGCTTGTGCAGGTCGCCGACACGCTGGTATTCGCGTGCTTTGTCCACGAGCCAACGGAACAAAGGCAGCCCATCAGCACCCAACCATTCCGGATGCCACTGCACTCCCATTATGCTCTTGTACTCCGTGCTCTCTATTGCTTCGATGATTCCATCACTGGATCGCGCCGTGACACGAAAGCGTTCACCGGGATTATCGACTGCCTGATGATGGAAAGAATTGACATATAGGGTCAGGGGAGTGGCGGTTTCATCGGCTTCTTGCGCTGCAATCTGGAGATTATTGGTGATTTCTCCAGCGGCAGGAGCAGCGTTATTGGCCTTCTTTGGCGCATAAATGGAATAGAGAAAAGAGCCCGGTTCCACGCAGACAGAGTGGGTTGGCTCGCTTCTGTCTGCGTCCTGGGAATGCTTTATCTGCTGTATTATGTCCTGATCCACGTGCCCTCCGAGCGCCATGGCGAGGGTCTGGATGCCTCGGCAGATGCCAAGCATAGGCTTCTGGCGATGGTATGCCATCCGGGTAAGGATGAGTTCGGCACCATCCCGCTCCGCATTTATATTGTGAAGTCCCGGCACCGGGTCCTCACCACACCAGAGAGGATTGTAGTCTCCGCCCCCTGTGAGGAGGACAGCATCGACATGTTCCAGTGTGTCAGCTATGATTTTAGCGTCAGCAATGGGAGGAATGATGACGGGAATGCCGCCTGCAGCGACTATCTGCTTATAGTATTTGTCGCGCAGTGTGGCGTCAATGTCGGAGTAATTGGCAGTGATGCCTATTACAGGACGGCGGTCTGCCTCTGGAAAAGCGCTGTAGGCAGGCTGCAGGAGTTGGTCAATGGAGAAGTTATCCATGATATACTAATGGAATTTATGGCTGGAAATGAAGGGTTGAAGCATGGATATGCCATCGCAACAGCTTAGGAATCAGAGGGTAATTGCGCCTCTTCTGCATGATGAAAGGCAAACTATGCCGCTACGATAACCTATACGCAAAATACGAATTACCAAGCCACAGGAGTCTCTCACCATCATAAGCAAGAAGACAGTGACCCAGTAATTCGTATCAATTACTCAACTTTCGCAAGCTAAAAAAGCCCCTCAGTCCCCACTATTGTGGGGAAGATTAGAACATCAATATAGAAAAATAAAGAAAAAATAGTAAAAAATATATTTGTTTGTTTTTATTTATTGATGTTTTATTCCTGATTGTCAGCTTGATAGATACTTGCGAAACTTGAGTCAATTATATCGAGTGTCGAAGATTGTCAGTATTAGTCCTCCAGCGGAACAGGTATCTCACGCTTGATGCTCTGCTCAAGAGAGATGAGCGTTTCGGTGGAAACTACGCCATGAATGCGCTGCAACTGATTGTTGAGAAGGTCCATGAGCTGCTCATTATCACGCACATAGAGCTTTACGAGCATAGTGTAAGGACCTGTGGTGAAATGACATTCCACTATTTCAGGAATGTTGACAACCTGCTTTACAACGTCCTTATACATAGATCCGCGCTCGAGTCTGATGCCAACATATGTGCAAGTGGTGTATCCCAATGACTTAGGATTGACATCAAAGCCGCTTCCCGTGATGACTCCGTCCTCTATAAGTCGCTGTACGCGCTGATGAATAGCCGCTCTTGAGACATTACATTCAGTAGCAACATCTTTGAAAGGCATTCGTGCGTTTTGGGAAAGGATGCTGAGGATCTTCTTGTCTAACTTGTCAATTTTTTCCATTACTTATCGTTCTTTGTGCTTATTTATAATATCGTGGTGTAACTTGGTAAAGTTAAAAGGTAAGCAAAATTACTTATTTTTTATTGAACACCAAACAAATTGATTAAGTTTTTACAAATCTATCAAATAAAAGTCTGAAAATTAACACTTTTTTATAACCTTAGTGTAATATGATGATGAAAAAGCGAAGAGAAAGGCATCATCGCTGAAGCATAGCGAGAGCCTTGTTTTCTTCCTGTTCCATTATCTCCCTTTCACCTGGTCCCTTGTCGTTGATACCACAAAGATGGAGTATTCCATGGATGATGACACGATAGAGTTCTTCCTCGTATGGCTTGCTGAACAGTTCGGCATTTGAGCGGACTGTGTCGATACTTATGACGAGATCGCCGTTGATTATGTCGTCTTCGTCGTAGTCGAAGGTGATGATATCGGTATAGTAATCATGCCCGAGGTATTCATTGTTGACCTCAAGGATTTTCTCATCATCTACGAATAGATAGCCTATCTCTCCCACTTTTCTGCCGTAGGAGGCTGCTACCTTCTTGATCCATGCCGATGTATCTCGCTTGCGGAACTTCGGCATCTTTACATTTTCTGCTGAGTATGTTATCATATTGGTGGTTGTTTTCTTTGTTGTTGCGGTGCTTGGAGGGCAGGGATATCAGCCGGTAACGCGGCTGACACAGTGGCGGACTGCTGAGGATGATGGCACATGGCTAATCGGAGACGGGGGGAAGGAACTCTGTTACGTCCCTTCCATAGCTTTTGAGAAGCTTCACCAAGGAGGAACTTACGGCGGAATAGCGTGGATCCGAGAAGAGGAAAAGGGTCTCTACGCCGGACAGATGGCGGTTCATCTCCGCCTGATCACGCTCATATTCGAAGTCTTTCACGCTCCTTACACCTTTTATTATATAGTGGATGTCGTGGCTGGTGCAGTAATCCACCGTCAGTCCTGACCATGAATCGACCTTCACCTTCGGCTCATCGCGCATCACCTTGCGTATCTTTTCCATTCTGGTCTCCACGGGTTCATCGTAGTGTTTCAGTTCATTGAAGCCGATACAGATGGTCAATTCATCGAAAAGGGGCAGTGCCCGCTTCACGATGTCAAGGTGACCGATGGTAAAAGGGTCGAAAGAACCTGTGAAAATGCCTTTCTTCATTGTGGTAAATGGATTGTGATTAGGAGATGGGTAAGATGATGTCTGGATGCAGGAGTGGCGGTCTTCGCCGCCAGTCGGGCGACTTTGCCTTCCTTAATCGAATAAATCGGGCGTGAGTATGTGGCTGTTGGTGCGATACATATCTCTGCCGAGATGGGCATAAGCCAGTTCGGTGACCACTCGTCCACGCTGTGTCCGTTTGATGAAGCCTTCCATGATGAGGTATGGTTCGTAAACATCCTCTACGGTTCCGGCATCTTCTCCGATGGCAGTGGCAATGGTTCCGACACCTACAGGACCGCCTTGGAACTTGTCGATGATGGTGGTAAGAATCTTGTTGTCGATCTCATCGAGTCCGTATTCATCAATATTGAGGGCAGTGAGGGCTATCTTTGCTATGTCGGTGTCGATGTTTCCGTTGCCCTTCACCTGTGCAAAGTCGCGGACACGGCGCAGGAGTCCGTTGGCGATACGAGGTGTACCGCGCGAACGTCGCGATATTTCATCGGCTGCATCATCGCTGATTCCCACTCCGAGAAGGCGTGAGGAGCGCTTTATAATCCTGGACAATGTGTCGGGATCATAGTACTCCAGATGCATATTTATGCCGAAACGTGCTCTCAAAGGGGCAGTAAGCAGACCGCTTCTGGTGGTGGCTCCGATGAGCGTAAAGGGATTGAGGTCAATCTGTATGGAGCGTGCAGAAGGTCCCTTGTCTATCATTATGTCAATGCGATAGTCCTCCATTGCGGAATAGAGATATTCTTCCACCACGGGAGAGAGGCGGTGAATCTCGTCGATGAAGAGGACATCATTGGTTTCGAGGGATGTGAGGATGCCGGCGAGGTCGCCAGGTTTGTCGAGCACCGGACCGCTTGTGAGCTTGAATCCCACGCCAAGCTCGTTGGCAATGATATTGCTGAGCGTGGTCTTGCCGAGGCCTGGAGGACCGTGGAGGAGCGTATGGTCGAGCGGTTCGCCGCGGTATTTGGCGGCTTCGACGAAGACCTGGAGGTTCTCCACCACCTTGCTCTGGCCGCTGAAGTCAGAGAACTGGAGGGGACGCAATGCCTTCTCGAATTCCTTTTCGGAGCTGGAGACTCGCTCATTGTGTATGTTATATTCTTCTGCCATTTATTGTTTTCAATCTAATAGATTGCAAAATTATGAAAAAAAATGGAGATTGCAAAATAAAAGGGCGGGAATTGTGGGAGGTGGGCGTCTGCCAAGGACGGCTGACGAGATGGGAGAATGGGGACCAGAGACGGAGGGAACGGATGGGGAGAGCCGGGATGCCGGAATCAGAGCTGGCCGGCTTCCACGAGGCGGACGACTCGCTCGGTGAGCCTATCGACGCCGTTTGGCTGGTACGCCTTCTTTAGGCTGGCACCGAAGAGCCATGCAAAAGCCTGATAGAAAGTGGCTTTCGCCGGACCGAGGAATGCCTGGACAAGCTCATAACTGGAGGAGTTCGTCTCGCGATAGATAAGCTTTATGAGCAGTTTTCCCTGCGAATAGGTGAGCTTCTTCATCCTTGGCGTGTATTCCTCCTTGATGCTTTTCTCCACGAGTTTCATGTGTTCCTTTCGTGCTTTCTCATTAGGCAGTGTCATGAGGTATTCATAGGTCTCAAGCACAGCCCTGTTGACTTCCTTGGCAAGCGGAAGGACCTTCTTCACATTGTAAACCAACCTGTTATAGGCTTCGCGTTGCTTGTCGTTCTTAAAAGTCATCGGAGCATAGACATAGACATTGTTCATCTCCACATACTGTATGCTGTCCTTACCTTCGAGCACCTTTCCCACGCGGACGAGTGGCACGAAAGTGGGGCTGTCCATATCGACCTGACGGTCCTCCGACTTGATGGTCTTGACGTCAGACTGCGCCATCGCCGCGACGGCATTGACCAGCATTATGATGATTATGATGATATTCCTTTTCATTTCAGAGGGCAAAAGTAATGATTATTTTGGTAAAATGGCACTAAATACCGCAATATTTAATTATTATTAGCACCTTATATGCAAGAAAAGAGAGCCGAAATTTTGTATTTCCCCCTATTTCAATTACCTTTGCAGAAAATTTCCATACAATGAACAAGATTATTTCCCGCATCACACGATGCACTCTCTTCGCTGCATGTGCGCTGAGCATCGCCTCATGTCAGCAGAATAAATTTCACGTAAGCGGCAACATCACTGACGCAAAGGACTCTGTGCTTTACTTCGAGAACATGAGTCTGGACGGTCCTGTGGTCATCGACTCCGTAAAACTGGGTGAGGATGGAGCGTTCGACTTCAGCGGTGACGCCGTGACAGCACCGGAATTCTACCGCCTCCGCATAGCCCGCAACATCATCAATGTGAGCATCGACTCGACCGAGACCGTGGAATTCACCGCCTCCTACCCTACCATGGCCGTGAAATATGAGGTGAAAGGTTCGGACAACTGTGAGAAAATCAAGGAGCTTTCCATTCTCCAGAACCAGCTGCTGAACCAGGCTATCGCCATAGAGAAGTCGCCTGTGCTCAGCATCAAGCAGTCTGAGGACAGCATAGAGAGCATCGTGGAGGCTTACAAAGACTACGTAAAGCGCAACTATATCTTCAAGGAGCCGGGCAAGGCATACTCTTATTTCGCCCTGTTCCAGGCTTTGGGCAACCGCCTTATCTTCAATCCACGTTCCAGCCATGACGACATCCGCGTCTTTGCTGCCGTGGCTACAAGTTGGGACACCTTCTATCCAGAGGCGGAGCGCGGAAAGAACCTCCACAACATCGCACTGGAAGGACTGAAGAACATGCGCATCGCAGAGGCCCAGAAGCAGGGTCCTGTCATCGACGTGGACAAGGTAGGCGTCTCCAACATCATAGACATCAGCCTCATAGACAACAAAGGCAAGCGCCGCAACCTCACCGACCTGAAGGGCAAGGTGGTGCTTCTCGACTTCCATGCCTTTGCGGCTGACGGCAGCACAAAGCGCATCATGCAGATGAGAGAGGTGTATAACAAATACCACGACCGCGGTCTGGAGATCTATCAGGTGTCTGTCGATCCGGACGAACACTTCTGGAAGACCCAGGTGGCCGCCCTTCCCTGGATTACCGTGCATGACAACGACAACCTGGACTCACAGTATCTGAGACGCTACAACGTGGGTTCCATCCCTACTTTCTTCCTCATCGACAGGTCCAACTCGCTCTACAAGCGTGATGCGCAGATAAAGGATCTGGACAAGGAGATCGAGAGTCTTTTATAAATTAAGAATGAAGAATGAAGAATGAAGAATATGAATTACGTTTCCTCCCTTTGGTTTCCCAAGGAAAAAGGACTATAATATATTCTTCATTCCTCATTCTTCATTCTTCATTTTAACAAACTCCATTCAGTGACGACATTAAAGATAAGCAAAGACAACGGCGTTCGCAGTGACGTGGTGACCGCTGCTACGATAGGACATTTCGATGGAGTGCATCTGGGTCACCAGCATGTGCTCCGTCGTCTTATAGCCGTGGCAAAGGAAAAGGGCTTCGACCACACGATGGCGATAACCTTCGACCGCCACCCGCGCACGCTCTTCGACAAGTCTTACGTGCCGAATATGCTCACCACGGTGGAGGAACGGCAGCAGCTCATCTCGCTTTGCGGCATCGACCAATGCGCCGTACTGCAGTTTGACAAGCCGATGGCAGCCTACTCCGCCCGCGATTTCATGAAGGAAATCCTCTACGACCGCCTCGGCGTGCGCCTGCTGCTGCTCGGCTACGACAACCATTTCGGCAAGCGACAGCCAGGAGAAGGCTTCGAAGACTACAAGCGCTACGGTGAGGAAATAGGCATTGAGGTGGTGCCTTGCGACGGTATCACCATGCCAGACGGCAGACATTACTCTTCGACGATGGTGAGAAAGCTCCTTGCCGATGGGCATTGCCAGCAGGCGATGGAGTGTCTTGGCAGACCATATACCATGCACGGCACCGTGGTGGAGGGCTTTCATGAGGGCAGAAAGATAGGATTTCCCACGGCAAACCTTTCCATCGACCCGCTGAAAGTGATTCCCGTAGGCGGCGTGTATGCGGTGAGAGTGAGGGTGGAAGGATTCCCGGAGACCTTCAACGGCATGATGAACATCGGCCACCGCCCTACCTACGGCATCAACGGACTGACACTCGAAACGAACATATTCCACTTTGACGCAGACATTTACGGCAAGGAGATGACCGTGGCGCTCTACAAGAAGATGCGCGAGGAGCACCGTTTCTCTTCCGTCATGGGGCTTGCCTTGCAGCTGAAGGCGGATGCTATGGAGGCGGAGGGCTACTTGAATGAAATAGTGAAAAGTGAAGAGTGAAGAGTGAAAAGTGAAAAATCGCGCTGACGCGGTTTGGTTTTTCCTGCGACATCCTACTTATATCCGCCGGTAATGCGGCGGACACAGTGGCGGATCTTCCTATAGAGCGGTTCTATAAATACACAAAAATACCCCGCTTGGCTCAAGAAACGGATGCTACTGCTTTTCTCATTCTCTTGGAGAACATAGATATTCCGACAAGGAAAAACAGAACAAAAGAGGGAGAGCGAAGGTATCATTTTGCGATAGCTAAGCTTTTACGCTGCAATAGCTTAGTTATTACCTTGTAATAGCATAGCTTTTACACCCTAATATCTATGCTTTTACACCCTAAAAACTATGCTATTGAATCCCCTTGATTATCAATGTATTGCAAAGGTAGTTCCTTTCTATTGGCCACAAACGGAAAAACAGGACAATTCCAGCATTGCAGGCGGCTTGACAAACGGACAAACGCACTTGGAAATCTGCAATCATCTGACGATATATCTTGAAACGAAACAACTGAAATACGGAAATATGAAGAAGTATTACGACGCACTTTTATACACATTTACCTTCATCCTGATGCAGGTGGTGGCAAGTGTTATCGTGGCTGCCGCACTGAAACTGGGGCTTGGCATACCGTCGGAAAGCCAGGGACTGGCAATAGTGGTCGGCTCGGCGGCTTTGTCGGGAGTGGCTGTCACCTTGCTTTTCTGGAAACTGAAATGGTGCCTGATGAGCCTCAACTATATGAAAAGCAAGCCCTTCATGGTGCTGCTCATCACATTCCTGCTGTCACTGATGATTGTAATCCCAATCACCACCATCGAGGAATTCATTCCCGAACGATGGACGCAGAATCTCCTTGGCGACATGTTTGAGGAATTGCTGGGCAGTTTCTGGGGCTATATCGTCATCGCCCTTGTGGCTCCCGTGTCGGAGGAAGTGGTGTTCCGTGGCGGCGTGCTGCGACGGTTGATGCAGAGAAACGAGGGCGAGGCACCGCTCACTGCAAAGCAGAGATGGACCGCAATAGCGATTTCCGCCGCCTGCTTCTCATTCATCCACCTCAATCCGGCTCAGATACCGCACACGTTTCTCGTCGGTCTGCTGCTCGGATGGCTCTACTGCCGCACGGGAAGCATCATCCCGGGAGTCATCTACCACTGGGCAAACAACAGCCTTGCCTTCGTGATCGTATGGCTTTTCCCTGACTTGCCTGCCGATGCAAAGATGGCAGAACTGTTCCAGGGCAACCATACCGCCCACGCTATCGCATTCATTATCACCGCAATAATCTCGGCAGTACTACTGCGCATGCTCTATTCCGCCACGGCAAAACGGGCGGAATAGCATGGATTCCATTCTGGACATGCGCCCCGACCGGCATCAGAAACTCTCAAGCCAGCCACGCAGTTCCAGCTGCATCTCATTATGAAAGGCAAAGCCCTGCGTGTTTCCCCAACCGTGACCACCGACTGGATAGACATGGAGAGCGGCGGGAACATCGTGGCGGTACAGTTCCACGTAGTAGTTCACTCCGTTTGCCGGAAGCACGAGGTCATCGTTGTCGCTGAGCGCGATGAAAGCCCTCGGAGTGGCGCGTGACACCTGCACGTCGCTGCTATAATGGTTTTCCTGCTTCTTTGACGGCTTCTTCCCGAGGAAATTGTCGTGCGACTGCATGTGGGTGAAGGCAGGATCCATCGTTATGACAGGATAGAAGAGAATCTGGAAGTTAGGCGTAGCGTCGCCCTTACTGTGCGTAGCGATGACGCTTGCGAGGTGACCGCCAGCCGAACTGCCCATTATGCCCACGTCGTCAGGGTTGATGTTCCATGCCTTGGCATTGGTGCGGAGCAGTTTCATGGCGTTCTCCGCATCGGCGATCGGCACACGGCAGTCGCCTTTTGGCATACGGTATTCCAGCACAGCCACGGTGATGCCGAGGTTGTTGAAGAACGGCGCCCAGTCCTTTCCCTCATGTCCGCTGGCGAGGACCTGGTAGGCTCCGCCGGGAAGAATCAGTATCGCCCTTCCGGTAGCCTTCTTCTGAGGCGCTTGATAGACTGTGACCTTGGCGGTTTCGCCATTGTCGTAAGGAGGTTTGGCGTCGCCATAGAGCGACAGGACAGTAGGTTTCTGCGCCATTGCAAATGATGAAAGCATAATGGCTGCTGCGAGTAGGAATTTCTTCAGGTTCATTATTTTGTTATTTATGTTGGGATATTTTTTTCATTGCACATATTCCTTGCAAAGGTAAGAAAATATTTTTTATTTGCTACAATATTGTTACGAAAATAGTATAGTTTGTTAAAAAAGTAAAAATAATCACTATATAATAAGGTGTAAGCAAACTTTTTCTGTACTTTTGCGTCCCGAAAGTATAAACATAACCATCACATGCAAGAAAACTTAGTAATTGTGGAGAGCCCTGCCAAGGCGAAAAAAATCGAATCATTCCTCGGCAAGGACTTTAAGGTAATGTCCAGTTACGGACACATACGCGACCTCAAGAAGAAGGAAATCAGCATCGATCCGGACACATTGATGCCAATCTACGAGATACCGGAAGAGAAAAAGCGCATCGTAGCCGACCTGAAAGCAAACGCGAAGAAGGCAAAGAAGGTGTGGCTCGCTTCCGATGAAGACCGTGAGGGAGAAGCTATCTCATGGCATCTGTGTGAAGTGCTCGGACTGGATGAGAAGAAGACAAGCCGTATCGTATTCCATGAGATTACGAAAAACGCCATACTCGACGCGATAGAGCATCCGCGCCACCTCGACATGAACCTCGCCAATGCACAGCAGGCACGCCGCGTGCTCGACAGATTGGTGGGCTTCAATCTCTCTCCTGTGCTATGGAGAAAGGTCAAGCCACTGCTTTCCGCAGGAAGAGTGCAGAGCGTTGCCACACGACTTATAGTGGAACGTGAGCGCGAGGTGCAGGCCTTCAAGCCGGAACCTTACTACCGCATGACGGCGACATTCGCACTTCCGGATGCCAATGGCAATATGGTGGAGTTCCATGCAGAGCTCGACCAGCGCTTCAGCACCCACGAAGAGGCAGTAGCTTTCCTGGAGAAATGCCGCGACGCACAGTTTACCATCGAGGCAATCACCAAGAAACCGCTCCACAGACAGCCGGCAGCGCCTTTCACTACATCCACACTCCAGCAGGAGGCAGCACGCAAACTCGGCTTCGCGGTCTCACAGACCATGATGGTGGCACAGCACCTTTACGAGAACGGACACATCACATACATGCGTACCGACTCCGTAAACCTCTCCAAACTCTGCATCGGCACTTCAAAGGAAATGGTGACAGAACTCTACGGAGAGAAATACAGCAAGCCACGTAACTACAGCACCCACACCAAGGGAGCACAGGAAGCGCACGAGGCTATCCGCCCTACTTACATGTCAAACCAGACCATCGAGGGCACGCAGCAGGAGAAACGCCTCTACGAACTTATCTGGAAGCGCACAGCAGCCACGCAGATGGCGGACGCAGAGATAGAGAAGACCGTGGTCAACATCAGCATCTCGGGCGAGAAAAGGCAGTTTATCGCTACTGGTGAGGTGGTTACATTCGACGGTTTCCTCAAGGTTTATCGCGAGAGTGACGGCGATGACGACAACGACAACCATGAAGAGAGCGCTTCAATGCCTGCAAACATGAAGGTGGGAGACGCGCTTTCACGCAAGGAAATCACATCTACCGAGCGCGCTACAATCGGTCCTAACCGCTACACTGAGGCTTCACTCGTGCATAAACTCGAAGAGCTCGGCATCGGAAGACCTTCCACTTACGCACCTACCATCTCCACTATACAGCAGAGAGAGTATGTGCAGAAGGGCGACAAGAAAGGTGAAGAGAAGACTTTCGTAATAGATACGCTCAAAGGAGACAAGATAGACGAGCACACCAAGACCGAAATGGTGGGCTCGGAGAAGGGCAAGCTCATCCCTACTGACATAGGTAATGTGGTCAATGACTTCCTTATGGAGTATTTCCCTGGTATCATGGACTATAACTTCACTGCCAATGTCGAGGAGGAATTTGACGCCATCGCTGCAGGTAAGGCTCAATGGACTTCGATGATAAAGTCGTTCTACAAGAACTTCGAGCCTGTAGTGCAGAAGACATTGAACTCACGCTCGGAGCATAAAGCAGGCGAACGCGTGCTTGGCGAAGACCCTGCTTCAGGCAAACCGGTATCTGTCAAGATCGGAAGATTCGGTCCGGTAGTGCAGATAGGCACCGCTGACGACGAGGAAAAGCCACGCTTTGCACAGCTGCCTAAGGAACTTAGTCTGGAGACTATAACCCTCGAACAGGCTCTGGAGCTCTTCCGTCTGCCTCGCAACCTCGGCAAATTCGAGGACACAGACGTAATCATCGGCACCGGACGATTCGGACCTTATGTGCTGCATCAGAAGAAATATGTGTCTATTCCGAAGGAAAAGGACCCGATGAAGATTACCCTTAAGGAGGCGATAGACCTCATAGAGCAGAACCGCGCACAGGAGAAGAAACGCCACATCAAGACCTTCAGCGAGGACGCAGAACTGGAAGTGATGAACGGACGCTACGGTCCTTACATCTCATATCAGGGCAAGAACTACCGCATACCGAAGGCACAGCACGACCGCGCAGCTGAATTGACCTACGAAGAGTGCATGAACATCGTCAACACTCCCGTCAAGAAGAAATAACGGAATATAGCCATCTCCGGAGCATGTCAAGGAAACGAGACTCCAATACCCTCGCTTTTCCCGACAAGCCCCGGAGATAGCGCACCACTGTGCCAGCCGCATCTGCAACAGGATTCCACACAGTCCGCCACTGTGCCAGCCGCGTTACCGATGATGTAAGATAGCAATCCAATCCGCACCAGCGCGATTTTTCACTTTTCACTCTTCACTTTTCACTTTCCACTAAAGAGGAAGAGCCACTGTGCCAGCCGCGTTACCGGCTGGTTTACAATAAAAACCAAACAACCAAACGATGAAGAGAATCATCCTCATAGGCTACATGGGAGCCGGAAAAACCACCGTAGGAAAGGTACTCGCCAAGAAACTCGGAATGCCGTTCTACGACCTCGACTGGTACATAGAGACGCGAATGCGAAAGAAAGTGCCGGAAATATTCGCCGAAAAAGGCGAAGAAGGCTTCCGCAAAATAGAGCACAACATGCTCCATGAGGTAGCAGAATTCGAGAATGTGGTAATCAGTTGCGGTGGCGGAACGCCATGTTTCTATGACAACATGGACTATATGAACTCCGCAAGCGACGTGGTCTATCTCAAGGCCACGCCGGAAATACTCTATGCCCACCTGCAGATGGGAAAGGGAATACGACCGCTCCTCGTGGGAAAATCAAAGGAAGAACTGCTCTCTTTCATCACCGAACAACTGAAATACCGCGAGCAATTCTACATGAAAGCCAACCATATCATCGACATCTCACTGATGGACAGCGAGGAAATGGTAAACATGGCAGCAGACAAAATCATACAAATAACCAATCAAGAACAGCTTAACAACAATCAAACTGTAAGAAATGAAAAAATGGACCATTGAAGATTCCAAGGAGACCTACAACATCAAAGGTTGGGGTGTCAATTTCTTCGGAGTCAATGAGAAAGGACACGTCTATGTCTCACCGAAGAAAGACAACGTACAGGTAGATCTCAAAGAGCTGGTGGACGAACTTGCCACCGCCCACGTATCTGCCCCTATGCTGCTGCGTTTCCCGGATATCCTCGACACGAGAATCCAATCTACAGCCGCTTGCTTTGAGAAAGCAACAAAGCAATACGACTTCAAAGGGGACCATTATATCGTTTTCCCTATCAAGGTCAACCAGATGAGACCCGTCGTAGAGGAAATCATTTCGCATGGAGCTAAGTATAATATCGGACTGGAAGCCGGCTCCAAGCCTGAACTTCACGCCGTACTTGCACAGCACATGGACTCCGACAGCATCGTAATCTGCAACGGACACAAGGACCAAAACTACATCGAAATGGCACTCTTGGCTCAGAAAATGGGCAAGAGACTATTCCTCGTGGTAGAGAAACTGCCCGAACTGCGCATCATTGCCGAGACTGCAGCCAAGCTGAACGTGAAGCCTTTCCTCGGAATACGCATCAAATTAGCCTCTTCCGGCGCCGGAAAATGGCAGGAAAGCGGTGGCGATGCCTCCAAATTCGGACTCAATTCCTCCGAACTTCTCACCGCTCTGGAGCTGCTGGACGAAATGGGGCTCCGCGATTGCCTTAAGCTCATCCACTTCCATATCGGCAGCCAGATCACCAAGATACGACGCATCTCCACCGCCCTTCGTGAGGCGGCACAGTACTATGTCCAGCTGCACAACATGGGATTCCCTATCGAATTCGTGGATTGCGGTGGCGGATTGGGCGTCGATTACGACGGTACCAGGTCCAGCAACTCTGAATCAAGCGTCAATTACTCCATACAGGAGTACGTCAATGACTGCGTCTATACATTCACAGATGCAGCAAACAAGAACAACATACCGCACCCTACACTCATCTCCGAAGGCGGACGATCACTCACTGCCCACCATTCCGTACTCATCCTCGATGTGCTTGAGAGCGTCTCAGTGCCGCAGATGCCCGAGGATTTCCAGCCTGGAGAGCAGGACCATCAGCTCGTTCACGACCTGACGGAGATATGGGACAAGCTCTCTACACGCTCTATGCTTGAGGATTGGCATGATGCTGAGGACATCAGAGACGAGGCTCTCGACCTCTTCCGCCATGGTATCATCGACCTGAAGACCCGTGCTCAGGTGGAATCACTTTACTGGGCTATCGGTCATGAGGTAGCAGAACTGGCTCACCATCAGAAACATCTGCCTGACGACCTGCGCAATATGGACAAGCAGATGGCTGACAAATACTTCTGCAACTTCTCCCTTTTCCAGAGCATGCCTGACTCATGGGGCATAGACCAGCTCTTCCCTATCATGCCGATACAGCGACTTAACGAGCGTCCTACTCGCTCAGCACAGCTCCAGGACATCACCTGCGACTCGGATGGAAAGGTTGCCGCCTATGTGAACGGTGGTCAGCAGACCAGTTATCTCCCGCTCCACGCCGTCAAGCAGGGCGAACATTATTATATAGGTGTATTCCTCGTGGGCGCTTATCAGGAGATTCTCGGCAATATGCACAATCTCTTTGGCGACACGAATGCTGTGCATATATCAGTCGATGAGCATGGTTACACCATCGACAAGACCATAGACGGCGAGACGGTAGCCGACGTATTGGAGTACGTTCAGTATAGTCCGAAGAACCTCGTGCGCCGCCTTGAGATATGGGTAGCCAAGTCCGTGAAGGAAGGAAAGATTACTGCCGAGGAGGGAAAGGAGTTCATCTCCAACTATCGTGCAGGCCTTTACGGTTACACTTACCTCGAATAGACATCAGCATTGCGGAAGGTTTTGATGCCGTTTTCTTCAACGGCAGGATGAAGCCTTCCGCATTGCATTTAATAAACATACAAGCAAACAACACAAATAATAATGGAAAAGATTACCGTAGTGAAAGTAGGTGGAGCCATAGTGGAAAATGAAGACCAGCTCAATGCGCTCCTGAAAGACTTCTCTGCCATAGAAGGCAAGAAGATACTCGTGCATGGTGGCGGACGAAGAGCCACCAAAGTAGCCGCAAGTCTCGGCATTGAAAGCGTCATGATAGGCGGAAGACGCGTCACGGATGCCAAGATGCTGGAGGTGGTAACTATGGTATATGGCGGTCTTGTCAACAAGAATCTCGTGGCAAAACTGCAATCCAACGGTGTCAATGCCATCGGATTGACCGGTGCCGACATGGACATCATCCGCTCGCACAAGCGTCCTCTGAAGAAGATGACCATCGAAGGAATCGATGAAATGGTGGATTTTGGCTTTGTAGGTGACGTGGATCGCGCTGACGGAAAGGCGCTTTCATCCCTCATAGAGCAAGGTGCCGTGCCTGTAATAGCCCCTCTTACCCACGATGGAATGGGCAATATCCTCAATACCAACGCCGATACGATGGCTGCCGAGACAGCTAAATCACTGGCTTCTGCAGGCTATGACGTCACCCTCATCTACTCTTTCGAGAAGAAAGGCGTGCTCCGCAATCCCGATGATGACGACAGCGTGATTCCAGTCATCACGCATTCAGACTTTGAACGCTACAAGGCTGACGGCACAATATCCGGCGGTATGCTCCCGAAAATAGAGAATGCACTCGATGCCATCGACGCCGGAGTGACCCGAGTAATCATCACTCTCGCCACCGCCATCGACGGAAAGCAAGGCACCATCATCCGAAAATAGCGGAAATCATGCCACTGTGTCAGCCGCGTTACCGGCTGATTTATCTAAAAGAATGTTAAAACAGTAACCCCATTTGTAACTTTCCCCCAAGCAGCAGAGTCTTAAAAATAGAGCAAAGATGAAAAATACCAGTTTCAAGACAGATGTTCTGCCGATGAAAGACAAGCTCTTTCGTCTGGCATTGCGCATCACGCTCAACAAGCAGGATGCGGAAGACGTCGTCCAAGAGACACTGATAAAGATCTGGAACCGAAGAGAACGCTGGGAGGAAGTCGAGGCTATAGAGCCGTGGGCTATGACAATAGCACGCAATCTCGCCATCGACACCGTCAGAAAGCAGGAGACAAGGCGCACGATATCCATCGACTCGCCATCTGAAACCCACGATGAAGAAGGCTCGCAGGCACCGCTCGCCAACGTCATAAGCGACAATCTCCGCAGCACGCCCTACGAAAGGATGCAGGAAAAGGAGCGGTTGCAGGTGGTAAAAGACCTGATGAATGCCCTTCCGGAGAAACAGCGCACAGCGATGCAGCTACGTGATTTCGAGGAGAAATCCTACAAGGACATAGCCGAAATCATGCAGATCAGCGAAGACCAGGTCAAGATAAACATCTTCAGAGCTCGGCAATTCATCAAGACAAAGTATAATATCATTACACAATATGGACTATAAGTATATCGAACAGCTTCTGGATCGCTATTTCCAATGCGAGACTTCTCTCGAAGAGGAACGCATCCTGCGCACATTCTTCTCGCAGAAGGACGTGCCGGTAGCATTGCTGCCATACCGCGACTTGTTCGTATATCAGCAGTCCGAGATGAAGGAAGACCAGCTGTCAGCCGACTTTGACCAGCGCATCCTCTCCATCATCGGCGAAGAAGAGACACCACACGTCAAGGCACGCATCATCAGTTTGCAGACACGCCTCAAGCCTCTATACAAGGCAGCGGCTTGTGTTGCCGTCATTCTCTCGCTCGGTCTCGCTGCACAGATGCCTTACAGACAGGCAGAACTGCAGGACGCACAGCAGTTTGCTGAGTCACACAAGAAGGACAGCGTCACCATTTCCACCGTCAACAGCGTTGCGATGAACGACTCCACAAAGGTCGATTCCACGAAGACATCAACGCTCGTAAGGTGATTACCACGACAAATTTCTATGCTTTCTAATATAAAATAACAAAATCCTGTTTACTAAAACACAGATGTTGGCTGTGAGGTCTGCCTCTGATAAGCAAGAGTTGAAGGTAGGATGTGAAAGATTTTTCCATCTGACTTTCAACTCTTTGTTTTTTTATCCATCAACTGTAAGTCAAACTATAACGAACCAAAATGAACCTTTTCATTTGCTATCCCCGACTTAGCAGAATTTCATTATTTTATCCTTTTATGCGAAAAAAACATCTGATTATGCTCATTGTTACAAAAAAAATATTATTTTTGTAAAATGTTCACGGTATATTTAGTTTTATCTCTTCAGATTCTTACGATGGCGGTATGCATAGCAAGCATATTTTACTGCCATAAAATGCACTCGATGGTAAAGGCTATCATCGCGAAGTATCCTATTGATGAGGAAAACGCCGCCGTGGAAGAAGCAGATACAAGCGAAGAGACTGTCAATCAGTCTATTGCCAATGCCCACACCATCATCGACAAGAAGGACATCCTCGACACCGAAGACGAGGTGCAGAAGGAGGCATATCTCGCCATGATAGCCAATGTGGAGGAGAAGGAAGTGGAGGAAATGTCCCACAGGGATATGCTCATGCTGCAGCTCCGCACGCTCATCGAGCAGGAGAAGATCTACCTCAAAGCCGGACTGAAACTGGACGAAGTGGCGATGACTCTCGGCACAAACCGCACCTATGTCGCCCGCATGATGATGGAGATGTATCATCATACGTTTACCGAACAGATGAACATATTCCGCCTACAGAGCGCCAAGGAGGACCTTTTGCATCGCCGCAACGCCTCAATTGAGGACATTGCGCTCTCCAATGGCTTCAATTCCAGCAACACATTCAATAAGGTATTCAACCAGCATTTCAACTGTTCGCCTGCCACATGGAGGAATGAGCACTGACAATCGGGACTTTATTACCGTCACTTAGTCGCCCCAGAAGTCATAAGAACCATCTGGAAACTTCGGTATTTCTTCTTACTCTGTGCCTTCCGGAATCACTTCTTTTCCTTTGGATAATGTCAAAATAGAGAGCCGGTTTTGAGGTGGAATTGCAATAGCATAGATATTGCGAGGTAAAAGCATAGTTATTAGGAGGTAAAAGCATAGATATTGCAGGGTAAAAGCATAGATATTAGGACGCAAAAACTATGCTTTTGCAATGCATTGATAATGTGAATGTTACGAGATAGGGCAAAAACAGTGGGAAGGCAATGGGGAAACGGTGGAAAAATGTGGCGGTTCTGCTTGCTCTGGGCACGGGATATTGCCCTGTGAGATGGGCACCACGCTGACGGAATGTCGAAGTGACTGCACGAGAAAAGTTAGCATATATATAAAGCAAGCGTGCACTCTACTCACGTAGGGTGCACGCTTTATTGTGTATTAGGTTGCAGTTTAGTAATCTTGAGTTTTTTATTATAAAAACTGATTATAGACATAGTTCCATTCTCATTGAATGGGTTTTCAGAGTAATTTCTTAGTTTAAGCGGCACTTTCGCTGAAGTGCCTTTCCTCTCTCTACTCCATGTTGCTGTATCCTTCATCGTTAGCACTCGGACTTGACAGAACATACTTCACGATTTCTTTTCGTTATGGGGTAGTATGCAGAAGATGATTTGCTTCATCTTTCCGTGTGCAAAGGTACAACTAAAAATCTTATACTTCTTATCCAATCGTAAAATCATTGAGGAAAATCAGATAAAAGAAATGGATTTTCTTCAATTTTTTCCAGATTTTTCCAAAAATCATAAGAAATGTAACATGAAAAATGTTACATTTCTTAGATAAACGCTTGACTATGATGACGTTGTATCGTTTTTACGATTTTCACTTCGGGGAAGGACCGAAAATTTGTCTCCAGACGCATATTTCCCTAATAAAAGATGCGGAATGCAGAATAGAAACAGGGAGATACACCGGCTTCTAATATCCGCGGGCAATGTGGCGGACATGGTGACAGAATGGTAAATGAACGACAGAAAATGAAATCTGCACCTATTTATTCACCATTTTCCTGCCGTTTCGTATCACAATGCCACGATAATCGGAGGTCACTCTCTGTCCGGAAAGGTTGTAGAGGGCAGGTGATGACTGCGCTGGAACGGTGGCAGGAAGGTCGATGATGCCGGTGGAAAGGTCGGAATAATGGATATTAAAGGTACGCACGAGTGAGACGCCATCATATTCCGCCTTCACCTTGAGAGAGGCAATACCCTCTGAAGATGCCGATGAAATGGCGATTTTTTGACCGGATATGCTTGCATTGTCACCCTCGACAAGGGAGAAAGACGCGGTGGAAGGATAGCCGGCAAAGTAAGGCATGAGGTCAATCTCTACGCTCTTGCCGAGAGAAACCTCGAAATGAGGCTGCGCCATCCAGTTGAGATAATCCTCAAGGGCGGTAAATCCGTCGCCGTCAGCATCGGTATTGTTGTCCGGCACGTTAGGATCCAGTCCGTTGAGACGCTCCCACCAGTCAGGCATACCATCCTTGTCCGTGTCGAAATCATCGGGACGGGCAAGCTCTTCGATGGCAACATATCCCTCAGCATCCCATTCACGGTCTATAAGACCACGCTTGCCGGTCTTGCTTCCCACGGTGGAGGTGGTGCCATTATATGTCTCTGTGACCATTCTACGGTCGTGACTGTTGAGCAGAGGAAGGTTACAGCCCACGTCAGAGAGCACATTTCTGTAGGCTGCCTCAGCGGTTTCAATGACAGCCAGCGACTCAAAGAACGGCTTGTCATTCCATGGTTTCCACGTCAACTGCTGACCACCGGACAGTTCGTACTTATATGTCACATTCTCAGCATCCTGCGTTACAGTGCCATTGGTAGCCACCCGGACGTTACCACTGACGTAAGCGGCTTGCGAACCCTTGCCTGCGCCTTCAAACTGATGGCGCAAGAGGAGGGTCTGGGACGTGGCAGGACCCATCTTATAGTAATTGTTCACGAAGTTGAGTTCGTGCGTACCGCCGTCAGTAGCACGCTTTCCCCAGTTATACACCACATTATTGAATACGTCATGTGCTCCGTCATAGTAGCCGGAACCGTCGAGTCCACCGGACAAAGACCAGTTTCTTCCCTCGCAATGCGCCAGCAGATTATGATGGAAAGAGCCGACTCCATAGCCCTGTCCGCTGCCTATTGTAGCGGCATAGCCGTGGCAAGTGCCAGAGGAATAGTTGGGATGGTCGGCACAGTTGAGCGCTTCTGAAATCATGGTGCGCTGCAGGGTGATGTTCTTTGCATTGCGTGAAGAGAAGCCTTCGTCAGTGGTCCAGGAGATAGAGCAGTGGTCCAGAATGGAATTATCATTGCCCGCCATGCCAATTCCGTCGAGTCCTTTGTTCTGTTCCACGGTGGAAGGACCGTCCTTTGTGCCGGCATAACCACGGTAAGAACGGATGAAACGGGTGATTCCATCGGACGCAAAGCCGAGCGGAGCACCACGGAAAGTGATGCCTTCACCAGGCGCTGTCTGTCCTGCTACGGTGACATAAGGGTCAGAACAGGTAAGGCGACCCTTGAGAGTGATGTATCCGCAGACATCAAAGACGATGGTGCGAGGTCCCTTCACCTTGGTGATACCATAGCGGAACGTGCCTTCAGCAGGATTATCCACATCATCATCGAGGGAAGTGACATGATAGACGGTGCCGCCTCTGCCACCTATAGCATAGCGACCGTAGCCTTCAGCACCGGGAAAAGCGAGGTGACGAGGGCGGAAAGTCCACACATCGCCTTCATAGACATTATTGTCCTTGTCTATTTCATCCACTCTCCAGTAGTACGTATTGAGGGCGGAGAGGGCTGGAGTAACGGCTGATGTGGCAGTTGTCTCGGTCAAGACAGCCAGATTTTCAGGGTCGGAACCGAAGAGAATGCGATGCTTCACCGCACTCGAACCGCCATTCCATGACAGTGTAGCCGTGCCTTTGTCGCAGTCGGCATGAGAATCGAGGTGGGCAGGAGATACGCATACAGCCTGAGTCTTGGGGTTGGGACGGTCGAAGATGAGGGCATTGACAGCCACATAATTATTTATATAGGATGCACCGGCTTTGGGATCAGAGGCGTATTCCACTGTTATTGTTTCGCCTTCACTGACAGAAAACTTCACATAAGACATTCCGGCATCGTCCAATCTCTGCGCTCTGATGGACTGCTTGACTCCATTTTGCACGGTTTCACCGTTGATTTTGACGCTGATATCGGGGTAACCAGGCGATGATATGCCGTCTGTGTTGTTGTGATATGCGGCAAGGGTGTGGGTGCCGGCAGAGAGTCCGGTGATGGTAAACTTCACTCCCATCGGGGAAGAGGATGAAGCAGAGTAGTTGTTTCCGGCATCGAGGATGACAGGATAGACAGCATCAGAAATGAGTTTGCTGTGCTTTGTGACGCCATCTTTCCACCAGTTGCAGTTGCAACCGTTGCCTGCAAAGCCGCTTCCTGTCACGGCTTCCACCTTGATGGTGACGCCGTCGAAGGACTTTGTCTGTGGGTTTGTCGTCCTTCCGAAGGACCATGACGTGAATCCATCCTCGGTGCTGATGTTTTCTTTGCCCGAGAGGTTGAAGTCGATTTTCTGTGCTTGGCTTGATAATGATGCCAATGCGAGGAGAGTAGTCAGTTTGTATTTCATTTAGTTAGTATGTTTAATGTCTGTCTTAGGGGCGGGAATCGGGCGGTAACGCGCCCGACACAGTGGCTCTTCTTCTTTTTAGTGAAAAGTGAAAAGTGAAGAGTGAAAAGTGAAAAATCGCGCTGACGCGGATTGGATTGCTATCTTACATCATCGGTAACGCGCCCGACACAGTGGCTCTTCTTTAATGAAGAATGTAGAATGAAGAATGAAGAATGGCTGACGCCGTTGGTATTCTCCACTACTATTCTTGGTATTCTCACTTCTATTCTAATTCTGAGAACAACAAAGATGGGGACTGCTTTCCCTTATCCGAAGAAGAGATAGCATATCAAGATGGCGGCTATTACGCCGGCGAGGTCGGCAAGGAGGCCTGCTGTAACGGCGTGGCGGGTGTATTTGATGTTTACTGCACCGAAATAGACAGCGAGGATATAGAAGGTGGTGTCTGTGGAACCCTGGAAGATACATGCCAATCTGCCCACGAAAGAGTCGGCTCCGAAGGTCTGCATGGTATCCACCATCATGCCTCTCGCACCGCTACCGGACAACGGTTTCATGATTGCTGTAGGGAGAGCATCGACGAAAGTGGTGTCGAAACCACAAGCGCTGACAGTCCATTTTGCGCCATCGATGACCATTTCCATAGCTCCCGAAGCACGAAAAACGCCGATTCCAACGAGGATTGCGACGAGATAAGGGATAATCTTCACCGCCGTCTGGAAACCATCCTTGGCACCTTCGATGAAGGCATCATAGACATTAACCTTCTTTCGCACGCCAGCCACGATGAAACCGACGATTATCGTCATCAGAAGGATGGTGGCAACGGAGGTGCTGACCTTGTTCATCATCTCCGGATCCATCTGGGAGAAGCCCCATATTATGCCGCCAACGGCAAGGCAAGCGCCTCCAAGAGTGAGAATCATGGTGCGGTTGAAGAGGTTTATCTTCTGGTAAATGGCTGTGATTATGATTCCTGCGAGGGTGGCAACGAAGGTAGCAAGGAGGATAGGGATGAAGATATCTGTAGGCTGTTCGGCACCCATCTGCGCCCTGTAAGTCATTATACTGACCGGGATAATCGTCAGACCGGAGGTATTGAGCACGAGAAACATGATCATAGGATTGGATGCTGTGGCATTCTTTCTTGCTATGACATCGTCTATTGCTTCGCCTTTTATCTTGCCAGAAGCGTCGGCTTGCTTGCGAAGGTCTTCATTTCCAGCCACATTGAGCTGCTGCATCTGCTCCATAGCCTTCAGTCCGAGCGGCGTAGCAGCATTGTCGAGACCGAGCATATTGGCAGCTATATTCATGAAAATACTGCCTGTGACGGGGTGTCCCTTTGGGATATCCGGGAAAAGACGGGAGAAAACAGGAGTCAGCAGACGTGCAATCACATTCACTACTCCACCCTTTTCGCCTATCTTCATTATGCCGAGCCATAGCGAGAGCACTCCAGTCAGTCCGAGAGAAATCTCGAATGCCGTCTTGGAGGCATCGAAAGTAGAATTCATCATCGCCGGAAAAACGTCGAAATCGCCCATGAAGACGAGCCTCACTACGGCAATGACGAAGGCTATAAGGAAAAAGGCTATCCAGATGTAATTGAGGACCATTGGCTTTATATTTATCTTAGTGAAAACGATTTCAATCATATTGCCCGGTAACGCGGGCAACACAGTGGCGGACTATCACTTTTCTATCTAAAGGATAGCGTCATATTCCGGTGTGAAGGCGAGCTTGCCGTCACGCAGACCTACGAGTTCCACCTTGGCACGAAGGCAGAGAGTGTGGTCGGAAGCACGGTATATGTCCTGCTTGAAGACGTAGCGTATGCCCTCTTTAGCCACATTGAGGCAAGAAATCATCTCGTCATCGCAGCGCAACGGCACCTTGTATTGCAGTTCCATGCGAGCCACCACCACGTCAACACCCTTGGCATGAAGCTCCGCAAAACTGACATTACGGCTGTTGAGAAAGCGGTGGCGCGTATGCTCAAGATAGTGAAGGTAATTGGCATTGTTCACTATACCCTGTATATCACACTCATAATCACGCACTTCCATGCGCGTTTCAAATTGGTATTCCATATTTATAATCTATATTTTATCATGTTATCATTTGCTGAAACATCTATTATAGTGACGGCAAAAGGGAGCAAAGGCTATCCCGCCGCACCGTTTTTCCTGTAAGAGAGATACTCAAAGCCGAAGCGGCATCTGAGACATTCCTTCTTGTCACAGTATTCCTTCTTGAGCTGGATGAGCGCTTGCGAGTCGCCAGCCGTCTTAACTTCGAGACCACATTCACGCCACATCCTGACGATATTGTTGTCTTCAGCGTCGATTTCTTCGAGAAAGGCGAAGCTGCGTTCACACAGGTTCTCCTTGCTCTTTGTCCTTCCGTAGGCGAAAAGTATAGGAATGACGGTGTTGATGACCACCAGACTGAGCTTCGCTCCCTTCATCCCAAGCAGTTTTCCCACCGCCTTTACGTCCTCACAGTCAAGCAACCGGCTCAATCCGGTGCGCTGTTCGTGGAACATCCCTGCCAGTTGCATGAGCCTTACATGAGGGAAATTCTGCGGTCTTGTGCGCAGATAGCGCCACAGTGATGCGTCCATCTCCTGCAATCCGAACTTATGCTTGAGGTAAGCATACTCCTTCGCATACCTTTCCTCTACCCTATCCAGCAGTCCTGCCTGCCCTAAGAACATCGCTTCCAGCTGAAAGAGTTCGTTGCGGTGGTGTCCTGCCTTCGTGAGGTCCACATGGGAAGCCCACGTCTCGAATGCTTCGCCATTGATTCCAAAGCCGAAATTGCGTGCAAGAGTTTGGAAATAAGTCTTTTCCCACGACCTTCCGTTGAGCTCCAGCCGCTGCATTATCGCCTCGGTCTTCTGCTCCAGCCGCTCTATCTGCAAAGCGGAAATCCAGCTGTGGGTCTTTATCGTCGGCAATTCGGGGATGCGTTCATAGCATGGAGGGTATCTGTCGGCATGGAGAAGGTGGTCGTAATCCGCCTTGAGATAGTCGGGAATGGCGAGCACCATCTGCGCCGGAATGCGTCCGGAGGAAGTCATCACCTCCATATCATCGAGGCATACGACGTGCAGTATTACGTTATCGTAGGCTTTGTCGCTGTCGTGCCGGTGGCGATACCAGTCAGAAGCCTTGATGTGCATCTCCACATTGCCGACCCACTCCATTCCGTTGACCTTTATCTTCGCATTGAAGAAGTCAGGTCCGGCATGAGTCCTGTTGTAAATCCCCACATCGATTACCTCCACAGTGCGTCCGTCTGTGGTGGCAAGAGTGGCGAGCGGGTACAGCCGATGCTTCCAGGCATAGTGAAGAAGTTTCTCCATGACAGAGGTTTTAGGTTTTACTTCGTGGTGGAAATCATGCCCTATCCGTAGGGACATAATTACGTACAAAGGTAATAATACTTTGCAAAGTAAGCGTAATAGTATAGTTATTATTTATTAAAAAGAAGGAAAAACGTCATTTTCTTGGGCAAAAATTTGGATAATTCACAAAAAAGCAGTACTTTTGCACCCACAAAATCGAGTCGTACCCATTAAGGGACTAACTTCTGGCTTCCACATGAGGTTGTTCCGGGGCGACAAGGTTCGGGCTTTTAGCTCAGTTGGTTAGAGCAACAGACTCATAATCTGGAGGTCCTAGGTTCAAGCCCTAGATGGCCCACAAGCATCCTTTTCGGGATGCTTTTTTTGTGCCATTTTGGGCTTTCACCTGCGGACCAAGGTCCTAAGGTTTCTTCCCTACGGTCAGAGGGTCTCCCTACGGTCAACAAATCTCAAGCCCTAGATGGCCCACAAGCATCCTTTTCAGGATGCTTTTTTTGTGCCCTTTTGGGGGCTTCTTTCGCGAAATAAAACATCAATAAATAAAAACATATAAAAATATACATTCATTCATCTTTCCCTACTACCTTGTTAACTTAGATAATGTCAAGGGATAAAAAACATGGGAAAAATGGAACAAAAGGGGAATGGGATTGATGCCGTTTTGCGATAAGTAAGATATTGGGAGGTGAAAGCATAGATATTACGGTGTAAAAGCTATGTTATTGGGAGGTAAAAGCTATGATATTAGGCGGTAAAAGCTATGCTATTACATCCTATTGACTGTCAAAGCTTTACAAAGGCGTTTTTCTTTGCGATTGAGAAACGGAGAAAATCGGAAAAACAGAACAATTTCCACAGACAGACAGAACGCGGGCTGACAGTTCGGGGGTATGTGCTCTATGCCCTTTCCTGACGGGCAACTCGCTTATGGAAATCGAGACAGGTATATATAAAAAAACAGTTTTGCTGTCTGTTGTCGTGGTAGTTCAGCTGGATGTGGCAATCGGCCAACAGTACAACTAAACGACCAAGACAACTGAACAGCAAAACTTAGTCAGAAATCAGTCTATGTCCTATCAAGGAGATGGTTGCCTTATTCACATAATGTGAAGTAACAATTTAATAGTCAGCATTCTCTGGATCAAACTCCGTCCAGCCCTGAAGCCAGTTGTCACCAGTGGAGAAGGCACCGATGTAAGTGACTTTCTCAAACCATGATGAGAGGAGAGCGTCCTGGAAACTTGCAGCTCCGAGGAGAGGAGAGCCTACCTCCGGCACGAAGGCAGGAGCGTTGGTGCCGGGAATCAGACCCGCACTTGTCAACTTGAGGTCGGATGTCTGGGCGAAGAGACGGTTGCCTGCCTGTGCCTTGAAGAAGGTGGAACTGTATGATTCCTTTGTAGCATCGATGACAGACTTCTTTGCCGCATCGTAAAGGTCATCAGTATATCGCTTGTTTGCATCGCTGCCGGTCACTCCCATGCCAGCGAAATAGATGTTCTGGAGCTTCAGATTGCCTGCCTTGGCATACTCCTGGGTGCTGCCCTTCTCGGCATCGACGATGAGTCCGACAGGATAACCGACGGCTACGGAGTTGAAGCAAGCGAGGTGACTGCTGCGTCTGATCTGCATTGCAGCCTGATATTTTCCGAGAGCGGAGCCGTTCTGAGGGAACATCTTGCCGCCGTTGATGTAGTCAGGAGTGTTCTCAAAGCCTTCTCTTCCCATAGGTCCCACGAATGTGACGTTGGAGAATGTGGCTGAAGTGAAAGGCTCTGCGAGGGAACCGTCAGCATCATTGTCGCTCTCGAAACCGTTTGACTGTGAGGTATCTGCGATTCTCGGGTCACGGATGGAGAGGGCAAACTGCACCTTACCGCTGTAACCGTTGTCTGTATCAAATTCATCGTCCCAGCCATTGTATGCCACGATGTAGCGGCAGTTGACGTTTCCGCCGAACCATTCGTAAGAGTCATCGTTGGAATAGCTTACCTGCAGGTGATCCACCTGTGTGCCGCTGCCTACGCTTCCGAATGTTATGCCATTGATTTCCTTGTCCTTCTGGAATGGATAACCAGCAAATTCCACGCGTACATAACTGAGCACTCCGCTGTTGTCCTCAGGATTGTTGCCTCCGTGCTTGGTGCGGGGACCGCCCTCTATCTGCTGTGCGAGAACGCCCTTGTTGTTCGTTCCCTTGCCGCAGATGATGAGTCCGCCCCAGTCGCCCGGCTTGCGGCTGCCCTTAGGCTGTGCGGAAGTGAATACGATAGGCTGTGTAGCCGTGCCTTTGGCATAGATCTTACCGCCCGGTTCCACGATGAGAGAAGCGGCAGATTCCTTTTCTCCCTTGATGATGGTGCCCGGTTCGATGGTGAGTTCCGCGCCATCACCCACATATACCCATCCTCTGAGGAGGTATGTGCCTTTCTTCAGGGTCTGCTTGCCCTTGAGTATGAATTCCTTATCGCCGTTGCCTATCACCGTGCCGTTGACATTCTCCTTGCCGTCCGTGCCGAAGAGGAGATGGTCACAGGTCTTGATGCTGCCTTCCGTGCCCCATACATAAGCCACTTGAGGCTGTCCGCCTTGTTTTTCATCGTCATCACTGCTGCTACATGAAGTAACAGTCATTGTCATCACTGTGGCTAAAGCTGCCACTGAGAGGAAAATGTTTCTTTTCATCTTTGTTCGTTTTTGTTTGTTTATTTGTTATCGTGAGGTAGGGAAACCGGGTGAAGATGTGCCCGACTCGGGGGCTTTTGCCCGCTGGAATGATTATTCTGGCATTTACCGATCACGCCAACGGCCAGACACCTGCTGCCGGTTGCCGTCCCATCTACATCTTGTAAGTTGCGGTAAGCGAGAATGTTCTGCCAGGCTTGTAGGAGCGTGTGACCTGCTGTATCTCGCCTTTTGCCGTCTGTTCAAACTGCTTGAACTGTGCTTTCTGTGCAAGGACATCACGCACGGAGAGCCTTATGTCGAAGTGTCCGAATGACTTTCCCACATTGATATCCACCTGATGGCGCGGCATCTCATAGCTGTCAGGCACTCTGACATCGGTCTCACCGCTGCCCACGCTGCGTCCCACGCCTATGATTCGCTTGCCTATGGTGTTGTAGAGCAATGACGCTGTCCATCCCTTTGCCTTGGATGAAGCCGGACTGGCGGCGTCGCTGGAGTAGAACAGTCCCGCATTGACGAGGTAAGGCGACTGTCCCTGCATCGGGCGGTCCTGCTCATTGCTGCCTTCAGGGAAGTTGACGCTGGAATGGATCCATGCCGCATTGAGCGAAAGCGACAGCTGAGGGAGGTGAAGGAAGTCGAGCTGCTTGCGTATATCCATTTCCACACCGTAGTTGTCCGCCCCTTCCGCATTCATATATGAATACACGAGGTCGGTGCCTCCAGCCACTGTGTAGGTCCATTCGATAGGATCACGGAAGTGCTTGTAGAAGAGCGAGAGACTTACCACTTCGCCTGCGTGAGGGTACCACTCCCATCCCATGTCGATATTGTCGATGAATGCAGGACGGAGATTGTGGTTTCCCTGCACGTTTGACGCGAGGTCGAAGTCATAATAGACGCTGGTGGACAGTTCGCGGAACTCAGGTCGGTTTGTCGTTCTTCCGTAGGCAAGCCTCAACTGCTGCGCTTTTGTCAGATGCCAGGTCAGGTTTAGTGATGGAAAAAGATTGTTATAGTCATAGTATGTGGAGAGAGGCGAATACTCCTGACGGCGGGTATGCGAGATGAGTTCGGTGTGGAATGACTCGAATCTCACGCCTCCATATGCCTCAAGCCTGTTTCCGAAGAACGGGAGAAGCACTGAGAGATAGCCACTTCCGAGGGTATTCTTCGCCTCGTAGTTGTTGCTCCAGTCCACTTGCTCCAGCAGGTAGAGACCGTCCTTGCCGTAATTGCGGTCGGTAAGGAGCTGGGTAGGCACGTCAAGGTCGCGCATCTGCTGCGGCAGCTGTCCGTCGGGCCAGGCATAAGTGAAGAATCTCGTGTCGTATCTGCGGCTGCGGTGCTCGCCGTAGGCACCGACCTTCAGCGACGGTTTCCATCCTTCAAGGTCGAAATCGTGGTTCCAGTTGGCACCTGCTGACAGTATATTCTCCTTGAGGAATGAAAATTCGCGGTTGATGTCATTGAGGTTTTCCACCTCCAGAGTGCCGTCCTCCTGTGCGTAAACCGTGTAGCGGCGGCGGTCTGGGAGGTTCCTGTTGGCATAAGCATAGCCTACGTTCCAGTCGATGAGATTGCTGTTGTCGAGCGAATGCTTGCCGGAAAGCCCGAGATTGTAGGTGGTGCGGCTCTGATAGTAATACTCCGCCTGCTCCATATAGTCGCTCTGGGCATCGTAACCCTTACGGTATGTGTAGCGGTCTTTGCCCAACTGATTGAAGATATGCTTCATCTCGATGCGCTGACTGCCGTCAGAAGAGAGCCAGACAAGGCTCAGAAGGGCTCCGAGACGCACGTTGTTGGTGTATTGGTCGTCCATCGCCTTGCGGAGATAGCTGGACTTGTCGTGGGTCACATCGTAGGCACCGAACATATTGTTCTCCACATCCTTCAGCGTGCGGTAAGCATTACTGTAATTGATACTGCCGTTCAATCCAAACGTCTGACCGCCAGCAGTATGCCATCTCTGCGACAAACTGGCGGCAATGCTCATGTCAGCCACAGGCTTCATCTTGCTGACCGTCCAGTCATTGTTGAATCCATTGCCAAGGAGAGAGTAGCCATTGCCCTGCTGATTGAGCGTGGTATTGATGCCATCAGCAAGTCCTCGGATGCCGTTGTCGAAGCCGAGGAAGTCAGTAGGGCCCCCTGCATAGCCCAACTGTTCCTTCAGATGAGTCTCATTATTAAGGCTTCCCCCTATACTGATGTTCCATGAATTGCGCAGGGGAACATCCTTCGTATTTACAATGATAAAGCCACCGGTATAGTCAGCAGGGTATTCAGGCGATGCGGACTTCACCACCTTCATGCCACTGATCTGGGAAGAAGGGATGATGTCAAAGGAGAAAGCCCTCTGGTCGGCTTCGCTCGACGGCACTGCAGCGCCGTTCATCCATACATTATTATATCTCTGGGACAATCCGCGCACCATGACGTATTTCTCATCTATGATGCTTACGCCCGGAATACGACGGATCACCTCGCTCGCATCCTTGTCCTGCGTGCGCTTGATGTGCTGCTCCGAGACGCTTGTCATCGAGATATGTGCCTGCTGTTGTTCCCTCATCGTGGCGGCTTCAGTGTCCTGTCGCACCTCACCGGTCACGGTGACATTGCCCAAAGTGGCATTGTCTGCTTCGAGGGAAATATCGAAATCCTGAGTGCCGTCACCGACCAGGATGTCCTTGGTGACGGTCTTGTAACCAATATATCTTACTGTCAATCTGCGTTTCCCGTTGGGAATATTGAGTGAGAACATTCCATTCACATCAGTAGAGATGCCTTTTCCTTCGGCAAAGGTGACCGAAGCGCCCGGCAGGGTCTCGCCAGTCTCGGCGTCCACCACCTTTCCTTTGACGACACCAGCCATCGCTGTTGCCCATCCGGCGCATCCTGCAATCAATAACATCATTCTTCTTGTCATATACTTTTTTTATATTATAAGGTAAGCGAGGTTATCTTTCCTTATCACGCTGCAAAGGTACGGGGGCAAGGTTACAGCGTTATTACATGGATGCTAACAAGATGTTTCAATGGGAAATGTCACGGTTTTGTAACCTGTTCCGGTGACATGAGCCACTTTCATTGCTGATATCAGACAGCGTTTCCGGCATTTTCCGCGGTCGATATTGTCAGCAAAGTATAAAAATTTTAATCTTTCGTGACACCATTGTCATTGAATTGCGACAATGATGACACTGGACGTATCTATTTGGGGATGAAAGGTTTCCGGCACGGATGTTGCTTATTGTACGGGTGAAAGCTGAAGCCGAAAGGTAAAGGGAACGATGATAGACCTTTAAGCAACAGCAACGTGGTTCGACACATTCCCTGAACTGCGAAGCTAAAGCTGAAGTTTAACAGACAAACAAAGAACAATCAGAAATCCCTACTGAACCGAAAGGCGATGAGAGGACGACTAAAAAAAACTAAAAACAGGAGGTATTTATTATGTTGTTAGCTCGTAGAAATAATAACAGCGTTTCAAATTGGTTGAACAGTTGGTTTAATGACAATTTCTTTGACACGGACTTGGTTCACCACATGAACTCCACAGCACCGGCAGTCAACGTGAAAGAGAGTGAGAAGGCATACACTATGGAAGTTGCTGCTCCTGGTCTGAAGAAGGAGAACGTTAAGATGAACATCGACAAGGACGGCTATCTGAATCTCTCTATCGAAAACAAGGAGGAGAAAAAGGACGAGAAGAAAGAGGAGCATTACTTGCGCCGCGAGTTCTCTTACAGCAGTTACTCTCAGAGTTATGCTCTGCCTGAGAATGTCGATAAGGACCATATCTCTGCTGAGGTCAGCGATGGCGTCTTGAAGATTGAGATTCCTAAGACCGGCAAGGAGGAGAAGAAGGACGAAGTAAAGCACATCGAGGTCAAATAATCTCCTTGAGATCATAATATGAATGAAAGGCAAGTGTCCCTTTGTTGGGGAGGCTTGCCTTTCTTTTTTTTCCCTTAATATCAGCCGGTGACGCGGCTGACACAGTGGCAGACGATTCCTATTATTGCCGGAGACGTGGCTGACACGGGGGCTTTCGTTTGGTTATATCAGCCGATGACGCGGCTGACACAGTGGCTTTTTCTTTATATGGACAATGATAATGGGCTATCTCCCGATGGCATTGAGGATGGTGTCCAGACTGTTGTCCACCTTATTGAGGTATTCATGGATGGTGTCTGGAGAGAGGTTGCTGATCTGCTCCGGCGAGAGAGACTGGAGTTGGGCGAGGCAGTCCGCATGAAGGAGGGTGGCAACGGGCAGGAGTTTGTGGGCTATCCTGCCGGCTTCCTGCATCAGTTCCGGCAACGGAAGAGGACTATCCGAAGGAGATGACAGGAGGCGAGCCAGCGAATTGCGGTATGAATGCAGCTCGGCAGTGACGGTGCGGATGATTTCCTGCTCCGCTTTCTCGTCGCCGGCGGCAAAGGCAAGCAACCCAGACAGATAGTCATTCCTTTGCTCTGACGAGGCGGAAGGGTCGGATTGCTGCGGCGATTCCGCTGACGGCAGTCCGATAAGGGCATCAAGAGCATCGCGTTGGAATGGCTTGAAGAGGCAACCATCAAAGCCGGCTTTCGACAGTTCCTCCTTGATACTGGTGTCATGTGCCGTCATTGCGATGACTTTCATATTGCTATGGTTTATCATTCTGATAATCTCCATTCCGCTCATTTCCGGCATTTCGATGTCCATCAGCATCAGAGCGGGCTTCTCATTGTGGAGTATGGTCAGGGCATCCGTGACGTGCTGACAGGCAAACACCTGCCATCCGCTCTCCGTTTTGCCACGAAGCATCTCCTGAAGTAACTGTAATTGCAGTTTGTCATCATCCAATATCAGTATCTTTCGGTTTGCCAAAGCCAGCGGTTTGCTATGCTTGCAAGGTGCGGAAGCTATGTGTTCATCCGCTTTTTTGCAGGATATTGCCTTGTCATCAGCCGTTGCCTGCCCGACAGGAATCGTTACCGTGAATGTGGAACCCACGTTCTTCTGCGAATTGAGCGTGATTTTTCCGCCCAACAGCGTGACAAGTTCATGGGTAATGGAGAGTCCCAGTCCCGTTCCTTCTATGCCTTGCGCATTCTGTAGGCGAGTGAATGCCATGAATGCTCTTCTGCTTTCCTCTGCTGTCATTCCCATTCCGGTATCTTTCACGCTTACAGTAAGATAACGATTGCCGTCACTTGGCGCTTTAGAGACAAAGGCATTGACGCTGATTTCACCCTTTTGTGTGTATTTTATGGCATTGCTGATGAGATTATCCAGCACTTGCCTTATGCGGAAAGCATCGGCTACATAGTGTTTTGGCGAAGCTTCGTCAGACTCGGAGCGTGCCACCGCATCGTCCTTGAACGACATATTGATGCTCAAACCTTTCCTTTCAGCCAGCATTCTCATGCCTTCAGTGGCTTGACAGACAAGTGCAGATGGCGAGAAAGCAGTGGGATGCAGTTCCATCTGCCCATTTTCCAGTTTGTGATAATCCAGCAATGAAGCCACCAGACGCGAGAGATGATCGGAGGAATTGACGATATTGTCGATATACCCGATCGCCTTTTCATCCTTCACATAGTCTCTCATAAGGTCGATAAATCCGGAAATGGACGCTACAGGCGCTTTGATGTCATGGGTGATGGTGAGCAATAGCCTTTCGCGCTGATTCATGATGCGCTGTATTTCCGCGTTGGCATTCTCCAGATTTTCTCTGTAAATGCGTTCTTTCTTTGCGTCCCTTGAGATATACAAGAACAGGATGCCGGCAGCAACGATGGCAAGCAATGCAAGGAGAGAAATCTGCCAGAGCAGTGATTGGCGTGATTTCAGCGCTCTGACCAGTGCTTCTTGCATCGTGCGCTTCTCATTGTCACGTATAGTATTGAGCAATAGCGTGGTGCGATGTGCCAGTTGTTGGCTGACGATTCTCAAGTCGCCCAACTCTTTACTCACCGCCATCTGCTTTCTGATGGAGTGTTTTCTTTCCTCCCGATTTATCTGCGAAAGCACTTCCACCACCTCGTCAGCCACGTCCACCGGTATTGCCACCGAGTCGGTAGTGGTGCTGTTGACGTCATTATGTATGGAGATAGTGTCGGTAGTTCCCTTTTTGAAGGCATCAGCAAGGCGTCTGAAGAATCCTTTTCTGGTCTTTACCACTTCGACGGTGGTGCGCTCATTCTCATGTGTCTTAGCGGTTTTGGTATGCACCATGACGGAATCCTTACCGCTATTGAGGTTTTCCATCTTCTCATTGAGCAGGTTTTCACGAGTGTCATAATTCATGATTTTCCTCAGTTCTGCAAGGTTATCCTGCTTCAATGATAGCAAACTGACGAGCGTATCCATACGTGCTCGCTGCAGAGAGTCTTGCTCCAGCATTTTCAGACTGAGCGTCAAGCGCTTGGCTTCCTTGATAGAGAGGCGCAACTTCTTCCAATCTTTAGATGTGCCCATATATATGGAGCGCTCATTATTGCTGACATCCAGCATGCTATACACCAGACTATCTACCACATTACGCTTGTAATTATAGTCTCGTGACATCTTATTGATATTCAGCAGGGACTGCGTATTCCCATACACGAGGACGATTGCCATAACCATTACTACGGCTACGGCTACATATCCTACGGCCACCTTGAAAGGAATATTGTTTTTTACCATACTGCAAAAATACAAAAAAATATCTTGCCTCCAAAGAGAAAGCAAGATATTCATGATTTTGGCGGTCGCTTGTCATTGCCCTGTAACGCGGGCAACACAGTGGCGGATGCGCCATTCTACTAACTAACTAAACAATTTTATTGTCGTCTTACACTGTGAAATAAGCCTTTGCAACTACGTCTTCCTTAGGCTCCTTTACTGGAGTCTTGGTGGTATCTGTAGGAGCGACAGTGTCTGTTGGCTCTACATTGAGGAACGCCATGAACTTAGTTTCCTCTACTGGAGTCTTTGTAGTATCTGTAGGAGCGACAGTGTCTGTAGGCTCTGCGCCGAGAAGTGCTACGAGCTGTGTCTCTTCCACTGGAGTCTGTGTGGTGTCAACAGGTGCTACTGTATCGTTAGGAGCAACGGTATCAGTTGGCTCTGAAGCAGATGAGCTAACCATTGACTTACTTGCAAACACATTGTTTACTGAAACGAACACGAGTGATGCTGCGATAGCTGCGAAAAATAACTTCTTCATAATTGTGCTGATTTTTAAGTTTTTATTTTTACTATTTTATTTTGTGATCTATTCTCTGTCGCTTTCCGGATGCCGGATGTGTTGCGACTTCATTATCTTAAATCACAATCAGCGTGCCAAAAACGAAGATATTTCGCTAACTATCTGATAATCAACAATGACGAATGCCGTGCCAAAAAGTGGGGAAGTGGGGAATGTGGGGAAGTGGTGTGGAATTATTCCCCAGAAAGTTGGGGAATCTACTGCAGGTCGTACTTCTTCATCTTGTTGTAGAGAGTCTTCCTGTCCACTCCCAGCATCTGTGCCGCGCGGCTCTTGTTGCCGTTTGCAGCGTTCAGCGCAGCCTCGATACGCTGCAGTTCGGTCTGCTCATCGCGGAGCTTCAACGGCTCTGCCGGCTGGAGATGCCCCATGCTCTGGGTCAGTTCAGCCACGCCTATATAGTCGCCTTTGGTCAGCAGCACGGCGCGCTTTACCACGTTGTTGAGCTCTCGAAGGTTGCCCGGCCAGCCATAGGAGGCAATCATTTCCGAAGCCTTGTCGTCGAAACCCATCACCCGTCTGCCCAGTTCCTTGTTGGCATGCTTGACAAAGAGGTCGGCGAAAAGGAAGAGGTCATTGCCACGATCCTTCAGTTCTGGCATATATATGGTAAACTCATTGATGCGAT
Organism: uncultured Prevotella sp.; assembly: GCA_934256705.1. GTDB lineage: Bacteria > Bacteroidota > Bacteroidia > Bacteroidales > Bacteroidaceae > Prevotella. The sequence goes on from CAKQPF010000003.1 coordinate 59,569, forward strand.
GATAGAGGTCTTCACGGAACAATCCCTCAGCCACTCTCTGGTCCAGGTTCTCATTAGTGGCGCAGACAAGCCTGATATCAATCTCTATTTCCTTTGCTCCTCCCACCGGTCTTATCTTTCTTTCCTGCAAAGCACGCAGCAACTGCACCTGGACATCATAGCTGAGGTTTCCCATTTCGTCAAGAAAGAGCGTGCCGCCATTAGCCATTTCGAAGGCACCTTTCTTGTCTTTCTCCGCTCCGGTGAATGCTCCTCTGACGTGACCGAAGAATTCTGATGCGGCGACATCCTTCGGAATGGCTCCGCAGTCGATGGCATAGAAAGGCTTTCCCGCCCTCGGACTCAAGTCATGTATGCGATGTGCCACATATTCCTTGCCGGTGCCGCTGGCTCCGAGTATAAGTACGGACATAGGAGTAGGCGCTACGAGCGACACATAATTATAGAGTTGGCGTGACGGTTCGCTTTTTCCCTCGATGTATCTTGGTGCTTCTTCGCCTGCATCACGGTCGGTATTCTCCTGCTGTGCTGGCTCTATGGCGGGCTCAGAGGATGGAGATGACTGCATAGCCTCATGGATTTTCTCCAGAAGGACATCGGGCTGGAATGGCTTTGCCACGTAGTCAGCGGCGCCGGACTTCATGGCAAGCACCGCATTCTGCACCTCGGCATAGCTCGTCATGACTATAAAAGGAATGTGAAGTCCTTGCTTCTGCACCCATCTGAGCGTGGCAAGGCCGTCATGGTCGGGCAGACGGAGGTCAGAAAGAATCAAGTCGCGCTTGGAATCCTTCTCCAGCAACTGCAAGGCAGCGCCCACGGAAGTGGCTCTTTCCACCTCGAAACCTTTCTTTCCGAGCCATGTCTGTATCATGGTTCCGAAAGCCAAATCGTCCTCTATAATCAATATCTTTGTCATAAGCGGGTGGTAAATAGTTCTATCGTTCATATATTAGCAACCATTTCTCGCACGGAGCTAACAGTCTATCCTTCAAGAAAGTAGAGAAAATGCGTAATCCTTTGGCAGTTTAATCGCCGATATTAAATCCCGTTACCTTTTTCCCCATTATATTATAAACGAGGTATCAGGGGGATTATTGTGTGTCGGTCGGTGCAAGTTTGGCAAAAGCATTGAAACGGATGTGAAGCATTGTAATGGCTATTTTATTCTTTGTGCATTTGATTATATATGCCAACGATACAGAATAATGAGTAAAAAGTTAATAATCACGTGATTTTTAGATATAAATTTGGCATTTTCAGAATTTCACTGTATTTTTGTAGGAGATTAAAAAATAAAGGAAAATAATATGCCAACAATAACGATTGATAATCAATTAGTAAGTCCTTTGGACGCTTTATGGTCACTTTTCAAGAGTCAACCCAAAGCTGTCCGCAACGCTTTTACCCAGCGTTTGCTTCAGGAAGACGTTGAAGCAGAAGCAATGAGACAGAGATTTGTCGTAAAAGAGAGTATGACTCAGGCATTCAAGGAACTCCACGAGGCTGAAGAATCGGGAGAAGAATTGCCTGATGCCCGTAATTTGTTCAAGTAGAAAGGGACGGAAGCTTGATGATTGTGGATAAAAAAGGCTGTCTGGAAAATAGCGCCTCAATATGAAAAGAGCATGGAGTGACCATCTTTATCTGCTCATATTGTAAGGTACTGTCTTCCAGACAGCTCTCGTTTTGACGGTTATTATCCCGAGACTTCGTCCCGGGTTACTCTCGCTACGCTCGGTATAGGCCTCCAGCCTAATCTTCTAAGAGAATATATATCTGGTTAAAACGCAGACGAGAGTGGAATCCGATGATTGAACACACCGGATTTTCATGGCGTAAAAACACGCTTTAATGGCGAAAAAGACACGCTTTCACCAGTGAAAAGACACGCCTTCATGGTGCAAAATGGACTATCTCATTGCGCAAAATGGAAGCGTTTTCTGCGCAGAAGCGATTACTTCATAGCGCTGAGGAATGCCTTTGCCGAACCGAAGCGGAGGAAAAGGTCGAGGCGGATAGGAATATGCCGCTTGTCATCTGTGACGAAGAAGCGGACAATCTCTTTGTCCTTACCGTCCTCTTTCTCGATGTATGAGAGGACAAGGCACTTGTATTTTCTGTTGTTGTCGGCTTTTACCGTCTCCTTACCTTGATATACGAGCTTTGCTTTGGTCAGTTCCGTACCGCCGGTGATGTCCATATACGTGGTGTGACCCACCTTCCAGCCCTTTGAATCGAAGTTTCTGGCACGCAGGAAGATATTGAGCATGTCATAGACACAGTGGTCATAGGTCTTCGTTTCCTTGGTCACTGACCCGTCCTTGTGCCTGTGTCGCATTGAGACACGGCAGTTTCCGTTCGGATAAGAATACCATGCTTCATCGACATAGTAGCGGTCTCCCTCATGCGCTCCCTTGCGATAGTAGAGCGGAACGATGTCTCTTGTGGCATAAACGAGCAGTGTGTCTCGCATACGGAAGAACTTATCCACCTTGTCCGATGTGCGGGTGATGAGACTGCTGCGGAATGCCGGCTTGCCTTTATGCACGGTGGCGACGGTGGACATGGAGGCTGTGCCTGCCTTTACCCATATAAACTGCCAGTTGAAGTAGAGGTTGTATGCCAGTACTTCGTTCTGCTTGAGGGCTGTGTTCTTGATGGCACACTGCGCCAGGGCGCTGGTATTGAACACGATGGCCTGCAGAATCAGTGCTGCTATTAGTGTTAGGATCTTCTTTGTCATATTCTGTCTGATTGTTGAATTATCGGTGGGAATCAGCCGGTAACGCGGCTGACACAGTGGCTTTTCATTCATCATTTCTTGAGATTGTCGGGCAATGGGATGCCTTTCTCCTTGGCTCTTTCAGCGTTACGGAGGCGTATTGACTTCTTTGCGTCGCCCTTCTGCTTGATGAGAGCGTCGGGTTTCTGCTTGTCTATAGGTCTGCTCTTGAGCACCCATTCACGTGTTACGTCCCATTTTGCCTTGCAAGTGATTTTCTCCGGATAGTAATACACCTCTTCGGGCTGTCTGTCCTCTTCGAAATTGCCGGTGTCCCATATTCCGTTTCCATTGAGATCGACGAATGCGCGGAGGTAATAATCACCCGGAGTGACGTAATAGAATTCGGCGGTTCCATCGACTGTATGGGCTTCCTTCAGCAGTTTCTCGCCACCATCTATGAGCTGCACGATGACGGTGCCTTCGCCATCATAGACTGGTTTGACGAAAAGCGTGCTGTAAGTGTCGAGCGCATTGACCTTGAAACCTGCCTGATGTGGCTTGGAAGTCAGTCCGTAGATGTCCTCAAAGGCGAGTGTATCGACCTCAAAACTGTATTCCGCATCCGGTTCCCACTCTGCTATTATCTCCATATTGCGTGGCGTCGAGCCTTCAAACTCTCGCTGCTGGAGTTTGAAAGGTGCGTTATACCAGAGCGTGTCCTGCTTTATATAAAGGTGTATGGCAGCAGAGTCGAGCCTTGTGAGCGGTGTCGGGAAGTCGATAGTCAGGCTACCGTCCGGCGAGAGCGTGTTGCTTATGCCGTAAACGGGTTCGAGTCGCTTGACCGGGAATATGGTGTCAGTGATTTCCTCGGTAGCCTTCTTGCGTTTCTTCTCCAGTTTCTTGTACCAGTCATCCATCTCCTTCTGCAATGTTTTCATGCGCTTGGCATACGGTTCCTTGGCAAGAATCTTGAGTGTGTCGGTCTGCGGCATGAGTTTTCCCAGTGAATCAGTCGCCTCATAGCTGAGAGTGATCTCAAGAGTGTCCTGATTGACGAGGGCAGTGTCGCGGAGCCAGTATGTGATAGTGTCGTTTTTAGGCGTTGATTCGATGATAAAAGCGCTGTCACTGTCAAAGTTCAGCCCTTTGACCACAGGCTCCTTAGAGCTTGGTCCGCTGAAGTAAGCTGTGAAATATCGCTCATCTTTACGTTCTGTCTTGAGGAAGAAGCGGTCTTTCTGCGCCTTGACAAACTGTCGTAGCACGATGTTGTCGGGCAGGAAGTGCGTGTAAGGCGTCATCTTGATGTCCCTGATATGTAGCGAGTCAGCCCAGATGGTGTCCGGACGAGTGTCAGGCTTGCATGACGGGATGAAGAATTCATGATTGAAAGCCACTGCTTCGGCAGCCTGCGAGTAGAAGAAATTGTTGTCAATATCCGTGAGAGCGATGACACGATATGTGCCTGGAGCTATTCCACGGATGATGAACCGTCCGTGTGAGTCGGTGCGTGAGACGCGCTGTATCGGCTCTCTCATGCACTGTGCATTGAGCGAATCGAATGAGCATCCTCTCTTGAGTGAATCCACTGCGATGGAATCCACACGATAGAGTCCGACGAGCGTGCCCTTTACAGGTTCGAGATTTTCCGCATTGAGCACAGTGCCAGACACTTCGAGCGTATCTATCTGCTTTCCTGTGGAGAAGCTATAGGTGTAGTTTCCCATCGGGTTTCCCTCATTGTTGTCGCTTATCGCGTCGGAGAAATCTATGGTATAGGTGGTGTTTTCCTTGAGGGAATCCTTTAGTTCCACGATGATTTTCTTTCCTGTAGCCTTGATTTCAGGCTGCTCCAACTGAGGTGGAGAGATGACCACTTTCTCGGTGGCATTCTCCAGTTTGACAAATTCATCGAATGTGATTACGACTTTCCTGGGCCTTGAGTCGGTGCCTCTATCGACTGGCGACGTGCTGACGACGTGTGGTGGCTCTTCGTCATACCATCCTCCGTCAGGGTTTCCCATTCTGGCACATGAAGTGAGCGTCATCCATCCGGTGAGGAATGCCGCGATAGTAACAAGAAAATATTTTATTCTTTTATCCATTGTATGCGTTCATCTTTAGCAGTTCATCGATGTGTTCGCGTGAGTTGGAGAGTCGCGGCACCTTGTTTTGTCCGCCGAGCTTTCCCCTTTTGCGCATCCATCGCTCGAAGAGTCCGTCCTGAGCCACTACTATCTTGAGCCTCACCATGTTGATGTCCTTGTATCGCTTGGCTTCATAGTCGGAGTTGAGCTGCTGTAGTCTGGCATCGAGAGTGTCGGCAAATGCTTCCACATCGTCAGGTGGGCATGAGAATTCTATCACCCACTGGTGGTGCGGGATGGTGTGTTCGTCCCTGAATACGGGTGCGGCAGTGTATTCCCTCACCTGTGCTCCGTGCTTCTTGCAGGCATATTGCAGTCCTTTCTCTGCATTGTCGATGATGAGTTCCTCTCCGAAGGCGTTGATGAAATGCTTTGTCCTTCCGGTGATCACGAATTTATATGGGTTTCTGGATGTGAATCTTACGGTGTCGCCGATGAGGTATCTCCACAGTCCGCATGAGGTACTGATGATCATGGCGTAGTTAATTCCCACCTTGACTCCTTCGAGCGGCACGACTGTAGGGTTTTCCTTGCCGAATTCGTCCATCGGTATAAATTCGTAGAACACGTCGTAGTCGAGCATGAGGAGCATGCTCTTGTCCTGCGGGTCGTTCTGAAGTCCGAAGAAACCTTCCGAAGCATTGTATGTCTCCATATAGTGCATATTCGGCGAAGTGATGAGCTGCTCGTATGCCTTCCGGTAGGGTGTGAAGGCTATACCTCCGTGGAAGAACACCTCCAGATTAGGCCATACCTCTTCAAGGTGCTGCTTTCCTGAGAGTTCCATCACGCGCTGGAGCACCGACATCATCCATGACGGCACGCCAGAGATGTTTGTCACGTTCTTGTGGAGGCATATTTCGGCTATCTTGTCGCGCTTCACCTCAAAGTCGGAGATGAGGGCTGTGCGCTTGTCAGGCACTCTGACGAGATTTACTATCGGGTTGATATTCTCGATAAGTATAGCGCTGAGGTCGCCGACGAGCGAGCCATCGACGTTATAGTTTGATGAATGTGAACCGCCGAGTATGAGTGATTTGCCGTCGAAGAGGCGGCTTTTGGGATTGTTCTGCAGATACATTGCCACGGCATCGTTACCGCCCTGGTAATGAATGTTTTCCAGACCGACGTCGCTTACGGGAATGAACTTTGACTTGTCGTTGGTCGTTCCTGATGACTTGGCGTACCATTTCACCACGCCTGGCCACAGTATGTCCTTTTCTCCGTGGCGCATTCGGTCTATGTCGCCCTTGAGCTCTTCGTAGGTATTGACCGGTACGTTGTGTGCGAACTCCTCGTATGAGCGTGTCATATTGAAGATATGGTCACGTCCATACTCGGTGTCACTGGCTCTGTCGAGCAGACTTTTCAGCACTTCCGCCTGCATCTGCACGCCTTCCTTCCCGTGTCTTTCCAGTTCTTTCTGGCGTTTGTGGAAGTAGAATCTTGCTATTGATGTAATTCCCATTACCTCTTGTTATAAATAAAAATTTCTGCAAATTTACTTATTTATCGCCATATTACCAAAAAAACTGCTGCTTTTCATTGAAAAGAGGGGAAGATATGTCTTTCTGAAATGAAGAATGAAGAGTGAAGAATGTTCTAAATGAAGAATGAAGAGTGAAGAATGAAGAATGGGAGTTACACTTCTTTAGTGAATAGTGAAAAGTGAATAGTGAATAGTGAAAAATCGCGCTGACGCGGTTGAGGTTTATCTCTGATAATCTTCTGTTTGATATTCCCGATTGCGTCAGCGCGATTTTTCACTCTTCACTTTTCACTTTTCACTCTTCACTTTTGATTAAAGTTATCGGGGAGAGGGCAATCAGCTGAACACCAGCGTGAAGAGGCGGTCGTCGGAGAGGGCTTCGCTGGCGAGGCGATGGATCTGCTCCGGGGTGACGGCATCCACGTTCTCATAGAGGCGGGGGATGCTCTTGAGCGTCCCTTTGTGCAGGAACTGCTTCGCCATGCTGATGGCATAATTCTCCGAATTGTCTGCCGAGAGGGCTATCTGTCCCTTTATCTGACGCTTCGCCATTGCGATGGCCTTCGGGGAGAGCGGTGCCTTCGCCAGTTTGTGCAACTCGCTCTTGACCAGCCTTATGCAGCGGTTGACATCATGCGGGTCGCATCCGAAATAGACATTCCACAGCACTGCGTCCGTGTAAGCCGTCATATTGCTCTCCACGGTATAGACCAGTCCGCGGCGCTCACGAAGGGAAAGGTTGAGACGGGAGTTCATGCTCGGGCCGCCGAGGATATTGTTGAGCAGGAAAAGGGCGATGCGTCGCGACTCCGTGTCGCCGTGGAAAGCCGTTCCCATCATGACGTGCGACTGATGAGTCATCTGCTCCTTGTCGTCCTTCCGTGTGCCGAGCAGTGCCTGGCGCATTCCCTGGAAGGCATGACAGGCAGTCCTCCTGTCGGTTGCGGCATCGCAGACTATCTGCACTGGCTCTGCCATGAAAGCCTTTTCCAGACTCTTCACCAGGCGACGGAAGTCGATGTCGCCTACCACATAGAACACGCTGTTGTCCGGACGGTAAAGCCTTCGGGTGAAGCGCACGCAATCCTCGTGGCGGAAGGCCCTTACCGTCTCCTTCCCGCCGAGCACGTTATGCCCGATGGAATGGCCCGCAAAGACCTCATTCTCAAACTCATCGTATATCAGTTCGGCAGGCGAATCGCGATAACTCTCTATCTCGTCGCAGACCACCTCCATCTCCCTTTCCATCTCCTGCTGGGGATATGTGCTGTGGAACACGATGTCCGTCAGCAGGTCGGCAGCCTTTGTGAAATGCTGTTTCAGAATGGCGGCATAGTAGAAGGTGTCCTCTTTGGAGGTGAAAGCATTGAGTTCGCCACCTACAAGTTCCAGAGTATTGATAATCTGTATAGGTGAGCGGTGCGCAGTGCCTTTGAAGGTCATGTGCTCGCAGAAGTGTGCGAGTCCCTCTTCTCCCGGCATCTCGTCCCTCGAACCGGCATTGACTGCATATCCGCAATAGACCACCTCGCCCTGCTTTGGCAGATGGATGATGCGGAGCCCGTTGGAGAGAGTATGAGTATTGTATGACATAATGCTATTATAATCGTTTAATGGTTTACTGTATGATATTTTATTATCCCACGTTTCGCAAGCCCTTTTCTGGCGAAAATCGAGCCTTGCCAGACTATATCTACCCTTTGATGGGAGGAAAAATTAGCTTTGGGTGGTGAAAGCTATGCTATTACCGTGTGATAACTATGCTATTAGGGCGTAATAACTATGCTATTGCAATGTAATAACTATGTTATTAAAAGGCAAAAACTATGCTTTTTCATTGCAAAATCGTCTTTTTCTTGCTGCGGAAAAATCGCTTCGATTGCTATTCGTCTGGCTGTCAGTCTCTTGTCTTTTTGCTGATAAATGCCGTATATGAATGTGCGGTTGCCCTCGCTCCTGAATTCTTCATTCTCACTCGCTTGGAGTATGGCAAGAAGATACATTTCTATCATTTCTACTTTCACTTTGCATTGCGCTCATGTCCTATTATCTTTCCTTCAGCACAGTAGCCCTGAGCCAATTATCCATCAGCGGGTCGGAAATGCTGTAGAGCCCTTCCTTCTTGGTAATCATATCCATCCTGAGCAATGCTTTGACTGCCGACTGAGTGGCGCTTGGCGACTTCAGGTGGTGTTTCTTGGTGAATGCGCCTGACGTGATTGCCTTTACCGGCTCATCTTCGAGTATGGCATAGAGCACACCTTTCTGCTGCTCGGTGACAAACTGCAGGAGTTCGCGCAGCTTTGTGCTGCATTCCTGTATATAGTTGGATATCAGAATCCTGACACTCTCCCTGTCGCAGCATTCTCCTTCAGGCGTGGAGTTGTAGGCATCATTCATTATCTGCTGATTGTAGAGGGTCACACCCTTGAATGTGTCATAGACTTCCCTGATTGCTTCCTCGGATATGTCTTTGCCATCGGCTTGAAAAAGCTTTTTTGCGAAGGCGGAATAGATGGAGAAATCTATGGGTTCGAGTTCTATAAGTCGAGCGCTGTTGTAGAAAGGTCTGCTCTCCGAGCCGAAAATCTCGCTCATTATCCTTCGGTGACTGCCAGCAAATACAAAGTTGGCATTCCTCACTTTCTGGATATGCTTGCGCAAAGTGGCTTCTACATTCTTCTCGGGATAATAGACTATCTGCTGGAATTCGTCTATCACGACGAGGCAACGGCGGTCTGCACTGTCAAGAAACTCGAATATCTCGCGCAGAGTGTACTCCGGTTTGACTATCTCTCCGAGCTTGATGTCGAATGTAGGAGTGCCCTGTATGGGGTCGTATCCGAAGGAAGCCTGCATGGATTTCATTATCATGACAAAGCTCTTCAGCATCTTCTCGCTCCGCTTCGCCACCATGTCGAACACGGCATTGCCGAGCACGAAGACGAATTCCCCGAGATTGGAGGTGTCGAGGATGTCGATGGAGACGGTGGTGAAATTGTCGGCTATCACCGGGCGTTCGAACACATGGTCTATCAATGCCGTCTTTCCCATGCGCCTTGCGGCGGACAGGACGACGTTCTGCTGATTGCAAAGGAAATCCTGCAACCTGCGCGCCTCTTCCTGACGGTCGCAGAAATACTCCGCCGGAATGTGGCCCGAAACGACGAATGGGTTTATTTTCAGTTTCATATATCTGTCTGGTTTAGTGACGTTCCGCTTGCAAAGTTACGACTATTATTTTGATTATGCAAAAATAATTATTAAAAAAAAATAATTTGCATTCTCCCACATTATTTGCTTATCTCACAATAATTTCGTAACTTTGTAGCCGATTTTTTATATAGGTAATTGGTTATTGGTTGTAGGTCATCGGTAATTATGTCAGAATTATGCCGCAAATCAATGGAAACAAGGCTCTCCACTACCATTTTCCAACGACCTATGACACGAAACCCACAACCAATAAAACAACAGAAATTGAAGACATTTGAAGAACTTGGCGTCAACGAAGACATCAGACGCGCTATCGAAGAACTCGGTTTTGAACACCCTATGCCTGTGCAGGAGAAGACCATCCCTTTCCTCCTCGCTTCTGAAGACTCTGACCTTATTGCCCTCGCACAGACCGGTACGGGCAAGACTGCTGCTTTCGGACTGCCTCTCATCCAGAGTATCGACACTTCCGACCGCCGCACTCAGGCTGTAGTAGTGGCGCCTACACGCGAGCTCTGCCTGCAGATAGCCGACGATATGAAGGAATTTGCCAAGTATATACAGGGGCTGCACATCGTCCCTGTGTATGGAGGTACGTCCATCATCAACCAGCACCACTCACTGAAGCATGGCGCTCAGATCATCGTGGCTACGCCTGGACGACTCATCGACCTCAAGAACCGCGGCTATGCAAAGCTCGACAACGTGAAGAAAATAGTGCTCGACGAGGCTGACGAGATGCTCAATATGGGATTCTCGGAGAGCATCAACGAGATATTCGAGTCGATTCCGGAAAACCACAGCACACTGCTCTTCTCGGCCACCATGTCACGCGAGGTGGAGAGAGTGGCAAAGCAGTATCTCCGTGACTATGAGGAAATTGTGGTAGGCTCACGCAATGAGGGCGCTGAAAACGTCAACCACATCTACTATCTCGTGAACGCGAAGGACAAATACCTCGCGCTCAAGCGTGTGGTGGACTTCTATCCACGCATCTATGCCATCGTGTTCTGCCGCACCAAACTGGAGACTCAGGAGGTGGCTGACCATCTTATCCGCGACGGTTACAATGCCGATTCGCTCCACGGTGACCTCTCGCAGCAGCAGAGAGACCTCACCATGCAGAAGTTCCGCCAGCACATGATACAGATCCTCGTGGCTACTGACGTGGCTGCACGTGGACTGGACGTGGATGACCTCACGCACGTCATCAACTATGGAATGCCTGACGACATAGAATCATACACACATCGCTCCGGACGTACCGGCAGAGCGGGCAAGAAAGGCACCTCCATCGCCATCGTCCACACCCGTGAGAAGCACAAGATACGTGCAGTGGAGAAGCAGATAGGCAAGGAGTTCGTAGATGGTGATCTGCCTACTCCGCAGGAGATCTGCACCAAGCAGCTCTTCCGTGCCATCGACGAGATAGAGAAAGTCGATGTGGATGAAGACCAGATAGCGCCTTTCATGACCGAGATACGCCGCCATTTCGAGTATGTGGATAAGGAGGATATCCTCAAGAAGATGGTGAGCCGTGAGTTCGGACGCTTCCTCCAGTACTACGCAGATGCGCCTGAAATCATCAAGCCTTCCACCAAGAAGGAGCGTGGAGAGAGACCGGAAGGCCGTGGTGAGCGCGGCAAGCGTGGTCCGAGAACGGCGGAGGCTGGCTTCACCCGTCTCTTCATCAATCTCGGCAAGGACCACGGTTTCTATCCTGGAGAGGTGATGCAGTTTGTCAATCGTCATGTGCAGGGCCGTCAGGAGGTGGGACATATCGACCTCATGGCTGGATTCTCATTCATCGAAGTGCCTGACCGTGACGCGAAGAAGGTGATGAAAGCACTCGACGGAACATTCTACAAGGGTCGCCAGGTGCGCTGCAACGAAGACGGAAGCAAGCCTTCCGACGCGCCTTCTGATGCAAGACGCGGCAGAAGAAACGAGGGCAGAGACGCAGCACGTGGCGGTCGTGGCGACAGAAAGGATAGTTCTCGTGGCGGTCGTCGTGGCGAAGAGCGTCGTGATAACGGTGATTTCTCACGCTTTGAGAAGAAGAGCAAGCGCGGACAATATAGGGATTTCGACGCTGATGTGGCTGGTATGCCGGAGACAGGCGACTGGCGCCAGTTCTTCAAAGGTGGCAATGACCAGAGCCGTCGTCGTGGTAAGAAGGAAGATTTACGTAGCGAAATGCCTGACTTTGCTGAAGAAGGATGGGCACGTCGCAGACCTAAGAAGAAATAACAGGAAAGCCCTCCCCCACCCCTCCCTGGAGGGGCTTTCTTTGGTTACGCTCTTCAGCTTGCGGTCTCCCAACTGCGTCAGCGCGATTTTTCACTCTTCACTTTTCACTCTTCACTTTTCACTTAAAGAACAAGTCGCAACGGCGTTAGCCATTCTTCATTCTTCATTCTACATTCTTCATTTTATATAATGCTCCAATCCACAGCCCTCTTCCCCCCTGTCTCATGGTACCGCCAACTGGCTCAATCCCCCACTCCTGTCTTCATAGACACGAGGGAAAACTTCCGCAAGCAGACCATTCGCAACCGCTACACCATAGCCACAGCGACCGGTCCGCAGACGCTCTCTGTGCCTGTAGAGGGCTCGAAGCACGCCAATATCTGCGATATACGCATCTCAGACCACAACAACTGGCGACGCCTCCACTGGCAAGCTCTCGCCACAGCCTATGGTTCTTCGCCCTTCTTCGAGTATTACGCAGACGATATAGAGCCGTTTTTCCATAAAAGAACACCGCAGGAGAACGCCGAAAGCCACTATAATTGGGACTATCTCCTGCAATATAACATGGAGATAATAGAGACTTTATGCGACCTTATCGGCATCCCAGCCCCACAGTTGCTCCCACATGACGATGCACTTACCGTGCCTTTAGTCACTGCTGGCATGCAGTCCGCTCCCGGAGAAATCCGCATCGACGGGCAGTCGGAGCCAGAACTGAAGCCCTACTATCAGGTGTTCCAATCGCGCCAAGGCTTTCTCCCCGACATGAGCATACTCGATTTGCTCTTCAATATGGGTCCTGAGTCCATCCTCGTGCTGAGAGATTAGTTCTCTCTTATCCCATAGACCCCCTCTTATCCCCCTGTGAGGGGGAGGCCGGATACATACTCCGGCTTGCGTTTCTAAGTATCCGCCATTGTGTCCGTCGCGTTACCGGCTGACGTTAGTTAGTTACCGCAACCGCGTCAGCGCGATTTTTCACTATTCACTTTTCACTATTCACTATTCACTTATAGACTAAGCCGATATAACAATCAATTATGAGCAAGATTCTAATCACAGGAGCCTCCGGCTTCATAGGCAGTTTCATAGTGGAAGAAGCCCTCGAAAGAGGATTCGAAGTATATGCCGCAGTGAGGAAATCCACCAACCGGAAGTACCTCACCGACCAGCGCATCCACTTTATTGAGCTCAATCTTTCGTCCATAGAGCAGATGAAAGAGGCACTAAGCGACTTGCAGTTCGACTATGTAGTCCATGCAGCAGGCGCCACAAAGTGTATCAATGCCGACGATTTCTTCCGCATCAACACGGAGGGAACCAAGAATCTCGTCCTCGCTCTCGAAGAGACTGCACAGCCATTGCGACGCTTCGTCTATCTCTCTTCGCTGAGCATATTCGGCGCTATACGCGAGGAAATGCCGCATACCGACATCCTCGACACCGACACTCCAAAGCCAAACACCGCTTACGGCAAGAGCAAACTCATGGCTGAACAGTGGCTTCTCGGAAGGGAAGGCCTGCCATTGGTGATCCTTCGCCCTACCGGAGTCTATGGACCACGCGAGACCGACTATTTCCTTATGGCGAAAAGCATCAAGGGACACACGGACTTCGCAGTGGGATTCTCACGCCAGGACATCACTTTCGTCTATGTAAAGGATGTCGTGCAGGCTGTCTTCAAGGCTATGGAGCATGACGGATGCATAGGAAAAGCGTATTTCCTCAGTGACGGAGAGGTATATGACTCACGCACTTTCTCCGACCTAATCCAGCGCGAGCTTGGCATCTCCTTCCTCATCCGCATCAAGGCTCCGGTCTGGCTCCTGCGTATCATCACGGCAGTGGGCGACCGATGGGGAAAGATGACGGGCAAAGTGTCGGCTCTCAACAATGACAAATACCACATACTGCGCCAGCGCAACTGGAAATGCGACATCTCTCCAGCGCGCCGCGACCTCGGTTTCACGCCTCAATACAACCTCGAACGCGGCGTGAAAGAGGCGATTTCATGGTATAAAGCCAACGGCTGGCTGTAGCAATCCGGCAGTCATCGTCCCGTCATCTGTCATCAAATGGCAGAGGCCGCTGGCACAGTGGCTGCCGTGCATTCAGTAGTATGTATCCGAAAGCCACTGTGTTGCCCGCGTTACCGGGCAATACGACCAGCTGACAGAGGAAGAAAATCAAGTAAATACATATATAATAAGGTAGTAATGGCAAAGAAAAAGAACGGCGGATGGTCTGCATGGCTGCAGCAAATGATAAGCAGAAAGGCAGAGACAAAGCCGTATAAGTGGCTCTTCCCTGCAGAGATAGGCATGATGCTCTACGGCATCTTCACCCTCCTGCTCATCGCTTTCACCTACACCAGCATCCCTGATCCGGAACAACTGATATGGTGGAGAGTGCGGGTAATGCTCCTCACCGTGGCAATGTGGATAGTATATCGCCTATGGACCTGCCGTCTGATTGCCCTGGCACGCGTCGTGCTGCTGTTCATCACCTTGGGATGGTGGTACCCCGACACGTATCTTCTCAACTGCCATTTCGACAATCTCGACCATATCTTCGCCTCATGGGACCAGTATCTCTTCGGTTTCCAGCCCGCTTTGATATGGAGCAAGGCGTTCCCTTCACCCGTCGTCTCCGAACTTATGTCGATGGGCTACGCCTTCTACTTCCTCATGTTCGCCTCATTGGTGTTCTATATCTTCTTCAAGAGATACAATGACTTCCATAAGGTGGCGTATATCCTCGTCTCCTCCTTTTTTATATATTACGTGATATTCGATCTTCTCCCCGTGGCAGGACCGCAATATTACTACCTTGCCGTAGGTCTCGACAACATTCAGGCTGGACATTTCCCGGCAGTGGGCACCTATTTCGCATCGCATACCGAGTGTCTGTCCATCCCGGGATGGGAGGATGGCTTCTTCAGAGGACTCGTGCAGACCAGCCATGATGCCGGAGAAAGGCCTACAGCGGCATTCCCGAGCAGCCACGTAGGCGTATCTACGCTCACCATGCTCATGGCTCTCAGACTCAGAGAGTGGAAATTTGCCCTCCTGTGGGCAGTCCCTTATGCCTTCCTCTGCATGGGAACCGTCTATCTCCTGCCCCACTATGCCGTCGATGCAATAGCGGGATTCTTCACCGCCATCGGCATCTATTTCGCACTGGAATGGAGTTGGAAGAGATACTTCTGACCCGTTCCTGATAATTTTCGTGCCGAAAAAAAGGCTCGTCTGAGGGCTTCTGGACGCTTTTTTCATTTTTTTCATGATTTTTTTCGCCCGTCCAGGCAAGATTTTCGCATTCCTTTGATTTAATGGGTAGATAAACTTAAAAATCAAAGACAATATGAAGAAAATCAGAATTTCCATCCTTGCAATGGGACTTATAGTTGCCCTCATGTCATTCATGTCATGCAATGACGACTGCTCATGGGACGATGTGGCCCGTCCTACAGCCCTTGTTACCGTATATCCTAACGGTGCTGACGGTTTCACAATGCAGCTCGACGACAAGACTGTCCTCGTGCCGACAAACCTCAAGGCATCTCCTTTCGGAGAAAAGAAGGTGCGTGCACTCGTAAGATACGAAGAAGTCACAGGCTCAAACGGCAGTTATCGCAACGTGAAAGTGAACTGGATAGACAGCATCCGCACAAAGAATCCAGTGCTTACTCTCGGTGATGACGACCTGAAAGTATATGGTAACGACCCTGTAGAGATAATGCGCGACTGGGTGACAGTGGCTGAAGACGGCTATCTCACATTGCGTCTGCGCACCCTTTGGGGCGGAAACACGGTCCATGTGTTCAATCTCGTGGGCGGCGTAAACAAGGAAAACAAGTATGAATTCAATCTTACTCACAACGCCAACGGCGATGTACGTGGCAGAATGGGCGACGCTCTCATCGCTTTCGACCTCAATTCCATCTGGAAAGACAAGACTGACAGCGTGAAAATCAAGGTCAACTGGAATTCGTTCAGTGGCAAGAAGTCTGCGGAATTCTCTCTCCTGATGCACCAGAATAATCCTAAAATGGCAGTGGAACCGCTATCGCTCAACCGCTGCGTAAACTAATTCGTAAACCAGTGTTTGGACTCTTGTTCAGTAAAACGTCCGATGAGGAGCTGCTGCTTCGGAAAGCGCGCAATGGTGATAATGCCGCATTAGAGCGGCTTTACAGCCAGTATGTGCGCTATCTCACTGCTATGTGCTCCCGATACCTCAACAACGACGAGGATATAAAAGACGTGCTGCAGGAGTCCTTCATCAAGATATTCTCGTCATTGGATGACTTCGAGTTCCGTGGAAGGGGGTCCCTAAAAGCCTGGATGGGCAGAATAACGCTCAATGAGACGTTGAAATTCATCAAGGCAAAAAGCAGGTTGGACATCGTTGATATGGAAGGGGAAAAGTTCGAAGCATCCGATGACGATTTGATTACTGACCAGATACCATCTGAGGTGCTGCACAGATTCATACAGGAACTGCCTGACGGCTACCGTGCAGTGTTCAATCTTTACGTCATCGACGACAAAAGCCATAAGGAAATCGCACAGATGCTCGGCATTAAGCAAAGCACTTCTGCCTCTCAACTGCATAAGGCGAAAGCCTTGCTCGCAAGAAAAATAAGACAATACCTTAACTCCAACTCCATCTGATTATGAAAAAAGACTGGCTAAAGGATATACATGACCGCATGGGCAACTATGAAATGGATGCCCCGGATGGACTATGGGAAGGTATTTCCAAGGGTATGGCAGAGCGAAAGCCGGCTTCCGCCCCTGTAAAAGCGCCGCATCTGTCCCTCTCACGCACCCTTTTCCGCGCTGCAGGAGTCGCTGCCGTGGCTTGCATAGCATTGCTGTTAGGCTTCTTCTTCCTCCCGTTTGACGCACAGAAGGGCAACATAGCGCAGGACTCCCCTGCCCTCCCATCCCATCAGAAGGATGACATTGCCACCCAGAAATATGCCATAGCCCCAGACGAAAAAGGCACCATTCACCATAAAGGCGCAGCAATGACCGCAAGCGACCGCCACCGTGTCGCCCGCGTTACCGGGCGATCATCCGCTTCCACCGCCGACACCGCCGCCCAGGAAGCCAGTCCCCGTGTCGCCACCACTACCGCCCAGCCCTCCGATTCCGCCGCTCCAGAAGCCCGTAAATCGAGCCGCCGCACCACCATCCCTACCGACCAATACCAGCATTACGCTGCAGTCACCACCCATTCTCCATCCCGATGGACAATAGGAACAGGAGCATCAGGCTCTCCCGGCTCATCTTCCGCGATGCGGTCTATGAGCGAAGTCTTCCTGGCAATCGGCGATGGAGGATGCAGTTGGGAAGACAATCCGATGCTCGGCATTGCCGTTTTCAATCAGGGAAGGGAGGTAAAGACGGAGTACAAGCACCATCTGCCAGTCAGACTGCGCCTTAACATCGCCTACAATCTGTCGGATCACCTCGCAATAGAGAGCGGACTGACCTACACACGCCTGTCTTCCGACATGAGCGAAGGCACAAATGAGAACCGCATCACCGGTTCCCAGCGGCTGGATTACGTCGGTATTCCGCTCAGCATGAGGTATAAAGCGTTCACATACCGTCCGTTCAGCCTCTATATGTCAGCGGGATTACTCGCCGAACAGTGCGTTTCCGGAAGCATTTCAAAGGACTATATCATCAGCGGAAAGAGCCGCAGGACGGACAATAAGACCATCTCCACCAAGCCATTGCAGATGTCTGTCAATGCCTCAGTAGGCTTACAGCTCGACCTTCCCGGCCATATCGGAATCTATGCAGAGCCAGGTCTCAGCTATTATTTCGACGACAAGTCCTCACTAAGCACCATATACAAGGAGAAAAAACTCAACTTCAGCCTCAACGTAGGCTTGAGATACACGATTGAGGGGAAGTAGATTACATTGCAGCAAAGCAATTCATGCAAAGTAGCAAGTGATTTATCCGTCAATGATATAACAAAGGACGGTATAAAGTGACGGTAAAAAATACAATTAGACACTTGACTTTCCATTAAGGGTGGTTCTATAAATTAGCTTTTTAAAAACAATATTTTCTTAAATTGAGATTTATATAACGGTGCTGATTTATAAGTAGGTGGTCGGAATTATTTTTATAACAGCTATGCTCTATTGTGATGCAGATATGTTCTGTTGAAGAAGGAATGATGCGGGCATCATGACTGATGAAACAGGACGTAGATGCACTCAAGAGAGTATAGATGTTATATAGACAATGAAAAATCTTCAGATTTACCTACTATTGTCAAAATAATTCTGACCACCTACTTAGAACCACCCTTGACTATATCCATGGTGGAAATAGAGAAAAAGACGGGAAATGGATTTGTTTTTCAAATAAAATGCGTATCTTTGCACCAGAGTTTAACAATAAGAAGTGCCACAATTATGTCACAACAGGAATTAAGAACATACAGACTGTCTTCTCTGCAGGATCCGACGGATGATATGCTCCATGCCATTATGGAGCAGGTAGGCGAGTCTGCCCGCCGTTCTTCCGCACAATTTAAAGCAGAACTTCATCGCCGTTTTGAATTGATTAGGAACATCAAAGTTAATTCTTAGTTTCTTATGACAGAGAAAAAGCCTACATTATGTGTCGTTGCCGGACCAAATGGCTCTGGCAAAACAACGACAACAGAATTGCTTCTTTCCAATGAATGGGGAGCAAATAGTCTGTACATCAATCCTGACAACATTGCTCAGCAAGAGTTTGGAGATTGGAACAGTCCAGATGCTGTGCTTAAGGCAGCCCGATATGCCACAGAACTTCGTTATAAATGTTTGGAGGAAAAGTGCGATTTCGTTTTTGAGACAGTTTTTTCTTCACCGGAAAAATTGGAGTTTATACGCAAAGCGCACGAAGCAGGATTCTTCGTACGTCTGTTTTATGTATGCACAGAGTCACCTGCAATAAATGTGGCGAGAATCACCAAACGATATATGAATGGAGGTCACGAAGTGCCTATATCAAAAGTTGTCTCAAGATATTTCAAGTCATTGGAGATGGTTAAGCAAGCAATGTCCTTTGTTGATAGAGTGTATATTTATGATAATAGTATCGAGGATCATGTTCCACAGTTACTTTATCGCACTAAGGAAGGAAAAGTGGCAAAGCAGTATGTGGAAACAATTCCAGAATGGGCTCAAGTATTATTATGATGAGTTTTCCTGACTTGTCTTTTATGCACTTGCGATTTGGGAGATAGAGACTGCAACACACCTAAATCAAAGGGGGACAGGACCTGTCTTTTATAGAACCACCTACTTATTATTTAATTAAGGTAATAAAATGGCTTGTTACGATTTGAGAGAACGGTGAAAAGATAGTAATAATTTGTACAGAAAGACGACCCTTGTTCATCTTTCTGTACAGAATAAGACTGTTTTAACTTTTTTCCCTATACCCCAACCTTGATCTGAGCCCCGTTAGCCTTGACAATCACGAGGTTATTGCGGTGCATAGGGATGCGGGCAATGCCGCTTTCTACCTTTCCTTTGCCGAGAAGGCGACCGTCGATGCTGAACACCTGCACGCTGTCGCCATCATGCAGTCCGCTGACCACGAGGCTTTCGCCGGCATATACCGCTGTCATCGCTTGGCTTTCAGAGCGTGAAGTGGTCACCTTGTCTATGCCCGTGGTCTCTATTGCCTGGATATCAGGTGCGTCACACCATCCCTCCGCGGCACGATAAGCCTCGATGGATGCCTGCGGAACATAGAGCACTTTGAGATTCTTTGGCAGATATGACGTCTCTGAAGCTCGGGTGGTTGCATCGCTGAACACCGGTGGCACCACGGCTTCGCACATGATAGTGGTGATGCTGTCTGCATAATTGAAGCACAAAGGGTCGATGCGCTCCACGGAAGCCGGAAGCTTTATCTCCGTCAGTTTGTAGCAATTACGGAACGTGGTGGATGACAATGCTGTGAGATTATCAGAGAAATTGATGCGTCTGAGCGACTTGCAGCCATCGAACACACCCTCCTTCATCTCCCTTACACTGGAAGGAATGGTGATTTCCTCCATTCCCCAGCAGCTGCGGAAACATTCATAATCTATCTTTGTCACCGTGTTAGGGATGCTGATATGCTTCAGATTGATGCAGCTCCAGCAGAGAGCGAACGGCAGTTCCTTGACCTTACCGAGGATTTCGATCGTGTCCATGCGGCAGAATTCAAAGCAGTAGGGTCCCAATTCCTTGACGTTCTCCGGCACTATGACGTGCTTCAGTGCCTGACAAATGCTGAAAGTGCCATATCCCCACTTGGTGATGCTGGCAGGAAAGTCAAATGATCTCAGGCTTGTGCATCTACGGAAGCACTCATAACTGGTGCTTGTCATGGTGGAAGGCAGCTTGATGGAGGTGAGACCTTCACAGTTCAGGAAGCAGTAGTCCACCATTTTGGTGACAGGACAGTATCTTGCGTTATAGAGAACCTTCTCAGGCACCACCACGTCGCCACTGTAATCACCGTGTATCAGCGTGGCTTCGTGGGTGACGGAGTGTATCTTGTAGTTGAGTCCGTCAATCGTCACGGTGTCCTGTCGTGCAGCCTGCCAGCCGTAGATAGGGCGGTCCTGCCAGATGAAACGGTGCATATAGATGTCCTCCATGCCCTCTGAGACATAGAACTTGGTCAGCGAAGGGGATATGAAGTCATCGAAGTTGTATTGCGCCGGCTGAAAGAATTGCAGCGGTTCATGGTCGAGAGCCACGATGTAGTCCAGACTTTTGCATCCCTTGAATACGTTTGGATAGATGACTTTCTGCATTTCGTTGCCCTCTTCCAGTATGATATGATTGAGCTTGTCGCATCCATCGAAGTAACTGTATCTGTATGTATAGACACTGCCGGGGATGGTGATGCTCTCCAGACTCTTGCAGTCCTTGAAGCAATCCTCGTTAAGGTACTGGATGGTCTTTGGCAGAACGATGCTCTTGAGCGAAGTGCAGCCGTCGAAAGTCTGCTTTTCTATGGTGCTGATGTTCAGGTGCTCATAGCCGTAAATCGCCCTTAGGGCTGTGCAGCCCTGGAAACATTGCATACCGATTTCCCTGATGGAACTCGGCAATGTGACGGAAACAAGTCCGGTGCAACCCTGGAAACACTGATATCCAAGCTTGACCACCTTATATGTCTTACCATCAATCGTGATTTCGCCCGGCACGGTAACGTCGCCTTTGAAATCGCCCCGGTAGAGACCTGCCTCGCCATTCGTGAAGTTTACGGAGTATTTCCATCCATCGACAGTAACGTCGTCATAGATGATGTCTGCCATTGCATTTGTGGCGCTTGCCATCCACATCAGCGTGGCAAGCAGAGAGAGTAGAAGTTTTCTCATAAGCGTATTGAAGATATAATTCCGATGCAAAGGTATAAAAAGAAAATGGAAACCAACAACTTTCTGCACAGAAAATACAACGAACTGTACGGTTGAAACGGGCTGAACCAACGGTCACCGGCGCGAAGCGGAAAGGTAAAGCCCAAAAACTCATAGCCCAGGGCAACACCCTGGGTTATAATGGCATGAATACACTCGCCCTGCAAGGGCAAAAGCGTAACTAACTCATTGTATAATATAATGCTTTTGCCCTTGCGTATTGGGTAATTTCAACCATACAGTTGGAATAATTTTGATTACCTACTTATGTCTAGTGAGTGTAATAATTATATCACGCCCACCTATACTTTTGGGTTTCGCTTTATGAAAAAGCACCAATTCGTTTTCATTCATCTTTTCAATTGTGTAGAAATCAATATACGTAACGAGTTGAGATTCAAATTTGAAAACTATGTACATTCCTTCCTCAGAATTACCTACCTTATCACTTTCAAATAGTGATGTGTTATAATCCGTTAGAGGTTTTTTATCCAAATAATATTTTTTATGGTGTTCTGCAACTATTTTTCCATTTCTAATATATTTTGAAATAATACAATTATCATCAAAAGATATTTGATACAGATTTTCTCCATCCTCTTGAATCCATGTTGTTCCAAGTAATTGATTTTTGTAAATCAATTGTTTGCTTTTCTGAGCAAATGAGACATTTAAATAACTTAATGCTATTAATAATAACAGTATTACTTTTTTCATTTTTCTTTTTGTTTTATCGCATACATTTCTTCATCTTCTATATACGCAGGGTTTGTCCATCGTACCACTTGTACAATTGGTGACAATTAGGACATTCTTCTTGGCGTGCTGGAGATTCAAAAATATCTATACATAACTTATCATTTACGCGTTGAAGATGTTTTTTTCACTATAGAGATCTGTTCCTTCTCAAATACGAGGTCATAATAATCTGGTGTAATATTATCTGCATCATCATATTTGATGTTTTGCAGTTCACATTTACAAAATGCGCAGTTCTGCGCGCAAAGATTTTATAGCGGAACAATTACGCTTACTCGTACGACACTTTCCGTGGACGTAGAACTTACATTAAATTTGTAGGAGGAAATATTATGCAGAATCTTCTGAATTTCATATGCGCTAAGGATGTCTGTAAGTCTTTTTTTGTAATGTATAAATTCACAAACGGTACTTCCGTCACTTTTTATTAAAAGTCTAATGTTTAATGCGAAATTTGATGGTAAGTTTGTTGTACCGCATATATCTGATATATAACTCCTAATGGAATCTCTAAACAGGACTGACAGAGTCGTAAAGTCTGAGTTTGGAAACATACTGCTCCATGAGGTGATTGTATAATTTTTCTTGATGTTAGTTAATGACAATGTGTCATTAGTCGATACATAGACATAACGTGTGGTTCCATCATCTCGCAAACTAGCATACTCTACAACATCGTTATTCAAAGAAGACACAACAGATTGCGCATTAACTTGCATAACTAACGTGGTGTTAAAAAAAACAAAGAGTACTCCTAAAAGTAAGGTAGCAATTGAAGAATTTATATTTGTTTTCATTTTTCTAATGGCCAAGTTTATTTAAGTATGTTATTTGTATGTATTCATAATTGTCATCTGTGCTGTGCCATGACTGATGATGCTATAGCCATAAACAACACCGTCGTCTTTTCTCCTTACTGCTGCATAATAGGTTGTACCTACCATACAACTCTTTACAATTTCTTCGTTGTTCCACGTTCTAACTTTATCTATTCTCTGTTTCTTGTCCAGACTTGCAAGTCTGCCAGTATAAATTGATGACCATCCCATAATTCAGTCGTTTTTTAAGCGTTCTATAATATTAGTCTCATACCACACTGCCGCCTGTGCCATCACGTCCTTCAGTTCCTCGATGATCTGCATGTGGTTATTCTGAGTGATGGTGATATGTCGCTCCGGGTGTTGTCCGTCATGGTCGCCGCTTGTCAGGTGGATGATGCAGAATGTGCGGTCGGTGTCGTGATGGGCCACCATGCCTCGCTGTTTGAGAGCTGCCACCGTGCGGTCGAAGTCTGCCGGGGTGGTCGGTATCACCTGCAACACGCTCCAGGGATATTCCTGAGCCGTGAGGAGTGTCTGTCCTTCCTGCTCACTAAGCAGGAAGGAGTGGATTGTTCTTGATGTTCTCATTTGTAGGATTTTTTAGTTACTAAATTATCGTTTTCATATTTGTTTCATTATCATCTGTAGATGACTATACTTTACAAGTATGCCATTTACTTGATGGAGATGCCGGTCTTCTCAAATATGATTGTATTATTGTCCGGTATCAGTTTATCGTCCTTGTCATATTTTATTGTCTGGACATCGAATGTCGTACGCGACGGACTGCTGCTTATTGCATTGATTTCCACATTCTTGTTATACACCAGTCTTGCTTTACCTTTATCGAGCAGGAAGATTGTCAAGCAAGGTGGGTCTATGGCATCACGTGCGCCTCGCAGTGCTATAGCGTAGCAATCATCCGACATCTTTATCTTGTAGGCAGTTATATCCTTTGACTCCCTCCAAGGCTCATCGGAATAAGAAGCAAATGACCAGTAATTGAATTTATACCAAAGGTCATCATTCAGGAAGGAGCATTCGCTGGCTTTCGTGCCGTTTGCATAATATTCAAAGGTGACCTTATCAAAGAAAACATCTCCAAATGTTTCCAGATCCGCTTTGACATACTCCCTGACGTTGTTGCGATAGTAACCGACCAGATAGTAACCGTCATTGATTCTGATAGTATCTCTATACTTCAACTCATAGTCAGAGACATCATGTGACAGCCGGGTATCTATCCAGAAAGAGTCAACGCTGTCAGTTGGCACAGCCAATTCATCCCGATCGTTTGCGCTGATTGTCATATCTGCAGCAAACAGTTGGTTGATGCAGCAAAGGCAAACCAACAATGAGAAATACAAATGTCTCATAAAAGTCTATTTGTTAGTGTTAATAAATGATTTCCGGTTATGGAATATTGTGTCCAAACCGCAGAAGATATTCGTAATTATTCTTATTTAGTGACTGTAAACTATCATCGTCAATACCGCAACAGCACTCATTTACAATTCGTTTTCAGATTCTGCTTTGTCTATATGACCATGACGTGATTTTGGTTCGTATATTCAATGATTGTCAATGATTCTGCTGCAAAGATAAACAATTATCCTGATATACAAACATAATTGCCGGAAAATCTTTCCGAATCGTTCAAATTTGTTGTTATGATTGAAAAACCGATGGGAAGAAATTCCGTGTGTGCATTTATGTCACCCCCTATTTTGTCAAAATAATTCTCGGCATCGACCGGAAAATTTGGTATTTTCAATTATTTGACGTATCTTTGTGGCATACTAAGCAAAAAGGAAGTGATTATGGCAAACGATTGTTGCAGAACATTGCCTGTGGGCATCCAGTCTTTCGAGAGAATAAGAGAGGAAGGATTCCTGTATGTTGACAAGACTGATATCGTCTGGCAGCTTGCCAACAAAGGCAGAAAATATAATTACTTCTGTCGTCCGCGCCGCTTTGGAAAGTCTGTGCTCGTGGATACTCTCGAAGCTTATTTCTGTGGTAAGAAAGAGCTCTTCGAGGGATTGAAGGTCATGGATATGGAAACGGAATGGGAGAAACGACCTGTCATCAGGCTTGACATGAGCCGGGGCGGGGCTAACTCCAAGGAAATAACAGCCTATCTCAACAGGACTTTTGAAGATTACGAGAAAGAATACGGCATAGAAACCACGGAAAGCGACTCGCTTGCCAATCGCTTTGACATGATTATCAGGTCTGCCTGCGAGCAGACAGGTCAGCAGGTGGCTATCCTTATCGACGAATATGACTCACCATTGCAGCATTCATGGAAGACTCCTGAGCATGAAGGCTGCACGGAATACATGATAATATCCGTTTAGACTTATATCCGTTTGCAACAGTTGGGCAGAACAAAGAAGGAATAGAAAAAGATATAATTGTTCGTTTTTTT
The DNA here is from genome assembly GCA_934256705.1 of uncultured Prevotella sp. Classification (GTDB taxonomy): domain Bacteria; phylum Bacteroidota; class Bacteroidia; order Bacteroidales; family Bacteroidaceae; genus Prevotella. Next base: position 84,860 of record CAKQPF010000003.1, read on the forward strand.
GTTGATATTTTTATCCGAACAACAGCATATCGGACACTTGCAAATACGGATGAAATGATGGCGGTTTGCAATAGCTATGCTTTTACGCTGTAATATCTATGCTTTTACCTTGTAATATCTATGCTTTTACACTGTAATATCTATGCTTTTACATTGCAATATCTACGCTTTTACAATCGCTTGAACATCAGATTGTTACAAGATACAGCCCTTATTCCTTCCCTTTGGCATGGATTTACGTCTTGATTGATGATGCCTATACCATTTCTTACACTTGAAGATATTCAAGTACACTCTCCCAATCAGGAAATTCCTTACTTCCGAAGCGAAGCCATTCTCCCATGAATCCACTTGCCCCATGTCTTCCTTCATCATCAATGACATAGTCGCCTCTGAGCAGTTCCTTGTGGTGAGAGAGAATCAGCCGCTTACGATAATACTTGTCCAGATGTCTGTTTATCCATTCCACTTTGTCAGACCATGTGGCGGGATTACTCCAAGGAGAGGTCGAAAGGATATATACATCGTATTTACCACTTTGCTGTAAGGCATACATGGCCTCGACAGCACCTTTCACCGGTGGCGAATAAGAAACGATATCAGGCACATCGCTGTGTCTTCCAGCACAGTCCTTGCGGGGTTCATCACCGATCAACTCCTGCCCTGCATCGAAATCCATAAGCACGCCGCCCATACCAACATAGACAATTTTCTTTGCCACTGGTATCGCCGAATCCGAATCCCCATGCTCGTCAGTGACAGACTTTTCAATAAGTTCCTGAGTCTTGTCCCGCTTGTCGTAGCTATCACGCAACTCCATCAATGTTCCACACAGTTCCGCCGGCGTCAATATTGTCCTGTATGGATTGTCCTCGCCTGCTGAATGTGCCAGTACCATTCCCCTTGTCTGCATCAGTGCGGTACGGAACCGTTCACTTTGCCAAAACATGGCTTCATAAGCACGATGTATCAATTCCTGATACTTATCACTCTGCCTGTCGATCGCTTGTCCTTTCCACCATACTATCTGGTCTGTCTGCCATGATGTTACACTCATCTTTCTGGCATTGCCACCTTTCATGCTGCATATCTGACGCTGCTTGTCGACGTCCTGCCTCTTCAATGATTGGAGGAATCCCTCCATGCTGCCGCAGACCATTCCATCGAAACGGAAGCCATTGCTGCACAGATTGCTCAATACATTGGAAGGATAAAGCCCGTTTGAGCGTATATCCAATGTATTGGTCTCAGGATTATACATGTCTTCCGGCTTCTGCCCATTACGTGATGAAGGTTTAAGATTCTCTTCCATATCTTTTCCTACACTTAAGGGTGGTTCTATAAATCACCACCGTTAATTCAACTTTCACCGTCACTGTAAATTCCAATGCCGATGCTTCATGAACTCCTTGCATTCAGCACAGAAACTGTTTGTCTTTGCAAACGGGTTCCCTCCTTTGGCATTCTGCATCATGCAATTCGTATCGCGGCAATGACGTAACCCTTGTGCATGACCTATCTCATGAAGCATCACGCTGAACAATTGCCCATTGCCATGAGGACGGTATGAGGAGAAAACCGCCACACCGGTACCGACACCACTTGCAAGACCCATTATGCCACTATGAGGCCGGTTGCGGAAATTGTCCAGTCCTATATCTGCTTGAGTCAGCCCAATGACTATTGTCGAATCAGACTTGAACGCTTTCAATCGCTCATTCAGCAAGTTGGCTCTATAGCGAAGATGGTCTTTCCTTTTCGTTGTCAATGCTTTTTTGTCCAAAGCGATATTGCCTGCATATCTGCATTTGGGATAATGTGCTCTTAAAGAGTCAAGCATAGCTCCGCGCAAGTCTGCCGATACATTTCCCAATGTGTACAGACAGACTGTCGGTACTGTATTAGAGACCTTCATGTCCGTTGTCACGTGTCGGTCATCTTCTTTGTTCTTCCGGTTGCAACCAAGCAGGCAAATGGCGAGACACACGCAACATAGCAGAAAGCCTCTCTTGATAATCATCCTAAAAATCATATCCATACATCTTTATTTGTTGTAATAATTCTCCCATCTGTAATCACCGCTGTCCACATTCATGTCCTCACGATACATTTCCATGTCAGGAACATCCATGACTGAAGTGGATTGCGTCTTCAATGTTCTGGTTTTATAATCAATGGTCTCAAATGTGACTTTGACCTTTCTGTCTGACAGGAAAGAGTACGTTTCCTTATTCAGCACCGTGCCATACTTGCTGATTTCCTGCTTATATGCCAACAGCCCGTCTTTATACGCACGTTGTATCTTGCTGCCATCCTCCCATGTGACGGAATATACATTCAAGTCACCGGTTATTGTCGGGACGAAGACAATGTCCGGATCATCGGATTCTATACAAGGGTCGTGGTGCCATACCGTCCTGACGATGCGCCCGTTACGGTAATCAGACTCCATTGACGGGATAAAGTCGGCATACCGGCATACCTTATAATTGGACATGGCCTTGCTTTCAGGCTCAAGTCTGACATGGAATATGTAGAATCCGCCATGCAAGTCACTTTGCCAGAAATTCAGACAGGGCTTTACCGCCACAGTCAACTTATATCCGCTTGGCGCAACAATGCTGTCACTGCCATATACTATATATGCTTTTACCACATCACCATCCTTGTCGTATTCTATGTTTGTCTGCTGGTATTTGGCAGTGTCGGGATGTTCATAATCCGTATCGGCTATCATCTGGCGAAAACCAAGATAGCCTTCTCTGTTTCTTTCATAGCTTGCACTGTCCGGATCCAATCCATCAAATATTTCGCTCTTGAATCGCAGAAGATGCACCAGCCGTCCTTCATCATCATAATTGTACACAAGAGTCTGCGCATAACATTCCGAAGCTCTTGCCACCGTGGCAATCGTGCGCCCTTTATTGTCAAAGAACTCCGTCAGACTGTTCTGCGGAGCATATTGCAAACGATACACGGCATACGAGCCGTCAGAAAATCTAACGGAGTCATATTCTATAAATCCACGGGGCATCATCAATGAGTCTTCCTTGTCAGTATTGTCAGACATACTTTGCATTTGCCTGATATAGGTAATGCTTATATCTTCTCTACTGCAGGAAGCCGCCAACAGCAATGCCAAGCCTGATATGAATAATGTATAACGAGTTCTCATTGTCCTTTTTTTTATAGATATATTGTTTTCCAGCCTGCACACGTAGGAATATTCAAGAAAAACATGTGTCACAAGTGTCACCTGTCACTCTTAACTGCAAAAATAGTAAAAAAAATGAACAGAAAACAAACTTTTTCTTATTTTCTGTTCAGTTTTCAGATATATTATACTTTGTACGAACATATTCTTTGATTTCTTCTATTTCGGTAAAAGGTCTCCACAATAATTCCCACACGACATAAAGATTGAACTTTATTTCATTTTTGTTGTGTTTCCAATATTTGTACAGCGATATGATTGCAATAATTGAAGCAATAACCAAAATATCAACAGGAGTGAAGCTGTTAAGACTTTATGCTAACTTACAGGTTGAAAATCATTAAGATAACGCGATTTGAGCCAGGAGCGCCCTCACTGTCGGGGCAAAACTATGGAAAGGCAGATGGGGGACTGCTCCCGGATATGTGAGAGCAATCCCCCGTCAGAGGTCTTTCTGCTGGATTTACGAAAGGTGCATGCCAGTAAAAATATCAATAGATTGTTTTGTTGTCTTGTTGTTTTGCTGAATGCCCAAACAACTAAGTGACGGTAAAATAATAACTTGGTACGATTTGAGTGAAAAATGTATCATATCAATATAAGGTTTCTACCTCATCTTTTTGGCTATTTTCATCACTCTCATCGGTCATATAGCCCGCTATACTCCCTCTTCGAGTGAAGAAAATATCTCAAAAATATGAGGCTCAAATCATACCAATTTATTTTTTCACCGTCACTAAACAACCAAAACACATGATTGATTTTTCATTCTTCCCCACGACCGTGGGGTCAGAGGGACATGGCTTTACTTGAGTCCCATCTCGCGGAGCAGACGGTCTTCCTTGCCCCATTTGTCGATCATATAGACCACATAGCGGATGTCCACACCGATGCAGCGGGCAAGCTTGGTGTCGAAGAAGATGTCTCCTGAGAGGCTGTCCCAGTTGCCGTCGAAGGCAAGACCGATGAGATTGCCGCATCCATCGAACATCGGACTGCCGGAATTGCCGCCGGTGATGTCATTGTTTGTGAGGAAGCAGAGATGCATCTTGCCTGTGGTACGGTCGGTATAGCGTCCGAAATCCTTGGCAGAGAGGAGCTCGTGCATGATTGGCTCTGCGTAGTACTCGAAGTTGTAGCTGCCCTTGTCGGCTGTTTCCTCGTTGCCCTGCTTCATCTTCTTGAGGATGCTCTCGGATGAAGTGTAGTAGCCTGAGTTTCTTCCGCCGAGGTCATATCCGCCCACCTGTCCGTAGGAGAGGCGCAATGTGAAGTTAGCGTCGGAATAATGAGGCAGATCCTGCTCCATGCGTATCTTCGCATCGCAGAGGTAACGCTCCTGGAGAGTGATGAGACTGCTGATGGAATCTATGCCGAGACGGAGCTGTCCGAGGATTTCGGAGAGGTCATAGCTCATCTGCAGACCGAGGTCGCTGTCTATCTTCTTGCTGTTGAAGTATATCTTCGCGTTCTTCTTCATGATGAGTGACTTGGAGAATACTGCATTTACGTATGCTGTGTAGTCGCCGCCGAACTTCTTGTCGATGGTGTTGTAGAAGTCTGGAAGCCACTTCTTGTCCACGCACTGACGGTAGTTGCGGAGCAATGCGGCGAGGATTTCCTTCTCGGTGGCTGCATCCCATGTGTTGCTGTTGTCGTCAAACTGCACGTACTGCTTCTTCTTGTTGCCTTCCGGACCCTTTACCGGCATGCCGAGAGCGTAGGTGATGGCACGGGATGTGAGTTCCGAACCGCGCACCATCGTCTCCCTGAAGTATGTCATCACGCTCATGAGGCCGTAGCGCTGCTGGTAGAGGTCACGCATCTTGTCAAAGTCGAGCTTGCCCTTGAGGAAGCCTGTGGATTCCTGGTAGGCGCGCACCTTGTCCTCCAGCTGGCGCTTCATGCTGATGATGCCTACGGAGTCGATGCACTTGTTCATGCCGATGGCGTTCTTCCAATAGTTGGATGACTGTGCATACTTGGAATCATAGATGATGCGGACAGCCTCATCGGCACGCATGTGGCGGAGCATTATCTCCTGACGTATGCCGCGCACCTTGATACGTGGCTCGTGGACAGCGTCGCGCATCTCCTTGATACCATAGCTGGAGAGGTAACGGCTGGTGCTTCCAGGGTAGCCCATAGTCATGGCGAAGTCGCCGTTCTTATATCCGTCGAGGGACACCTTTGCCCATTTCTTCGGGTGGTAAGGCACGTTCTTCTCGCTGTAAGGTGCAGGTTTGCCTGTCACAGGGTCGCAATATACGCGGAATACGGAGAAGTCGCAGGTCTGGCGAGGCCACATCCAGTTGTCGGTCTCACCGCCAAACTTGCCCATTGACTTAGGGATGGTGAACACGAGGCGCACGTCCGTGAAGTCCTGATATACGGTAAGGTAATACTTGTTGCCCTCATAGAAAGGCTTTACCTCAGCACGGAGAGTGGCATCCTTTGCCTTCACTTTCTCGTTCTCCTGCTTTTCCACGGCATCGAGCAGTTCCTGCTGCTTGGCAAGTGACATCTCGAATATGCCCTGCTTGGCAAGGCGGTCGGTGATGTCTTCCTGTGATACCATGAATCCCACGTAGAGATTCTCGTTAGGAAGCTCCTCCTCGAATGACTTTGAGCAGAATCCATTGAGCATATAGTCATGCTCCACGGTGGAATGTTTGCGGATCTGCTCGAAGCCGCAGTGGTGGTTGGTGAATACAAGTCCGTCAGGAGAAACCACTACTCCTGAGCAGAAGCCGCCGAAATTCACTACTGCGCGTCCGATGGCATCATCGTCAGCGAAGAGTTTGCTCTGTGGCAGCATGAAGCCTTCTGCCTGCATCTGTCTGAATGCGGCGTCAGGAAGATTGTAGAGGGTCCACATACCCTCGTCGGCACGCGCCGTTGACGTGAAGCACATCATGGCGATGAAAGCGCAAAGCGATGCGAAACTGCTGATTTTTCTCATGTTTTCTGGTTATTGATTTTTATGTCTTGTTTCTCCTTAGTGACGGTGAAAATATAAATTGGTATGATTTGAGCCTCATCTTTTAGCGTGCAAAGGTAGTTATTTTGCACCGAAATACCAAATAACATCGTGATTTTCACTTTTTTCAGTATTTTTTTGTTCGGGGTTTCCTTGGCGTACAATGGTGTAATCCACCGGCTCAGTGGCTGGTGACGGGTGAAATCTTTCACCAGTAAATTTGGAAATGACGCAAATAATCATTATCTTTGCAACCGGATATTACCTTTTGGTAACTTACCTTTTGGTAATATTCTCCAAACCATAAACATTCAATCAGTTACGTATATGAACAGCCTTGCATCCCCATTCCAGTTCGGCACATTTCATTATAGATTATCTTGGCTATAATAAAGGGGGGAGGTTGTCGGTTGTTGGTTGTCGGTTGTTGGTTTATTTACTGCCGACAACCGAAAGAAACAATCAGCAGACACACTTTTTTTCATCCGCAATACCCTTTTAATACGCGTGTAACAGGAATGTAACATCATGTTGATACTTTTGCAGCAGAATTCTAAAAGTATCAAAAATCAGTATGAGTACATTCTTCTTGGGAATCGTGGTATTCCTTATCGTGCTTGCAATCTTCGACCTTGTGGTGGGAGTAAGCAATGACGCAGTAAACTTTCTCAACTCTGCCATCGGCGCCAAGGTGGCCAAATTCCGCACCATCGTCCTGATAGCCGCTATCGGAGTGTTTGCCGGTGCATCCATGAGCAACGGCATGATGGACGTTGCACGCCACGGCATCATGACGCCGGAGTATTTCTCTTTCTATGACGTGATGTGCGTCTTCCTTGCCGTCATGGTGACTGACGTGGTGCTTCTCGACATCTTCAACACTCTCGGTATGCCGACATCCACCACTGTCAGCATGGTGTTCGAGCTGCTTGGAGGTGCTTTCGCCATTGCCTTGATAAAGATTGTCACAGGTGTTACCAATGCTGACGGTGTGGCTCTGACCATAGGCGACCTGCTCAATACGGAGAAAGCATTGAGCGTCATACTCGGTATATTCCTCAGCGTGGCAATCGCTTTCGTGCTCGGTACGTTCGTGCAGTGGCTTGCCCGCATCATCTTCTCGTTCACATATCGTGTCAACGGCACCTCTACCGACGTGCAGGGCAACCGTGACGGACTGGTAAGCTCTTCGCTCAAGATCGGCATCTTCGCCGGCATTGCGGTGACAAGCATCATCTGGTTCCTGCTCATCAACGGTCTGAAGGGCTCCAGCATCATGACTCCTGAACTGAAGGACCTCATCAATCAGAATACATGGACCATCCTCGTAGGCGGCTTCGTGGTGTTCTCAGTGATAATGACCGTGCTCAGCGCGCTGAAGGTGCCTGTGCTCAAGTTCGTTGTACTGCTGGGAACATTCGCTCTCGCCATGGCTTTCGCCGGCAATGACCTCGTCAACTTCGTCGGTGTGCCATTGACCGGACTTGATGCCTACAATGACTTCATGGCAAACGGCAACGGTGATGTCCACTCATTCATGATGAGTTCGCTGATGGAGACCGCCAAGACTCCGATGATATATCTCGTCCTTGCCGGCGTGGTAATGGTCCTTGCGCTTGTATTCTCAAAGAAAGCGCAGAACGTGGTGAAGACTTCCGTGGACCTCTCACGTCAGGATGAAGGCGATGAAATGTTCGGTTCGAGCGCAGTGGCAAGAGTATTGGTGCGCAATACCCAGAAGACTGCCGCAGCAATCTCAGGCTTTATACCTAAGAAAATAGGCAGATGGGTGGACAGCCGCTTCAATCCTGACTCCTCAGTGCTGGCTGACGGTGCCGCATTCGACCTTATCCGTGCCGCTGTCAACCTCGTTCTTGCTGGCTTGCTCGTGGCTATGGGCACCAGCATGAAGCTGCCTCTTTCCACCACTTACGTCACATTCATGGTGGCAATGGGCTCCAGCCTTGCTGACAGAGCATGGAGCAGAGAGAGCGCCGTCTTCCGCATCACCGGCGTGCTGAGCGTCATCGGTGGATGGTTTATCACGGCAGGTGCCGCCTTCATCATCTGTTACCTCGTGACCAACGGCATGTATTTCGGTTCTTCCGTATTCATGGTGTGCGCCATCGTCCTCGCTATCTTCCTCCTCATCAGGAGCAACATGAAATACACCACAACCACCAAGGAGCCGGAAGAGGACGTTATCTTCAAGAAAATGCTTCGCTCTCAGGACAAGGCAGAGCGCTGGAGCCTGCTCAAGCAGCACGTGGATTACTGCAATAAGGAGCAGCTTCGCTTTGCAGCAGACTGCTACCAGCGTATCACTGACGCCTTCCTGCATGAGGAATATCGCCCGCTTCGCCATGCCACTCACCAGATAGAGACAGCCCGTAAGCAGATGAAGCGCCAGCGCCGTCGCGACATCATCGGTCTGAGAAGGATTGATAATATCCTTGCTGTGGAGAAGAATACGTGGTACTTCCTTGCCAATAACGCCGTGGAGCAGATGATATTCTGTCTCAAGCGTATCAATGACCCTTGCCGTGAGCATATCGGAAACAACTTCACTCCTGTCTCCGGGGAATACGCCTACACCTTCCTGAAGCTGCAGAAGCAGGTGATCGACATCTTCCACCTGTGTGAAGACTGCACCAGCATGGCCTGTGTAGCGCAGACCAGAGAGAAGGCTGAGGGCTTGCAGCGCTGTCTTTCCGACTACCGCAAGCAGGTGATCGACTCCATGCAGCAGCACACCGTCAACATCGAGTCAACGACAGTGTTCCTCAATATCATCCAGGAGTCGCAGCTCTTGCTCAGCAGTCTCCGCCATCTGCTCCGCGGAATGGAGAAGTTTACTGCTTAACTGCTGGTATATATAAATGGTTGTCGGTTGTTGGTTGTCGGTTATCGGTAATATGGTGGGACGAACCCACGTGCTTATACAAATGCCAACAAACCAACCAACAACCGACAACCAAAAACCAAAAACCTTATAAGTATGACTTACGAACAGGCTAAAAGATTCCAGAAGATTTTCCAGTGGGTAAGATTTCTTATCCTTGTATTCTTCATTGCAGTGCTTTACTTCGTCCTGGCAAGCGCCTCATTGCAGTAAGTCACTGTATCCCAAGCGCTGTATTGCCAAAGACATCACGGCGCATCACTCGATGCAGGAGATGGAGACATCGTCAAACTCATTCAGGAATTCGATGAGTCTCTCGTGGTGATTGCCACGCTTCACCTTCATCTCCAGCTTCGCTTCATAGAGCAATCCCTGCGGAGTATGGTGGTATTTCATCTCATAGGAATACAGTTCGATGCACTCCTTCCTGAGCCCACCGATGGCTTTCTCCACGCTGTCCTTGTTGTATGAGGTAAACGTCACGGCGATTGACGTGGTGCTTACCTGAGGCAGATACGCGTTGATTACCTCAAGTCCCACCAGCACCAGTATGGTGACCACCGTGGCAAGCAGCAGCATTCCCGTGCCGCAGGCAAGTCCGATGGCGGCAGTCACCCACAGTCCGGCGGCAGTGGTGAGTCCTCTTATCACGTTCTTCTGGAAGATAATCGTGCCGGCACCGAGGAAACCAATGCCCGAAACCACTTGCGCAGCCACTCGCGAGGCATCCTTCACCTCATCTCCGAAGCCGTATTGCGACACTACGCAGAACAATGCACTGCCCACGCTGACGAGGAAATGCGTGCGGAAACCGGCATCCTTGGCCCGGTATTCACGCTCTATGCCGATTATGCCGCCGAGCAGCATAGCGGCTATTATTCTGATTATAAGTTCTAAATTCTCTGACATGACATTTATGTTTATATTGTGTTATCTTACAAAGATATGGAATATAAACCACACGCACAAGCATACCGCTCCAAATTTATGTAATCTTAACTATTCACCGTCTGCCATATTAGAGGTCAGGAAACAGTATCATGACAACACATCGCAGAATTCCGTGCATTATGAAATATGAATTGTGAATTATGTATTGTGCATTATCCGACGTATTCTTCCATGCCCATAATGCCCACTGAAACTGTTCCATTTTTCCGTTTTCCCAAAATCCCAGTCACAACACAATCCACTTTCACAATCCACTGATAACCAATAAGATGCAAAAGCATAGATATTACATTGCAATAACTATGCTTTTACCTCCCAATATCATAGCTTTTACAATGTAATATCTATGCTTTTACCTTCCGATATCTTACCTATCACACTTAGGCATCAATTCCATTCCCCTTTTGTCCCATTTTCCCGTGCCCATGAACCCCATGACAGCGTGTGCTTATCGCAGAGTGATTAGCCACCTTATTATATCATGTGCTCAACTTCCATAAGTAACTGAAGTTTCCCACTCTTGATAATCAATCGGTTATAATTCAACTATCGCATATAAACATCTCTAATCCAGAGTGTTGCATCATTGGGTTAATATACTTTAATGCTTTGGAATAGGATTCATAACCTATTGATGCTCAATATCAGTCTTGTTTGAAATAACTACGCATTTTGTCTAATCGAAATTAACATTTTTACAATTTGCTGACAGTCAGACATTTGAGTATGTTTGTAAATATGGGAAACTTTAGTAAGTAAGAAATGCCCCTCGGTCCCCACTTTCGTGGGGAAGATTAAAACATCAATAGAGAAAAATAAAGAATAAAATAGAAAAAAAATACATTTGTTTATCTTTACTTATTGATATTTTATTGCTGATTATCAGCTTGGTAGATACTTGCAGAATGTCAGCAATCACATATCATTTCCCTGTCCGGTATTTCCCCATAAGCAAAGGAGCGTGTGAAGCGCAGAGGCGGATCAACGGGATGAAAGCCAGCAGTATGATGACCGTGAACAGCACATCCGCTGCAGAAACCGTCCGGAAGAAATGCCGGAACACAAACACCAAGTGCATATGGAAACCCAATATGATGGTCGTGCCGACGGATATGTCCGTGACAGCCTTGCAGGTAAAGCGTTCAAGGACTTTGGAAATGAAGAACACAAAGGCAGTTCCCCCTACTCCGCCCAACAGAAACAGGAAGATATTGTCACCGTAACCGCATTCGTAAAGGTAAACATACTTATGGTCATGGCCGCAGATGAAGATGATGGAAAGGCTCAGGAGCATCCATATAGCGGTGTATTTTCCTGGCTTATAGGCGGCTAAACGGTCTTTCCACTTACGGAAGAATTGCCCGATAATGAAGAAAGGGTACGCCACAAACGTATTCGGTATCGCCCAGGATTTCTCGAATACATTCACTCCATGTATCACAATGTCATTATTGTTGATGATGTAAGCGAAGAAAAGGAAGCACGCGGTCCATACTATATGCAGGTAAGCCTTGCCGGTAAACTGGTATATCACCTTGAGGATGACAAGGGTATAGACGAACCAGAAGGGACCTAATGGACCTTGTCTGCCTATAAGCATCTTGAAAAGGAACAGCAATGGATTTTCCGGACCGTTTCCAGTCGTGATGAATCCCATCGCTGCCGTGATGAGATAGTTTGCAGGACAGATAATCAACAGCGGGACAACGAGATTGAAGAACAGCTTCTTCCAGAACACTTTGCGGTCGGTTTCCCGTCGGGTAAGGAAACCGGAAATGAGAAAGAACAGGGGAACGCTGAAGACATAGACGTATATGTCATAGAGCGAAAAGAAATGTCCATAGACGATAAGTCCCATACCGATAGCTTTCATCCAGTCTATCCAGTGGAGACGCGCAGGTGAAGACCCTCCGATGGAGGATGTCTGAGTGACGTTTGATGCCATGATTCTGGTTTGTTTACGCATCAATCTATCACTTACGTCACGGCATAATTGACGGTGAAAGTCACAAAAGAAGGCATAGACCCTCTTATGCGTTCGTCGAGGCTGCGTCGGAAATGAGACCTCTCCACCATTATAAGAGTAACCTATGCCTTGTGGGGCAAAGGCAATGACTCTCATACAATGGCGGAAAGGCAAATCCTACGCAGGACTTGCCAACCACTATTTGTCAGTTCTTATCTCTATCTGATTAGTTTCCGACGCTATTCAGACGAACGCAAATAATAGTCAATGCTTATATTTTAATATGTTTGTTTTCTTATTCTTTTGTCTTCAGTTATATTGTTCGGCAGTATTGACGTCTGTCTTATCCGTCAATACTACCAGACAGTGATACATTATATTATATGTTTTTATATCATGTTGAAATGCAAAGGTAACAATTTTTTATTGAGAAACCCCACATTCTACATCATGAAAATGAATAGCAACCGTAACTTTCAGCTTTTTTCCCATCCCTTTTGCTAAAGGAAAGGTAAGTTATCGCATACAAGCATCAGCCAACTGGCTCAGGGCTTGACGGAGTATGGCACGCGGAGTGCCTACGTTGAGGCGCATGAAGCCACGGGAAGCGCAGTGCTCATTGTGTATAGGAGCGTTTGGATCACCTTCTGTATCAAAGATTTCACCGTCATTGAGCGCAAGGCGGGCTTTGTTGATAAAGAAATCAAGCAACGCATCATGGTCGAGACCGAGGCCACGGCAGTCGAGCCAAACGAGGAAAGATGCCTGCGGACGTATGACTTTTATGCCTGGGATATGCTGTGCGAAGTATTCTTCGGTGAAGAGGATATTCTCCTCTATATACTTGAGCATCTCCCTGCGCCACGGTTCTCCCTGCGAGAAAGCTGCGATAGTGGCTATAGGAGCGAAGATATTAGGCTCATTCAGTTCGTTGGCAGTAATCCAGGAATACAGTTTTTCCCTTATCTTGTCATTCGGCACGATGGCATAGGAACTGACTAAAGCCGCCACATTGAATGTCTTTGTAGGGGCTTGGAATGTGACGCTAATACTCTTTGCCTTGTCGGAAACAGAGGCAAAAGGCACGTGCTTATGGCCGAAAAGGGCGAGGTCAGCGTGTATCTCGTCGCTGATAACTATGACATTATGCTCATAACAGATGTCGGCAAGGCGCTGAAGTGTCTCTTTGCTCCATGTTATTCCGGCAGGATTATGAGGATTACAGAGCACGAGCATCTTCGCTCCGTCGATTATAGAGAGGAGATTATCGAAGTCCATCTCATAGAAATTGTCCCCGTCAGTCTCTATCAGTTGGTTTTTCACCGTGCATCTGCCATTTCCCTCGATAGTCATGCGGAAAGGATGATAGACCGGTGTCTGTATGATAATCTTGTCGCCAGGCTCTGTAAGCGCATTGATGGCGAAGCCAAGACCGCGCACCACGCCAGGTATATACGTCATCCATTCCTCTTTGACGTCCCACTGATGATGGTCGGCAATCCATTTCTTTACCGTAGGCCAATACTCCTCAGGCTGCACTGTATATCCAAAGATAGGATGCTCCATGCGCTTTCGCATTGCATCAAGGATGAAATCAGGGGTCTCAAAGTCCATATCAGCCACCCAAAGTGGCAGGATGTCATCGCGTCCGTAACGCTCTTTGAGCACTTCATGCTTGAAATCGCCGCTTCCTGAGCGGTCGATTATCTTGTCAAAATCATAATTCATAGTAGAGATTGCTTAATGTTTATAGAATTACTCAACTTTCGAAAGTATCCAACAGGCTGCTAATCAGTTATAAAATATCAACAAATAAAAAAACGTTAGCGTTGTCTGGTTGTCTTGTGTAATAAAATATCAATAAATAAAAATAAACAAATAAGTAGGAAATCAATAATCATATTCCGACGGCATACAGCGGGATATTGGTGAGGAAATCCTGTTTCTTGTATGGTAACATAGAGTACCGAATGGCTTGAATGCCGGGATGCTCCATCAGATAATTGTGGAGAGAAGTGGACTTAATGCTTGTACCGCCTTTTACTTCGACAGGCAGTAACGCGCCTTCTCTCTGCATCAGGAAATCCATCTCCATGCGGGAGTCGTCTGCACTGTAATAATAAATATCCGATATTCCTGAAGAAAGTATCTGCTGCAAGACATATTGCTCAGTAAAAGCGCCCTTATATTCTGTAAATACGCTGTCTCCAATCAGGACATCCTTTGCCGCCGTGTCTGCCATCGCTCCCATAAGTCCGCAGTCGCAGAGATATAACTTGAAGGCAGTGAAGTCCTCATAGAACTTCAAAGGCAATTGGGGCTTTGTGCATTTATTCACTTTATACACCAGTCCTGCATCTACCAGCCACTGGATAGCGACCTCAAATTCCTTTGCTCTTCCGCCTTTCTTGAGCGCACCATATATAAATTTCTTGTTTTCCCTTGACAACTGACCGAGAATAGACTGCCAGACCATGCTGATGCGTGGCACCTCTTGATATGGAGCATGCTTGGAGAAGTCTCCTGCATAGTTGGAGAGAATCTCGTTTTGTATAGCGCGAACTGGCTTCAGTTGTCCATTATCTATATAAGATTTCACCACTTCCGGCATACCACCGACATAATAATACTGTCGCAGGAGGTCCTTACACTTCTCGTGGAGGGCTGTCAGCAGGTCAAAATCATGGTCGTGCATGATGCGGAGCAGTTGCTGTTCGCCCTTCGCCATGAGAAATTCCTCAAAGTCCATAGGGTAAAGTTTCATGGTTTGAACCTTGCCTACAGGAAATGAAACACCAGAATGCAATGCTATTCCGAGCAAGGAGCCAGCCACTGCAACATGGTAATCAGGAGCGTCTTCACAGAAATATTTCAGTGATTCCAATACGAGAGAAAACGACTGTACCTCATCCAGAAATATCAAAGTCTTGCCCGGAATGATATCTACTCCGGACAAAGCACTGATACCACGGATAATCTTGGAGATATTGAAACCTCCTTCGAATATCTGATGCAGGTTTTCATTTCTGTCACAGTTGACGTAAGCGAAGGTCTGAAATTCGTTCTTACCAAACTCTTTCATTATATACGTCTTTCCACACTGTCTTACACCATTGAGGATTAGAGGTTTATGCGATGAACTCTCCTTCCATTCTATGAGTTTAGAGTATATCTTTCTTTTCATATTTTACACGTTTAGACACATGGTTTTATGGAAATATTACACTTTTCGACACATGATTTAGCCGAATTCTTACACTTTTCGACACATGATTGTGCTGCAAAGTTACACTTTTCGACACATAAAAAGGATGGAATAGCGGATTTATCGGAGCTTTATAAGATAATTTAAGGTTAGTTTACCATTATTTGAAATGTTTTGTCTATCGGTCAGTCATTCCTATATCTGATAATTCTGTCGGATGAAACAGAACGCCATGCCGAAATCAAAGCAATCAGACAAAACAAATAAACCTGCCTGGAGGACGGCACCTTGCAAAGCCATTGTTGGGGCGAAGTTTCATTCTCGCTTGCGCTTTATTAAGGTACTGTCATCCAGACAGGCAGAAATTATGCAGCTATAATGCTGCTCCGACCGTCATAATCAGTCGGCAAGGACAAAGTCGAGCTGCTTTCTTTCGAGGTTTGCCTTAGCCACCTTGATGCGGATAGGGTCACCAAGATTGTACACATGATGACGACGACGACCGCGGAGGCAGTAGTTTTTCTCGTCGAAGTCATAGTAATCATCGTCGAGATCCTCCATGCGAATCATGCCTTCACAGTGGTTTTCATCTATCTCACAGTAGATACCGTAACTGGCAATGCCAGAGATATGTGCGTCAAACTCCTCTCCGATGTACTGACTCATGAACTCTACCATCTTGTACTTGATGGAATCACGCTCAGCATTGGCTGCTATCTGCTCCATTTCACTGCTGTGCTCACACAGTTCCTCATACTTTTCCTTGCTTGCCGACTTGCCTCCATGCTCGTAGCGGGTAAGGAGACGATGTACCATAGTGTCGGGATAACGGCGGATAGGCGACGTGAAATGCGTGTAATAATCGAATGCGAGACCGAAGTGACCAATGTTGTGCACAGAGTATTTTGCCTTCATCATGGCGCGGAGAGCCACCATCTGAATGACATTCGACTCATTTCTGCCCTCTACCTCATCCATAAGGGTGTTCAAACTCCTTGCCATTGCGCCCTTCGTACCAGTGGATTTCATCTTGTATCCAAACTTGGTGACGAAGTTTTTGAGCGTTTCGAGCTTCTGTGGGTCTGGTTCATCATGCACACGGTAAGGCAATGTCTTTGCTACCTTGCCCTTTGCCACCTTTCCTACGCTCTCTGCCACGGTCTTGTTTGCAAGGAGCATGAACTCCTCAATGAGCTTATTAGCATCCTTAGAGCGCTTGAAATAGCAGCGTATAGGCTTTCCTGTCTCGTCGATTTCAAAGCGCATTTCCTCACGATCGAACTTTACAGCGCCATTCTTGAATCTCTGTGCGCGGAGTTTCTTAGCGAGACCATCGAGGGTGATGAGTGCTTCAGCATTCTCTCCCTCGTAGTGTTTCTTCTTTGGAGCAGGCTCGCCCGTGCCATCCACCACGCCATTCTTCTCCAACAGCTCCTGCACTTCCTCGTAAGCATAGCGTCTGTTTGACTTTATGACGGTGTGTACGATGCGGTAATGCTTCACCTTAGCCTCATCATCGAGATGGAAAATGACGGAGTAAGCCAATTTTTCCTCATCAGGACGCAGAGAGCAGATATAGTTACAGAGTCGCTCCGGGAGCATCGGAATGGTACGATCCACGAGGTAAATGCTGGTAGCTCGCTGTCGTGCTTCCTTGTCTATGATGCTGCCTTCGGTGACATAGTGGCTCACGTCGGCGATATGCACGCCCACTTCCCACAGTCCGTTATCGAGTTTGCGTATGCTCAGAGCATCATCGAAGTCCTTAGCATCATGCGGGTCGATGGTGCAAGTGAAGACATCACGGAAATCTTCGCGCTCAGCATAGTCCTGCTCTGTAATCTTATCGCTGATTTTCTCAGCGGCTTCCTCCACTGCTTTCGGGTATTTATAAGGCAGACAATACTGTGCGAGGATGGTATTCATCTCCGCATCATTGTCGCCCTGCTTGCCGAGGACGTCGATTACGCCAGCCACAATGGATTTATGCTCAGCGTCAGGCCAGTCTATTACCTTCACCACCACGCGGTCGCCGTCCTTCGCATCCTTGATTTTACGCTTCGGGATGATGATATTCTGCGACATAGGTTCGGTAGGAATGACGAAGGCGAGATCCTTCTCCACCTTGAGTCTGCCTACAAACTGGTCCTTTGCACGCTTGAGTATCTCGATGACCTGCGCCTCACGTATATGCTTCTCACGACGTGCCATGAGGCTAACACGCACACGGTCGTCGGTAAGAGCGCCCATAGAGTTGCGCTCAGCCACGAAGATAGGCTTGTCAGAGCCGTCAGGAATGAATGAATTCTTTCCGTTTGCCTTATTCACGAAGCGTCCTTCCAGCACCTGTCCGCTCTCATTGAGTCGGTAGGAACTGATGCTTGTGCTCTTCAGGAAGTCATCCCAAGCCATCTCCTCCATTATCTCTATGGCGAGCATCTTCATCGGATGCGTGTCAAAATGCAGTTTGCGGAATATCTCCTTGAATGAGATACTCTTTCCTGGGTTTGCCCTGAAGAAGTCTTCGAGCATGGCGCTCATTTGCTTTTTATTTAATCTCTTACCAGCTTTCTTTCCCATGGTGCCTTGCTTTTTTATATTTATGGATTTTATAGAACTCACCTTCTTCTAATTAGAACTTCTTACAATCCTTCATTAACCAAACAAATAATGCATATTTGCAAACTTTTGTTTTAATTCATCAAGAGAGTTATAATGATGGATACGTCCTTCTGCAATGTCCTCCAAGGCAGATTCAATACTTGGAACTCTTTTCTTAAACAATCCAGAGGCCAATAGTAATTCTATCATTGTTTCGGCTCTCTTATCATTCTTGTCATAGTCTAATATTATAGATGTCGACATAACCACCTCCTTTTTTAAATGATTACTTCTGCTTGCAAACTTACAGAATAATCCGAAAAAAAACAAGTTTTTCCTGTTATTTTTTGTTTACACAAAGAAAAAAGTAAGTCTCCCCAATATGAGGAGACCTACTCTTCTATTATCTCAAATTATTAATCACTTACACTCTTGATACTATCTTGCACCTCGAAAAGCCTATTGGCTCATCGCTTATCTCATGCGGTCAGCCTGATATTAGTCTCTATCAAACTGGTGAATGCGATGCTTCTTGTATCTATTGTCGTACTTCTTGTCGTATTTCTTGTCGTGCTTGTAATACTTCTTGTCGTGCTTGTCGTATTCCTTGTCGTGCTTGTAATACTTCTTGTCGTACTTGTCATGCTTCCTTTCGTACTTGTCATACTTCCTTTCGTGCTTGTAATACTTCTTGTCGTGCTTGTCATAGCGTCCGTGGTGCTTGTAAAACTTGTGCGGATTGCCCGGATGACCATAGTAGCCAGGGCGCTTGTGCCCCGGATACTTCACATAAATATTATGTACATAGACGTTGTTGCGCCATGCGATAGGGCGATAGAAGTAGTATGACTCCTTATATCTTCTCCACTGTCTCTCAGAGAGCATACGCTTCAACTGCTTGTTGCGATACTTCCAGCCGTAGGCATCGATGTCGCGATAGCTGCGAATGCCGTCGAGATAAGTGAGGTTTATATTCAATAGATTATTACGCTGAACATTGCTCAAACCCAGTTCCAGCACCATCTTGTCTGTGATAAAGCGTGCTTCAGCCTGAATGTCGGTCAGTCTCTGCGCATTAACAGATGTAATCATCATGAATGCCGATGCGATTGCGAATAATATACGTTTCATAATCCAAATTGTTTTAGAGGGTTATTACTTATTTTCTGGTGCAAAGGTACAGCATTTCCTTCATCATATCAAGGGGAAAAACCATAATCAGGCGTATGGTTTCCCCTATTCTTCGAGGGGAAAATCATAATGCACAATTCATAATTAAATCCAACTGAGAGAACTCAAGCCGATAAGCGTAACCTACCCTCCCACAAGGGAAACAAGAGGGTGTCTCCCCGTTTTTTTTGCAGATTTTCCCTATTTTCAGACAAAAATGTAAGAAATATACAAATCTTTGTAAGAAATATAACATATTTTGTCTGAAATAATTCCGAACTTTGCACCATCAAAATGATGCTAAACCTAAAGCAAGAACGAGAAAACAACATTTGGCAGTGGCAAGAAACAATTTTCTATTATAATAATATATATGTATAACATCTAATAAAAAATTATCGTTATGAAACAAGCTCTACATCTAAATCTCGCACAAGCAATAAAGCTTATGCTAATCACCTTGCTGTGTTTCCCGGTATGGAGCACTGCAGTACAAGCACAGGAAGCAGAACCGTATGCAGTATTCGCCGATGGTGTCCTCACCTTCAAGTATGACGCAGCAAAGCCAGCTGGCGCTTATGGCATGAATAGGATTCTTGTAGATGAATTATTACTCCCGGAATGGTATGTGGTAGGTGAAAATGTCAAAAAGGTAGTATTTGATAATTCCTTTGCACAGGCGAGACCAACAAATTGTTCGGGTTGGTTTTTTAACTTCGCAAATCTCACTATCATTGAAGGCATTAAGAATCTGAACACTTCGAATGTGACGGATATGAACGGAATGTTCGATTCTTGCTCTTCACTCACCTCCATCGATTTATCTAACTTCGATACTTCGAAGGTGACGGATATGGGCGGAATGTTCTATGGTTGCTCATCACTCACCTCCATCGATTTATCTAACTTCGATACTTCGAAGGTGACGAATATGGCGTATATATTCTATGATTGCTCCTCCCTCACCTCCCTCGATTTATCTAATTTCGATACTTCGAAGGTGACGAATATGAGTGCAATGTTCGGTTCTTGCTCTTCACTCACCTCCCTCGATTTATCTAATTTCGATACTTCGAAGGTGACGAATATGAGTGCAATGTTCGATTCTTGCTCTTCACTCACCTCCCTCGATTTATCTAATTTCGATACTTCGAAGCTGACAAATATGAGCGGAATGTTCGATTCTTGCTCCTCACTCACCTCCCTTGATTTATCTAATCTCAATACTTCGAATGTGACGAATATGATTCGAATGTTCATTAGTTGCTCATCCCTCACCTCCCTCGATTTATCTAATTTCGATACTTCGAAGGTGACGCGGATGCAGTATATGTTCGAAGGTTGCTCATCCCTCACCTCCCTCGATTTATCTAATTTCGATACTTCGAAGGTGACGCATATGTGGGAAATGTTCAGTACTTGCTCCTCACTCACCTCACTCGATTTATCTAATTTCGATACTTCAAATGTGGAGACTATGCAGTATATGTTCAGTGGTTGCTCATCACTTAAAACTATCTACGCCAGCGATAAGTTCGTCACAAAGAATGTAGAAAACGGATATAACATGTTCAAGAACTGCACCTCGCTAAAGGGAGCTATCAAATATGATGCGAATAAGCCAGACCATAAATACGCAAACTATACCACAGGCTACTTCACCAAGAAGGATGCCACCGCTATCCACCAAGTGATAGACTCAAACAATGAGAAGGCGGAGTATTACAATGTGCAGGGTAAGCGCATTAGCAAAATGCAACGCGGACTCAATATCGTCAGACGTGGCGGTAAGGTAGTAAAACAAGTTAGTAAGTAATAAAAATAAGTAGCCCCCCTCTTATCCCCCAATAGTGGGATAAGAGGGGGGCTGGGAGGCTTGTTGCAATATCTATGCTTTTACCTCCTAAAAGCTATGATATTACAATTGTAACTCGCTCTAAATTGGACTTTGATTGAATATCAAGAAGTTGGGCGTTTGCCTATATTATATAGGTAACAATATGGAAACGAGCGGACTTCTGCTCGTTTCTGTAT
>CAKQPF010000004.1 GCA_934256705.1 uncultured Prevotella sp.
CACAGTAACGCAAATTGAAATTGCTAACTGGCTGATACTGCAAGAGAAACGGTTTGGCTATGTTAAACTTGGGTTAACAATTGGATACCCGCCACATCCGCCACTATGCCAACGGCTTTTACAATTGGATACCCAACAAAGCCGCCACTGTGCCGACGGCTTTTACCGTTGGATGCCAGCAGCCATCCTACCGAGGAAATTGTCCTATTTTCCTGCTTTTGCCTCAAGGCAAAATAGAGACGTTGCAACACGCTGATAATCAATAAAATGCGAAAGCATAGTTATTACGACGCAAAAGCTTAGCTTTTAGAGGGTAATAACTATGCTTTTACAATGTAATAACTATGCTTTCGCATCCTAATATCTCAGCTATCGCAAAATAATAGCTTAAAGATTCATGTTTTGTTCCATTTTTCTCTCTCCAAAAGAACACTATTTTCCCAGCGACGCATCAAGCCAAGACATGAATCCTACGAGGTAAGCGTTCCAGTTGATGGCTATCTCATTGCTCGCATAGCTGTTCATATCATCGGTATATGATTCATCGGGAGCAGTGGAAGGATAAGTCTTGCAGGTCTCACGGTCCTGTTGCCCAGCATTCGGTCCGCCACAGAGGAAACCAGGAAGCGGCGCCTCTATGCCATCAGCATGAGAGATGCGCTGATGAGGGTGCATCACTTGCTTTGTTCCAAATCCTGTCACAAAGCAATAGCCCGTGGCATTTCTGCCAAGGAGATAGTCAGCATCGCCCACTGCCGCATCGAGATATTTGTGGTCATTGGTCAGAGTGTAGGCATAAAGGAGGGCAATACCTTGCCCGGCACATTTTTCACTGTTGCTTCCCCAAGGGAAATCCTCTGCCTTGTTGCCGTGCGAACTATGGAATGATGATGTCGGAATGCGTGCCACGCAGTCGTCGCAATAGGCTATCATGTCAGCCTTCATCTTTTCCACCATTTTCTCTTCGGCTTTCTCATTCTTCAGCATCGCCTGATTGATCCATTGATGGATGCCCAGTCCTGAGACGTTTCCCCAAACTGGCAGCGTGTAAACTGTCGGAGCAAACTGCTTAGCCTGTTCGAGATAACCTTGTTGTCCTGTGGCGAAATAGAGTTCTGTAGCCGCCCAGAAGAATTCATCTGCGCTCTGCTTGTCGTCGTACATTCCTGTGAACACCTTCGGTTCGTACTTCTCATTGTTGCCGTTCTGGTCATAGAACACCTGCGGATTCTTCACTGCCCAGGCATAGGCACGCTCTGCCATTGCAATAGCCTGGCCGGCAAAGCGTCTATAAGCACCATACTGTCCGTAAATGCGTGCGGCGAGAGCCATCGTAGCAGCGAAATCAAGAGCGGCCTGAGTGCTTTTCTGAACCACATATCTGTCCTGATGGCATTCCGTCGGCATCACGAAACCTTCAAAGTTTGGAGTGGTAAGCTTGTGATATACGCCTCCATCCGTAGGGTCCTGCATGGTCTGCATCCACTTGAGATTATACATTATCTCATCGAGATAGTCGGGAATATCGTCGCCAGACTCAGGGATATTGAGGTTCATACTGTCGATATAGGTCTGGTTTATCTCGTAAGCCTGCAGCAATACGCCGATGGTGAAACCGGAATTGACGATATACTTGTTGTAATCTCCTGCATCATACCATCCGAATGGCGAAGAAATGACCGTTCCGGCAGGCCTTTCAGCGGTGGCTGCAGAAGGATGGACAAAGACTTTCCTGTCCATATGGGCAGCCGGACGGGCATATTCTCCAGCATATTCCTTCTCTATAGGCATTCCTGTGCGTTGCAGATAGAATGCTTTCATCGCCTTGTTTGCCACATCCGAGAAGGCTCCATTGCGGATAACGACCGTCTGCTTTCTGCTACCGGCGCAGAGAGTGTAGGTGCCTGATTTCCTCACATCAGAGAAGTCCACCACCTGACGCACCTTGCCTGAGAAAGGAGAGACGGACTTCCGGACTGCCTTGCCTTTCCATACGGTCTTGCCTTTGGCATCCTTGAGTGCAAATGTCTGCTGTTTCACCGTCGGTTCGATGACAGCCACCTTCGGTTCATTAGGGTAATAACCCACCTGATTGACCTTTATGTCATCATCATTCTTCGCATTGGCAGTCAAAGCAAATGCCATACCTGCCATTGCCATTATTACTGTTGTCTTGTTCATGTTTGTATTTTTAGGGAATGTGGAAAGGACATAGGGAAAAGGGAATAAGAAATAGGGAATAGGGAATGAGTAATAGGGAATAGGAGAATACACTTGCCACTCATGGTATCTCGCTATTTTTTCTCTCAAGCGAACTTTGATAATCTCCTATTACCTTTTACCTATTACCCATTACCTCACAAGTGTAATCTCCTATTACCTTTTACCTATTATCTATTACCTATTTGACATTCACTACATCATCACCTCAACGACATGCTTGCCCGATGTGGCTTTGACGATATTACCTTCGATAGGCTTACCATCTACGATGATGGACTTAATGCCTTTCTGCTTTCCGTCAGGATTCTTCACGGTGATGTCAAACTCAACACCACGGAGAATACGCTTGACAGAATACTCCTTGATGTCGGAAGAGAGACATGGATCGATCATGATGCCATCGTATGTAGGCTTGATGCCAAGGAGATACTGGCTCACGGTGAGCCACATCCATGCCGCAGTGCCGGTAAGCCATGAGTTCTTTCCTTCGCCCGGTTTGGCTGCATCCTTGCCTGCCACCATCTGGCAGTTGACGTAAGGCTCCACCTTATGAAGCGCCTGGTCCTTGAGATACATCGGACTAATCTTGCGGAAGAGTTCCCAAGCATCATTGCCACGACCGGCTACGGTCTCACCAATGATGACCCAAGGATTGTTATGACAGAAGATTCCGGCATTCTCCTTGTAGCCAGCAGGATATGAACTTATCTCGCCCATCTCCACATGATATGTGGTGTAAGCTGGATTATTGAGCACCATGCCGTGCTCGCAGTCGAGATACTTACGGCAAGAGTCGATAGCCTTATCCACCATACCTTCCTCCAGACCGATTCCTGCCATAGTGCAGAAGCCCTGTGATTCAATGAATATCTTGCCTTCTTCATTCTCGTTGGAGCCTATCTTGTTGCCGTAGAAGTCGTATGCGCGGAGATACCACTCACCGTCCCAACCATGTTTTTTGACAGCTTCCACCATGTCATCGATACATTTCTGTGCTCTGTCTGCCTCGGCATTATTGCCTGTCTGGCGACAAAGTTCGACATAGTCCTTACCTGTCACGACGAAGAGTCCAGCAATCATCAGCGACTCTGCCTTGGAACCTTCGGAATTATTCTCCGTGGTCTGGAAACTCTCGTTCGGATCCCATGAGAAACAGTTGAGATTGAGGCAGTCATTCCAGTCTGCTCGTCCGATGAGCGGAAGCATATGAGGGCCTAAATTCTCCACCACATGATTGAAAGAGATACGCAGATGCTCCATGAGAGAGACTTCTGTGCCTGGCTTATTGTCGAAAGGCACTGGTTCGTCGAGAATGGAGAAGTCGCCAGTCTCCTTGATATAAGCCACCGTTCCGAAGATGAGCCAGCAAGGGTCATCATTGAATCCGCCACCTATGTCATTGTTTCCATGCTTCGTGAGCGGCTGATACTGATGGTAACAGCCTCCGTCAGGAAACTGTGTGGAGGCGATATCTATGATACGCTCGCGTGCTCGGCTCGGCACCTGATGGACAAAGCCCACAAGGTCCTGATTGGAATCGCGGAATCCCATGCCACGTCCCACTCCACTCTCGAAGAAACTTGCGGAACGGGAGAAATTAAACGTAATCATGCACTGATACTGGCTCCATATATTCACCATGCGGTTGAGACACTCATCATCGGATTTGACCACGTATTTGTCGAGCAATCCGTCCCACATGGCGGCGAGTTCAGCGAATGCCGCATCGACAGCCTCTACGGTGGAGAACCGTGCTATGGTCTCATTGGCTTTCTTCTTGTTGACGAGGGTGACGTCGGAAGCCTGAGATGAGATGAGCGTACCATTCTTCTTGCGCTCGATATCCTCAGCTGAGAATTTCTCTTCCTGCGCATTTTCCACATATCCGAGAAGGAAAATGTAATCCTTTGACTCGCCCGGTGCCAGTTCCACCTCTATATAATGCGAAGCAATAGGCGACCAACCGTGCGCCAATGAATTGGCTGGCTTGCCGGCAATGACGCACTGCGGGTCGGCAAACTCATTGTAAAGACCTATGAATGACTCGCGGTCTGTATCGTAACCATCTATCTGCGCATTGGTCAAAGCATAGTAAGCATAATGGTTACGGCGCTCCTTATACTCGGTCTTGTGATAGATTACAGAGCCATCTATCTCCACTTCGCCGGTGGACCAGTTGCGCTGGAAGTTCTCCATATCCGTGGCGGCATTCCATAGACACCATTCTGCGAAGGAGAAGAGCTTTATGGTCTTCTTCTCGGAAGTGGTATTCTTGAGCGTAACCTTCTGCACTTCAGCCCATGTATTCAATGGAACGAAGAACACGACGGATGCTTCTATGCCGTTCTTGCTGCCGATGATGCGGGTATAGTTCATGCCGTGACGGCACTCATACGAGTCAAGCGGCGTCTTGCAAGGCTTCCACCCTGGATTCCATACGGTGCCATTATCATTGATATAGAAATAGCGGCCGCCATTATCCATCGGCACGCCATTGTAACGATAGCGAGTAATACGGCGGAACTTTGCGTCCTTATAGAAATTATAACCACCGGCAGTATTTGAAATCAAGCCGAAGAAGTCCTCATTACCGAGGTAATTGATCCAAGGGAAAGGGGTAGCAGGATCAGTGATGACAAACTCGCGGTGGAGGTCATCGAAGTGTCCGAATTCTTTTGCCATTGTTAGTCTTTATTGTTGTCTTGTTTGTTTTGTTGTCTTGTTGTCTTGAAAATAAAACATCAATAAATAAAAATAATACAAATACAATAAAAAACTGCTGATTGTTTTTATCTATAGATATTATTATGGTCTTTAGTACCTCAAGCCGAAGAACGCAATCCGAATTCCTAATTCTTTAATTGCCCAAGCAAGAAGTCAAACCATTCGGCGTATTGCTCTTCATACCAGAAATGACCTGTCTGCTGATAAGGAGAGAGAGTCTTTTCGCCTCCTGCCACATTATAGGTGGCATACATGGATGTAGGCGCCACTACATTGTCATTATATCCGAAGGAATACCATCCCGGCACTGTGATGCGACGGGCGAAATTGACTCCATCATAATATCTCATGCACTCCACTTCCTTCATGTCAGGCTGAGAAACCTGATAGAACACGTGGGGCCAACCGCAAGCCACCTTCTTCAGAGCGGCTTCATGGTCGCACATCGCGGCGTGAACCGGAGCATAACAGGTCACACGCTTGTCGAGAGCAGTGGTGGCAATGGTGAGGAAACCGCCTTGAGACGAACCGCATACTCCAAGATTCTTGCCATCCCATGATGATAAAAGGGAGAGAGAAGGCGTGGATTCGAGGAAGTCGATGGAACGGATGCAGCCCGTTATGACGTGCTTGTAATAGGAACGGTCACGATTGTTGCAACCGTTCATCCAGTAGTCTTTCAGCGCAGCGGAGAAGATATTGTCATAATAAGCCTGCGGATTGGTCACCGGAATGCCGTGAATGCCGATCTCAAGCACGATGACACCTTTCCTGCAGAGTCCTTCATCACCGGAATAAGGGCGCACTCCCGCTCCTGGCACCTTGAGAATTGCCGGGTACCTGCCAGGCTTTGCCGGCACATTGAGGATGCCATAGACCCTTCTGCCCCAGCAATCATTCTGGAAACTGACGTGATAAGTGTTGACATCAGGAGTGGA
This sequence comes from uncultured Prevotella sp., assembly GCA_934256705.1. GTDB lineage: Bacteria > Bacteroidota > Bacteroidia > Bacteroidales > Bacteroidaceae > Prevotella. Next base: position 5,886 of record CAKQPF010000004.1, read on the forward strand.
ACGCTCTGGAAGATATTCGAGATGTGACTCCAATGCAGTCCAGCGAGCCTGCTCTATTGTCTTTGCCCAGAAGTCATCAAAGTCCTTCGGGTATTGTGCCTGGGGCTGAATCCTTTCCGGCGAGACAGCAACAGAGCACCATGCCTCATACTCTCTGCCGTTTACCTTTGCCTTGACATACAGCTTGTGGAAGCCAGGCTTCTGCATCTTCGACGTGATTTTCGTCGTTCCTGTCTTGAGAGACATTTCCTTTTTCACGTCGGGATACATCTCAGGACCCATCTCGTAATAGATATCAGCATCTTCGAGCAGGGTGCCTGACTTCAGCACACAAACCGTATAATCAATCTTCTCACCTACCTTGTACGTCCAGTCCTTATGACTTGGAGTGACGGTAACGGTGATATTGGTGCCTTTTATCTGCGCTCTTACCTCATAGGTAAAGCAAAAGGCTATCATGAGTAGCAGTAGGAGATATTTTTTCATTCTGTCTTTATTTCTTTGGTTATGGGTTGTCAGTTATGGGTTGTCGGTTGTGTTGTCTGGTTGTTTGGTACTGTCTTCCAGACAGTCACTTGCTTTTTGTTTGTAATTATCCAACGGTAAAAGCCGTTGGCACAGTGGCGGACTGGTGAGATCCTTCTTTCTGGACGACAATGGATTATGGGTTATTGATCTGCATCGTCATCGTCCTGATGATCTTCATCGTGGACTTATCCACACGGAAGACGGAGTTGAGTCCCTGCTCTTCCTGTGCCGGGTCGCAGACATAGTCGTCCCAACGCTGCCAGATGGTGTGCTTCACCTTTGCTCTGCCGCCCCATCCCCAGAAATTGCAGCCGGCTATCTTGCCCGAATCACGGATGATGGAGAATACATATTGATAATACGCGTCTCGTCCCTTTGTGGGCGAACCTGGAGTAAAGAGGAATCTGTCTCGCGGATAGCCGAACTCTTCGAGCACTATAGGACGACCGTAGCCTCGCAATGCGATGAACGCTTCGTCGATGTAAGCCATCGTGGAGTCGCACGCAGCCTTGACATTATCCACTATCGGGTCTGGTGCATCCTTGGCAATGGTCTTGTCCGAGTCGTAATTCTGATTGAATTTGCCGAGCCATCCCCAGTTGTTTGGCCAGATATGTATGCAGGCATAGTCTATGCAAGGCAAGGTATGAATGGCTTTGAAGAGGTCAATGCTTTCCTCGCATCCATGCTTTCCCTCGGATCCTGTGGTGACAAGATGGTTCGGGTCGAGGCTTTTTATGAGTCTTGACTGTTCGTCTATCCACTCGATAAACTTCTGCTTGTGCTGCGAATCATTGACAAAGCATCGTGGTTCGTTGGCTATTTCCCATGCCATCAGCGCCTGGCTGTCCTTATATGCTTGTCCCGTGTAACGGTTTGTCCTTGTCACCATCCTGCGGACGTGGTCGTTTGCCAACCGTTTAGCCTCATCATTGATGATGAAATTGGCGACATACTGCATGTATTCCCACCATCCGTCGATGCTCGGCACGGGTGTCTGGTCGAAATGCTTCATCTTTCCCGAACCGTCGGAACTCTGCACTTCGCCCTTGAAGCCTACCCAGTCGAGGTATGCTCCGTAGCCTCCCGACCATTCCCAGGCATTATTGAAATAGAGGATAGCTCGCATATTGCGTTTCTCCAGCTGCATCATGAGGAAGTCGAGTCCTGCGAGTATGGTGTCATTATATATTCCCGGTTGTGACTGTAGCTTCGGTGCGATGTGACTCGGAATGCCGTCTCGTCCGTCTCCGCCTATCAGAACTCTCACATTATCTATACCTACAGCACGCATATCGTCAAGTTCTCTGATAAGGCGCTTGCGGTCACCACCCTGTCCTTCGCTGCCAAGTATAGCTCCATACCAAAGGTTTGTGCCTACATAGCGATACTCATTGTCTCCCAAGAAGAACCTTCCGTCCTTCACGGTGACAAAATGTGTCCTCTCTCCTGCCATTGCTGTCACAGCAAACAAACAGGAGAGCAGGACGATACTACATTTAACATATACTAACTTACAACACATGGAGGGGTTATATTTAATTCTTTAGTGAAGAGTGAAAAGTGAAGAGTGAAAAGTGAAAAGTGAAGAGTGAAAAGTGAGAAATCGCACTGACGCGATTGACAGTGAACAGGGAATAGGAAACACAGGTAATAGGAGATTACCTTAAATCACCTGCGTTATTTTATGGTTCTCAAGGAATATTTTCAAGAGACAAAGCTAATCTCCTATTCCCTGTTTCCTATTTCCTATTATCTATTCTTCATCTCTCGCTGCTGAACGGCACGACAGGCAGACCGCGGGAATTATGCAATTTACCGATGATGAAGTTCTTATAGCAATAGCGCACATTCTTTATCTCCTTCACTTGCGGACAAGCGAGAGTGAGGAAACAGCCTTGTCGCTTCACGTCTTTCCAGGCAGATGATGACCATACGATGGCTTTATGCCAGTTGCCGTCAGCATCCTGCGCCTCAAAGTCTTCGATGCCAGCCATACGGTCGAAGCCATCCGTAGAGTTTGTGAAATAGAGGTGCATCACTTTTCCTGCGGCATTGGGATTCTTTTCCACAGCAGTGCCTGCAATGACCATTTGGTCATCCTTACTCGCATCCACCTCTTCCATATACTCAAACTCGGGAGCTTCAGCGGCAAGACCTTCCATACCATAGTCGCGGGCAAGGGCAAGATAAGCCAATCTCTGTCCTATCTTCTGCTTCTGGCATCCATGTATCTGGTCTATCTCGTGGTCATACATGAGGTCGCTGGTGCAGACGCATCCGCAATTCTCCAGTTGTCTGGTTATATCATGCTGGGCAGCACGGAATCGTGGAGCGTCAGTTCCTTCGGCATTTCCGTATCTGTAAGGCGGAAGTTCGACGGTATAGATAGGCAGTTTGTCGCCAGGCTGGTTCCACATCTTGCGCCAAAGGCGTGTCATAGTGGAGAAACGGTCGATGTATTCCTTTTCCCTTCCTACGTTTGACTCGCCCTGATTCCAGAGAAATCCCTTGATGGTGTAGCCAGCAAGCGGTGCAAGCATTCCGTTATACATCACCATCTTGGCATGATAATCAGCATCGTCCATCGGTGTGAGTCCGTCGGGATAAGTGAGAAGGATTTCCTTTGGCAGCCATCCCTCCACGCATGATCCGCCCCAGGAGCAGTTGATTACTCCCACAGGCACATCGAGAGCGTCAGTGAGGGTGGTAGCAAAATAGTAAGCACATGCAGAGAAATGCGAAGCATTCTTAGGCTCGGCCTTCTCCCATTTGCCTGCCACCTTCTTCTGAGGTTCCTGCTTTCCATCCCTTGCGATTGTAGCAACACGGATGGAACGATTATATTTCTGTGATTCCAAGATTGTTTCGTTGGCACCTTCCACCGGACAATTCCAGAAACCGCCGAGCGACATCTCCATGTTTGACTGTCCGGAGCAGAACCACACCTCTCCTATCAGCACATCTTTAGATACTGATGTGGCAACAGGCTGAATGCCTTTAGCTTTCTTTTCCGTGTCGGAACTGTATTCCGAGAAGGTAATGTCATAGGTATTGTATGATGCTTCCGGGGTCTTGACTTCGACCTTCCATGCACCATCCTTTCCCGCCTTTGCCAGATAACTGTGGTTGTCCCACCCTGTCACAATACGGACATAGTGGTTTGCCTCAGCCCAGCCCCATATCTTGCATTGGGTGTTGCGCTGAAGTATCATGTCGTTACCAAAAATTTCCGGTATTTCCAAGGCATTGATATTCAATGCCATGCCGAACAGTGCCATAAAGGATAAAAATAGTTTCATTGCTTCAGTTATTAGGATTTGTCGGCAAAATTACGACATTTCCCAATAACTGGATTGCACTTTTTTGTCCTTTTATAGTACATTTGCTTCAATCTAAGCGATTACATGCTTTTTATGATAGTTTTCTCGGAATTCCGTTGGGGTGCATCCTCTTCTTTTCTTGAAAATCCTGTTGAAATTCGAGATATTGTTGAATCCGCAATGATAGCAGATTTCCACCACCGCCATGGTGCTGTCGGCAAGCAGACGTGATGCGTGTCCGAGGCGTACATCTATAATATACTCGGAAATGCTCTTGGCAGTGCGTAGCTTGAAGAATCGGCTGAAGGCTGTCGGCGTCATCGAAGACATCTCTGCCAGCTCCTGAAGTCGGATCTCATTGCGGTAGTTGGAGTCGATGAATTCCTTTACTCTCTGCACTCTCCTTGAGTCGGAAGAGACAGCGGCATGTGCGAAAGCGCTGGTGGAGAGAAGTTTGTAGTCGGTGCTGATGGCGAGTTCGTACATCAAGTCCATGAATTTCATCACGCTGTGGAAGCCCGGCTCCATGTTTACAAGTTCGTTGAGCTTGTCATAGACTCTCATGATGGTCTTCATTCCGAATGCTATTCCCACGTTGGCTTTAGTGAAGAGGTCGGCAAGCGGTTTCATGTGGGTCTTGGCAAGGAATGAGTCTGCGAAGAGATCGCGCGAGAAATGTATCGTTATCTCGCGGATATCTGGCGACGTGCATTCATATTGCTCCCATGTATGCTCTATGTTTCCGCCGAGCAGGGCGATGTCATAATTGCCCAGCACCTCGATGTTGTCGCCCACGATTCGGCGCGTTCCCTCACAATTCTCCACGAAGTTGAGTTCCATCTCCTGATGGCGGTGCATAGGATATGTGTGCTGCTTCTTGTGACGCTCCACGAGATGATAGCAATCTTTCTCGGAGAGGCGTGTGATTTCAGAAATTACTTCATTCATTGTCTTGTTAGTTTGGTCAGATATATGTATAGTAGTATTTGTGTTGTGATGATAAGCAGGCAATCAAAGAATATTACGATAACATCGTGACGACCTACTTATTATAGTTTCTACGGATAATCATTGCCCTGCACAGGAAATGACTATTCTCTTTTCATTCAAGCCTTTGGCAGAGACGGTGAGAACATTCTCCCCGGCTTTCGTTCCTGCCTGGAGGAATATCCGTGCATAGCCATTGAATGCCTTCACTGCAAAGTGGCGGGCTTCAGCATCTGTCGGGCGCTCGGCATCCTGGCATGCGGGGTCTCCATTGCCCACACCGAGGATTCTCATGTCACCTTCCACATGGAGAGTGAGCTGATGGCAAGCCGTAGGCACTACCCTGCCCTTCCTGTCCTTCAGCGCCACGGTCACCACAGAGACGTCCTTGTTGTCCGCCTTTATCACGGTGCGGTCAGCTGAAAGGGCTATTGCCGTTGCCTTGCCGGTGGTCTCCACCACTTCCATCTTTACCTTCTTTCCGTTCTTATAGCCGATGGCCACGAGCTTGCCGGGCTGATATTCCACGTCCCACTCCAAGTGTCCGTATCGCGGCATGGTCTTTCTTCCCATTGATTTGCCGTTGGCTTTCAGCTCCACCTCGTCGCAGTTGGAATAAGCCCATACGCTGATGGTCTCGCCTTCATGCCCTGCAAGGTTCCAGTGTGGAAGCAGATGGAGCACCGTCTCGTCAGTCCACCAGGCTTTCAGATACCATGCTTCGTCCTTCGGGAAACCTGCATAGTCGAGAATGCCGAACTGTGAATCGACTGCGGGAAACTTCAACGGGTTGGGTTCACCACGATAATCGAAGCCTGTCCAGAAGAAACAGCCTGCCGCCCAAGGGCGCTCCGCATAGAATTTCCAGCCTCTCTCAATGCAGTTCATCATGCTGTCCTTACCGTTCGGAGCACGGTTGAGCGCCTTCATCCATCGTCCTTCCGGGTCGTCGAAATAGATGCCTCGCGTGCCGCAGCCTGTCGTCTCCTCCGAACCGTAGCATTTCCTGTCCGGATAATTGGCGCGATGTTCCTCCACGGGGTTCTGCATGATATAGTTATATCCAGCCACATCGACCGGAACCTCGACAGTAGGACCGCCGCTGGTGGCGAAAGTCATCTCGCGTGAAGGGTCAAACTGATGGCAATAGTCACGCATTCTGGCTGCGATGCGCTCGCCTTTCTCATTCCATTCTATTCCCCATTCCTCATTGCCTGCGCTCCACAGTATCACGCTCGGATGGTTGCGGTCACGGCGTATCATCTTCTCCAGACTGCCGATGGCATACTCCGACGTGCCCGAGAGGCGGTTTTCATCGATCACAAGGATGCCGAGCGAGTCGCATACATCGAGCATAGCCGGCGACATGGGATTGTGAGATGAGCGGTAAGCGTTGCAACCGAACGCCTTCAGCTGCCTTATCCTCCATACCAGCAGAGCATCGGGAATGCCGGTGCCTACGCCTGTGTTGTCCTGGTGCATATTGACACCTTTGATTTTTATCTGCTGTCCGTTGACGAGAAGTCCCTTGTCCTTGTCAAAGACTATCTCACGGATGCCGAACATGGTCTCTTTAGCATCTATCACCTGTCCGTCCTTCACCACTTCCGTCACTGCCTTATATAAATAAGGTGTAGCCGGACTCCAGAGGCGGGCATTCCTCATCGGCACTATACAACTGAAATCCTTGCTTGCGGAAGGCTTTATCGCCTCGTTGTCGCTCTTGTTCAAACTGCTTTCTGCAACATACTTGCCGTCGGCATCAAGGATTTTCACTCTCACCTCCACGTTTTCCTCTCTGTGGGACATATATCTCACCTTGGCTGAAACTGCGACAGAAGGGTTCGAATAGTCACCATTCCGGGAAACGGAACGGATGAAAATGCCGTCGTTCTCCACGTGGACAGGACTTGTGCATGACATCCAGACGTGGCGATATATTCCCGCTCCCTCGTAATACCAGCCCTCTTCGAGCGTAGCATCACAGCGGACGCAGACGATGTTGTCGCCGCCATAATTGAGATAGTCCGTAATGTCATAGCATTGAGAGAGATAGCCGCTCCTTTCTCCACCGCAGTAGAATCCGTTTACCCACACCCTGCTGTCACGGAAGATACCGTCAAAGAGCAGTTCGAAATGCTTTCCCAAGTCAGCCTTATCCACATGGAATGTCTTTCTGTACCATCCCACTGATGTCTCGGGATATTTATACCCCACCATCTTATAGCCATGAGAATGACTTGCCTCCTTGGCGAAAGGCAGATCCACCACGAAATCGAAAGGTAGGTTGACGGTTTTCCATTCCTTTTCCACGAATTTCTCGCAGTAAGGACCTTCATTATGTATGGATGCAGCCTTGGTAAGATAATTGAAATACTCCGTTCCGCAGCCGAAATCCTTTGCAGGGTCAGCTGCATTGCCGAAATGGAATTTCCATCCTTCGTCAAAGTTTTCTGTCTTCCGCTGTGCGTCAGCATTGCATAAAGCGCCAAAAAGGGCCAAACAGGTCAGTGCAGTTACAAGTTTGCGTCTCATTCTGTCAGAGGTTAGAGAGTATAGTTATTCGGACGCAAAGGTAACATAAAAAATCCACACTGCCAAGGATTTCGGGGATAAAAGATGTTTGTTGTTTTGTTGTCTGGTGGTTTTGTTGTTTTGTTGTCTGGTGGCGGCTGGATTTCAACCAACGGTAAAAGTCGTTGGCACAGTGGCGGATATTGGTCTGGTTTTTTATTATGAATTATGCATTGTGAATTATACATTGGTCCCACAACTGCGTCAGTGCGATTTTTCACTTTTCACTCAAAATTATGAATTGTGAATTATGAATTGTGTCTCTGCAGCCGAGCAAGATAATTCTTGCGTATAGCATCATCCTCCAGTTCCATTCTTCGAGCCATGCTCATAGCCAGAAAATCATCCTCCAGTTCCAGACCGAGATAACGCCTGCCCAGGAGGTTGGCGGCGATGCCTGTAGTGCCACTGCCGCTGAAGGGGTCGAGAATCCAGTCGCCCGGCTTGGTGGAAGCCTGAATCAGGCGTGCCAGTACAGCCAGCGGTTTCTGTGTGGGATGCTTGCCGCATGATTTCTCCCATCTCCCTATTGCCGGCAGATGCCAGACATCAGTCATTTGCTTACCGCCGTTCATCTTCTTCATCAGTTCGTAATTGAACTGGTGCGCCACCTTTGGGTATTTGCGTGCCCAGATGATGAACTCCGTGCTGTAGGTGAAGTATCGGCATGAGATATTTGGAGGAGGATTCGTCTTAGCCCATGTGATGACATTCAGGATTTTGAATCCCAGTCTGATAAGTTGCTGCTGCACGCTGAAGATGTTATGATGGGTCCCCGATATCCATATCGTGGCATTGTCTTTCATGTGTTCTCTGCAAGCGGCAAGCCATTTCAGGTTGAAAGCATCCATCTCTTCCTTTGTGGTAGGCTTGTCCCACTCCCCCTTGTCCACACACACTATTTTCCCGCTCTGGTAACTGATTCCACCCCCTGAAAGGAAATAAGGCGGGTCAGCAAACACCATGTCAAAGTCGAAATCAAACTTTGACAGCGTATCCACGCAATCACCTTTTATGACAGTGAAATCGTTGTTGGGGGATTTATAGTAAGAGGGAATCCTTTCTGTTGCCACATCAGATGGCGGTTCGCTTTCTGAGTCCGACACCCGACACAGTCGTCCTTTAGCCAATCCCGCATTCTTCTGCGAATTGGCTTCTTCCTGCAAAGTCCATGCAAGCGTCTCTTGTATCGTAACGTTGTTCCTCATAAGATGGTGCAAAGTTACGATCAAAAAACCAATAAACCCCCAAAAGATCAATCATTAACCTTTATGATCAAATATGATCATTTTCAATAAGTTGCCTATAGAAAAGACTTACTGTCGTCTATAGAAAACAGCATAACAGCCAATAATGAAAGCACCAAGCATCCATGCCTTGTTCATCTCCCTTCATTCGTGATTGTGGTAGGTTTGGATGGATATATGATAGCCTATGTCTTAGATAGAATCTATATTGGCACGTTCTGAGCACATCAATTCATATTGGTGCAGTATAGTTTCATAACTGCTGAATCTGACTCGTTGCTTAATATCCTTAAATGCCGTTCTATTCATCACTTTATTGAATTGCTCCCTTCGATTTTCTGGTGCAACAATAAAAAAACGACAAGAAAAGTCTTGCAGGTCACAAAATTTTGTTACAGAATTTTGAATATCTGTTGAATGCTCTACTTCAAAGAAACTGTTTGGCATATTGCGGTCATTAAACCAAATGACATCCACAGTCCTTGCACGATTTATTAGCTGATCATAAGTGAACCTCGGAATTTCTATCGTTGTACAAATATCAACCAATGGCTGTTCGAGAAATTTGCGATTTTGGTCTTGAGCGGGAACATAAGTTGTGAAATTCTTCATATTTCCAATCTCAATGATTAATCCCTGATAGTAACCATGTGTGAAAAGTTCATTTTCCTTTGGCTCTTTGGATTTAATATCAAATTTGTGCATCACCTCTTCCAGAAACTCTTCCAAAGCCCACAAACCAGGTTGAATTCTAAAAATTTCATTAGAATTCTGAACTATTCTTCTGATTGACTCATTAGGAGTCTTTGTTGCCCACGAAGTTGTATCGACAATATGATACAATTTACCCAATGTAGCATATCCACCTTGCTTTCGAAGTGTATCTATCACTTGCTGAGTCTGTGTAAATTTCTTTGCCATTTGATTAAAATATGAATCTGTGGAAGTTGCCGAGTTCTTTTAACAACAACACTTACTTCAACTTTATTCAACAAACACGACTTTGAGTCTATATAAATTTGTTCCTGTATAAAAACCGATTTAATATCAGTTGCAAAGATATAAACTATTTTTCTTTCTGCCAAACCTTCTTGATTCTATTTTCCAAATCGTCCACAGTTTTGTAGATTACCGTTCGGTGTTTTGTTGCTCGTTTGGTAGATCTACGACAAAAACAAATCAGCCTGTCAGAGGGAGAGTCGCGTCCGGCAGAATCATTCATTTACGGATTATGAGACAAGAAATCGAAGCAAGGTGAATGCCGAAGAGGAACATCGATCCACTATAAATTCCGTTAAGTCTAAAATATCAATAAACAAAAATAACCAAAAATGTTTTTATCCATTGATATCTTATTTTTATCCATTGATGTTTGGTACAGCGTTCCAGATAAACAGAGGAACCAGATCAGCAGGCAACGTAATGTGCAGAAATATGATGCTTTTGCCCTTGCAGGGCGTGTGGATAGAACCCATAAAACCAGGGCGTTGCCCTGGGCTATGAGCTGTTGTGCCTTCAGCCCGCAATGTTCACAAAACGAAATCCGGCTGAGTAAAATCATTGTTCGGCTTGTGGCATTTCATAGTATTTAGTTTCGCTCGCATCTAACAAGCTGATAATCAGCAATAAAATATCAATAAATAAAAATAAACAAATAGATTTGGCTCACCGACATTTGGAGTGAAGATCCTTACATTTGCCGCTATTTAACGGTTGTTAATACTTTTTCGACCCTATTTCGAGAAAAATTTATTTTTTCATTTGTAATTCCACCCTTCCACCTTGGGCATGTTATTGCTTTGATAATCAGAGGCTTGTGTGTGGTGGAATTATGGGTGGAATATGGGTGGAATTACATGAAGTTCCACCCATATTCCACCCACAATTCCACCTCACCCAACGCATTTACTATCAAACATATAACCTACCTAAGGTGGAAGGGTGGAACTTCTTTCGCAATAAAAAATTATATGCCGAAAAGTTTTAAATATATGTTAATTCGGGTCTGCTTTCAATCCTACTACATCAATATCTGTACCTAACCAATCATCCCCCAAGTGGGACTGGAGAGAGCTCCTATCCTAGGATGTGCTGGAGGGGTGTCATTGTGGTATTGTAAAAGCTATGATATTGGACGGTAATAGCATAGATATTGGGCGGTAATAGCATAGATATTAGGATGCAAAAGCTATGCTATTGCTTATAGGTAATGGAGACGGAAATGACATTTTGGTGCAAAGATACTGAAAAACAATGAGATACCAAAATATTATACACTTTCATGAGGGACTTTTCGGGTTTCGGCTACACTTTCATGAGGGACTTTTCGGAATACTACCGCATTTTCATGGAGAAACCAAGTCACTAATATTTGTCCAGAATCTTCTTGACTTTAGCCTGTTTCGATGATTTCTTCTTGCCCGGAAAGAGTTTGGAAAGCCCGAGACCTACAAGCCCGAGAATGTCTATTCCGCTGTTCATCCTGCTCTGATTGCCTATCAGTTTTCCGGTGGTAGAGTCAAGGAAAGTCATCGGCATGAAGATTTTCTTCTTGCCTCCCATGCCATATACGGTCACTTCATCGAGACGGACACCATTGGAAAAGAGCCGTATCGTGTCGCCGAGCTCGCCCGACATCAATGTGCGGGCAAGATAACCGACATGAGAGACCACCACCTTATTATAATGCTTAGGCACGGAAAACGAACCGTCCCAACGGGTCTTGCAGACATTTCCGTTGTCCATCCTTATGACCGCATCACGCAGACGCATGCCTGTCTCGTCATCCACCACCACCGAGCGGATGCTGTCAGCCGTCTCTGCCATGCAAGGCAAGGAAAACAATAACGCTATCAGAAACAAATACTTACGCATATCGTATGCAAAAGTAACTATTTCCGCTCTCTTCACGCAATTTCTTCCGGAATTATAGAATACATTACATTACGTTGTATAAATTTATTTAAACGGCAACTGTAATGTCAATTTCGTCGATAAGCGCACTGGTTCGCCCTTTAACACTTCCCTGCCCCATGTCGTCATGGGGATATATGTCCCCATGCGTAGCTTGCAGGGGTGGGTGTATTCCGCTGGGAGGGGCGGCGGCTGGCGGTAACCAACGGTAAAAGCCGTTGGCACAGTGGCGAACTGGCGGGGATGCATTATGAATTATGAATCATGAATTATGAATTATGCATTATGAACTATTCCATCTCCAGCTTCAGCCCCTCCACCAAGGCTTTGAGACCATCGCAGTTGTCCAGCATCAGTTTGAAATTCTCCTTTGGAGTCAGAATCTTCTGACGCTCGGTAGGCTCAGCCACACGGATGTTCAGCGAGATACTGCCATTATGGAGGTATTTCGCCATAGTCAATTCCAGGCGGTGCTTGATGGCCTGTATCTCGTCGCGAAGCATTTCATTGTCCACCACGAGCTCGATCTTCGGATAGTCCGTGATGTTCGGGATGATGTTCTTCAGTCGCTTAGCCATTCCCACCATGCTGGTAGCCTCCATCCTGTTGCACATGGCGAGCCATTGCAGTCGCAGGTCGGCAAGGGTGAAAGCCACTTCCTCGCTTACCTTCACCTCGGCTGTGGCACCGGAATCCTCCGCCGCCTTCTTCTTCGCATTCGCCATACCGCTGAACGAGAGATTGAATTTGGCGATGTTGATCTTCGGAACAGGAGTCTTGGCAGTGTGGTAAGCCTGTGAAAAAGTTGAGGTCTGAGCGGTTTGCGCATTCGTTTCAGCAGGATTTTCGACGGCCTCTCCGTGATGCGTCCTTTGTCCTGCATTCGGCATCACGGGGCGCACAGCACCAGTACCCTGCGTGACTGGTTGCGACTGCACATTAGCCATCATCTTCTGGAACAGGGATTTCAGTCTCTTGCCGGGGCGACGCCCCACGCCGGCTTCGTCGTCAGGCTGCATTATCTGCGCTACCATAATGAGAGACATCTCCACGAGCAGACGCTTGTTGGAGCTCTGGCGGTAGTTTATGTCGCAGTCGTTGAGTATTCTCAATGCCTTGTAGAGGAACTTGGAAGAGCATTTCTGAGCCTGTGCAGCGTACTTCTGGCGCATGGTGTCGCTTGCCTCTATGAGTTTGAGCGTGGAAGCGTCCTTAGCCATCATGACATTGCGGATGTGGGAAGCCAGACCGTTGATGAAATGTCCACCGTCGAATCCCTTTTCCATCACGCCGTTGAGCAGGAGCATCGTCTCCGTCACCTTGCATTCCAGGGCGAGGTCTATGGCGCTGAAGTAATTGTCAGCATCCAGTACGTTCAGGTCCTCCAGCACCTTTTTATATGTGATGTTGCCCTGGCAGAAGGATACGCACTGGTCGAAGATGGAGAGAGCGTCGCGCATACCGCCATCCGCCTTTTCGGCTATGAGGCTGAGAGCCTCTTCCTCGTAGGTCACTCCCTGGTCGGAAGCCACGTTCTTGAGGTGGGAGATGATGTTTCCCACGCTCATTCTCTCGAAGTCATACACCTGGCAGCGGGAGAGGATGGTAGGGAGAATCTTGTGCTTCTCAGTGGTAGCGAGGATAAAGACGACATGAGCAGGCGGCTCCTCAAGGGTCTTGAGGAACGCATTGAAGGCGGCAGCCGAGAGCATGTGGACCTCGTCGATGATGAACACCTTGTATTTACCCACCTGTGGCGGCACTCTCGTCTGCTCCATCAGTGTCTTGATGTGCTCCACGCCGTTGTTGCTGGCGGCGTCAAGTTCGAAGATGTTCAGCGAACGCTGCTCAGCGAATGCCTTGCAGCTCTCGCATTCTCCGCAGGCATCGCCGTCGGGACGAGGATTGGTGCAGTTTATCACCTTGGCAAAGATGCGGGCGCAGGTGGTCTTGCCGACACCTCTCGGACCGCAGAAGAGGTAAGCATGGGCGAGTTTGCCCGATGTCACCGCATTCTTCAGTGTGGTGGTGAGCGCCTCTTGTCCCACTACGGAAGCGAAGGACATAGGGCGGTATTTTCGTGCTGATACGATATATTCCATTTTATATATAGATATTGGGATTCAGGTCCTGTCTGAAATTTTTCGGCAAAGGTAAGAATTATTCTTGAAAATACCTACTTATTTGCCATCATTATTGCCCAATTTCATTAAAAAAGCGTATCAATCTGAAAATAAATGAAGAATAATTTTGCAGTACCGAAATTATTCTCTATTTTTGCAACACATACCAATCTAAGCAACCAATATCTGATGACATGATTCATATCTCGTTACCTAAATCTGATACAAGACGACTGAGTTTTTATCTCGCGATGGAGGAATTCGTGGCAAGGAACATCAACCACGAGGAAGACTGCTTCTTCATGTGGCAGGTAGAGCCAAGCGTGATATTCGGTCGCAACCAGCTCATCGAAAATGAGGTGAACATAGAGTATTGCAAAGAAAACAACATCAAGACCTACCGACGCAAGAGCGGCGGTGGATGCGTCTATGCGGACATGAGCAATATCATGTTCTCCTACATCACGCGAAGCGAGAACGTATCGCTCACTTTCGACCGCTATATAAGTATGGTGGCGGAAATGTTGCGCGGACTGGGTGTGCCTGCCGAGGCAACGGGACGCAATGACATCATGATAGAGGGCAGAAAGGTGTCCGGCAACGCTTTCTATCACATCCCTCACCACTCCATAGTGCACGGCACGATGCTATATGACACCAACATGAAGAATATGGTGGCTACGCTCACGCCTTCCGACGACAAACTCATTTCCAAGGGAGTGAAGAGCGTCAGACAGCGCATCGCCCTGCTGAAGGACTATATAGACCTCAGCCTGGAGGAATTCAAGGAATATACCAGGAACAACCTCTGCAACTCCGAAATCATGCTTTCAGCCTCTGATGTCAGGGAGATAGAGGAAATAGAAAAGGAATACCTGACCAGGGAATTCATCATGGGAAGTAACCCGCGCTATTCCAAGATCAACAAGATGAGAATAGAAGGCGTGGGCGAACTGGAAGCAAGGCTCGACGTCAGCGGAGGCATTATAAAAGCGGTGAACCTGCTCGGTGACTACTTCCTCGTGGGCGACCTCAATGCGGACATCATCACGCCACTCATCGGACAGCCTTATGACCTTGAACATATCAGCAAGGCCTTGCCGGAACATACGGAATTTACAATAAGAAACCTAAATAAAAACCAACTAATCGATTTGTTCTATGGAAAACAAGAGAACATGTCTTTATGACAGACACGTGGCACTCGGAGCATTGATTTCTCCTTTCGGCGGCTTCGATATGCCTATCCAGTATTCATCTATCGTTGAGGAACACAATGCAGTAAGACACCATTGCGGAGTATTTGACGTCAGCCACATGGGTGAAGTCGTAGTCACTGGCAATGAAGCTGAGAAATTCGTCAACCACATCTTTACCAATGACATCAAGGACGCACCGCTCTTCAAGATTTTCTATGGAATGATGCTCTATCCTGACGGAGGCACCGTGGATGACCTGCTCGTGTATAAGATGGGCGAGAACAATTTTTTCCTCGTGATCAATGCTGCAAACATCGACAAGGACGTGGCATGGATCAGAGAGTGCGCTGAGGGATTCGACGTTGTCGTTGACCACAAGTCTGACTACTACGGACAGATTGCCGTTCAGGGTCCTGAAGCTGAAAGCGTAGTGGAAGAAGTGCTCGGCTTGCCTTGCTCAGAACTTACTTTCTACACCACAAAGACCATCGACATCGACGGTGAGACAATAATCCTCAGCCGTACAGGTTACACAGGCGAGGACGGCTTCGAGCTCTATGCTTCCCATGACTTCATCGTGAAGCAGTGGGACAAGCTCATGGAGAGCGGACGCTGCAAGCCTTGCGGACTCGGTTGCCGTGACACTCTGCGCTTCGAGGTTGGCCTGCCTCTCTATGGCGACGAACTCTCTGCTGAAATCTCTCCTGTAATGGCAGGTCTGGGATTCTTCTGCAAGCTCGACAAGGAAGAGTTTATCGGTAAGGACGCTCTCGTGGAGCAGAAGACTAACGGCGTGAAACAGAAGGTGGTAGGTATCGAGCTCAAGGACAAGGCTGTGCCTCGTCACGGATACGCTGTCCTCAATGCTGAAGGCGAGAAGATTGGCGAAATCACCACTGGTTACCACTGTATCTCTGTCGATAAGAGCGTGGCTATGGCTCTGGTGGACGCTGCTTATGGCAAGCTCGGCACAGAGCTGAAGGTGCAGATCCGCAAGAAGACATTCGACGGCGTGGTAGTCAAGAAGAAGTTCTACGACAAGCACTACAAGCAGTAATACTGCAAAAAAACGGAAATTACAACAGTCTCCATGACTGTCCGAAACAAATAAAAACCAAATAACAAAACCAAATAAATTATTTTCTAAACATTATGGCAAAAGTAATTGAAGGACTCTATTACAGCGAGTCACACGAATATGTAAAGGTAGAAGGCGAATTCGGCTATGTAGGTATCACAGACTATGCTCAGCATCAGCTCGGCAACGTGGTTTATGTTGACCTTCCAGAGGTTGACGATGAGGTTACAGCAGGTGATGATTTCGGTGCTGTCGAGAGCGTTAAGGCTGCCAGCGACCTCGTATCTCCTGTAAGCGGCGTTGTAGTGGAAATCAATGAGGCTCTTGAGGACGACCCTGCCCTCATCAACAAGGACGCTTTCGAAAACTGGATCATGAAGGTCAAGCTCTCTGACATGGTAGAGCTCGACGGTCTTATGAATGCAAGCCAGTACGAAGAAATCTGCAAATAATCAAAACTTCACATTCACCTCTGACCCCTTGTCAAGACGTATTGTTTTCTTTTCCCTTGGCGAGGGGGCAGGAATTTGGACTTCTTATCCTTAATAGCCTATGAAATTCTTCCCACAAACCGCAGGCGACATCAAGGAGATGCTCGATAAATGCGGAGTAAAACAGCTCGACGACCTGTATGCTGACATTCCTGAAAGCATACGCTTCAGAGGCGAATACGACATTCCTTCTGAGATGAGCGAGTTGGAGATACGCGAGTTCTTCACCAAGCTCGCCAACCAAAACCAGCAACTGGTATGTTTCGCAGGTGCTGGAGTCTATGACCATTACACACCTTCGCTGATTCCTCAGATCACAAGCCGTAGCGAGTTCCTTACCAGCTACACCCCTTATCAGGCTGAGATTTCACAGGGTACCCTCCATTATATCTTCGAATACCAGAGCATGATGGCTGAACTGACAGGCATGGACATCTCTAATGCCTCCCTCTATGACGGTTCTACAGCCACTGCCGAGGCTGCCATGATGGCTATTAGCGCTACTAAGAAGTGCCATAAGGTGCTCATCTCTGACACCGTCGATCATAAGGTGACAGAAGTAGTGGAGACCTACGCTCACTTCAATGGCTTTGAGGTGGTGCATATCCCTGAGACAGAAGGCTCTACCGACTTCTCCGCTATGGAGAAGCTTATCGACGAAGGCGCTGTGGCTGGCGTTATCGTTCAGCAGCCTAACAGATACGGTATCGTGGAAGACCTCACCGGTGTGGCTGACATATGCCACAAGCGCAAGGCTCTCTTCATCATGAATTCCGTTGCCGCTGACCTCGCCCTGCTCAAGACTCCGGGCGAATGGGGCGCTGACATCGCCGTGGGCGAAGGACAGTCTCTCGGCATTCCTATGTGCTGGGGCGGACCTTACATCGGCTACATGTGTGTCACAGAGAAACTCATGCGCAAGATGCCGGGACGTATCGTAGGCAAGACCACCGACAGCAATGGACAGCGTGCCTTCGTGCTCACTCTCCAGGCTCGCGAACAGCATATCCGTCGCCAGAAGGCTACATCCAATATCTGCAGTAACCAGTCACTGATGGCTCTCTGGGTGACCATCTATATGGCTACCATGGGCAAGAAGGGACTCTGCGAAGCTGCACAGATTTCATGCGACGCTGCGCATTATCTCGCTGAAAAGCTCTGCGAGGACTCTCGCTTCAGACTCACATTCGACAAGCCATTCTTCAATGAGTTCTGCGTTACCTATAATGGTGACCTCGACGCTCTGCTCGCCAAGCTCGTTGCCAATGGCATATTCGGCGGTGTCAAGATGGGGGAAAACACCTTGATGATTGCCGTGACTGAGAAACGTACCAAGGAAGAAATTGACAAACTAATAAGCATCTGCCATGAATAACAAGATATATGACAAACTGATTTTCGAACTGTCAAAGGAAGGAAGATGTGCATACTCTCTTCCAAAGAACGGTTTTGCTCATTACGAAGTGCCTGCTGCTCTCAGACGTGTCAACAAGGCTGAACTGCCTGAGGTCGATGAAGAGACCGTAGTAAGACATTACACAAACCATAGTGGAAACAACTTTGGCGTGGATAATGGATTCTATCCTCTCGGCAGCTGCACCATGAAGTATAATCCGAAGATAAATGAAGAGGTGGCTGCAATGCCGGGCTTCAATAATCTTCACCCTCTCCAGCCTATCGAGACTGCACAGGGCGCACTCTCTGCTCACGACACATTGCGCAAGTGCCTCTCTGCTCTAACAGGTCTCTATGACTTCACCCTCAAGCCATGCGCTGGCGCTCACGGTGAGCTTGCCGGACTGATGATTATCCGCGCTTATCATGAGGCTAACGGACAGATGCAGCGCACTAAGGTCATCGTGCCAGACTCTGCTCACGGCACTAACCCTGCTTCTGCCGCTGTCTGCGGACTCGAGATTGTCGAGGTGAAGAGTACTGCTGATGGCATCGTCGATGTGGAAGACCTCAAGGGATTGCTCGACGACACCGTTGCTGCGATGATGATGACAAACCCTAACACACTGGGTCTCTTCGAAGCAAATATTCCTGAAATCGCTAAGCTCGTGCATGATTGTGGCGGTCTGATGTATTATGATGGTGCTAACCTCAACCCTATGCTCGGCGTATGCCGTCCTGGCGATATGGGCTTCGACGTGATGCACATCAATCTCCATAAGACATTCTCCACACCTCACGGCGGTGGCGGTCCTGGTAGTGGTCCTGTCGGCGTACGCAAGGGTCTCGAACCGTTCTTCCCACAGGTAAATCCTTATCATGGCAACTTCGGTGTAGAGCTTCGCGCCCTCACCTATATCCTCACTCTCGGCCATGAGAACGTGAAGATGGTGGGTCCTTACGCTACTCTCAATGCCAACTACATCAAGGAGTGCCTGAAGGATGTATATGAACTCCCTATCCCTGGTCTCTGCATGCACGAATTCGTGTTCAATGGTCTGAAGGACAAATCCACTGGAGTTACCACAATGGACGTAGCCAAGCGTCTGCTCGACTATGGTTATCACGCTCCTACCATCTATTTCCCATTGCTCTTCCATGAGGCTATGATGATTGAGCCTACCGAGAATGAGAGCAAGGAGACCATCGACGCATTCATCAATGTGCTCAGAGTGATTGCAAAGGAAGCTGCAGAGACTCCAGAACTCGTGAAGTCTGCCCCTAACAACGCTCCTATCACCCGTGTGGATGACGTTGCTGCGGCTACAAATCCTGTCCTTACTTACAAGCAACTCATACAGCAGTAAAGAAATATGAAGACAGATATTATCATTATAGGAAGCGGACCTGGCGGTTATCGTACTGCCAGCTACGCTCTCCAGCAAGGCAAGCAGGTGGTCATCATCGAGAAGGCTGAGGCTGGTGGTACTTGTCTCAACTCCGGTTGCATCCCTACCAAATGTCTGGCTCATGATGCGGAAGTCAACGCTTCCGATTTCCCTGCAGCTGCTGAGCGCAAGCGCAACGTGATGGATCAGTTGCGTCAGGGCATTGAGCAGTTGCTCGCAGCTCCTGGCATCACCTTCGTAAGGGGCGAGGCTTCATTCAAGGATGCACGCACCGTCATCGTGAATGGTGAGGAATATGAGGCTGATGACATCATCATCGCTACAGGTTCCAGCAGCAAGATGCCCCCAGTCGAAGGCATTGACAATCCTCGTGTCATCACATCCACTGAGGCTCTCGACTTCCAGTCATTGCCTTCAGAGATTGTAATCATCGGTGCTGGCGTGATAGGCATGGAGTTTGCATCCATCCTTTCCCGTTTCGGAGCCAAGGTTACTGTGATAGAGTATCTCAAGGAGTGTCTCCCTGTCATCGACAAGGACATTGCCAAGAGAGTGCGCAAGCAGATAGAGAAGCTGCAGGGCGTGACATTCAATATGGACTCTGCCGTAAAGGCTATCACAGACAATGAGGTGGTGTTCACAAGCAACAAGAACGGCAAGGAGACTCGCCTTGAGTGTCCTGGCTGTCCGGTTCTCGTAGCTACAGGCAGAAAGCCTAACATCGAAGGTCTCAACCTCGAAGCTGCCGGTGTGGAGTATTCTCCTAAGGGCATCACAGTCAATGACTATATGCTGACTTCAGTGCCTCATGTCTATGCTATCGGTGACGTGACCGGCAGACAGATGCTCGCACATGCCGCTATATTCATGGGCTTCCGTGCAGTGAACGCAATAGTAGGCAAGGCTGACAAGATACGTTTCGACATCATGCCTTCTGCTATCTTCACTTATCCTGAGGCTGCAGCAGTGGGACTCACCGAGGACCAGTGCAAGCAGCAGGGCATAGAATGCCGTTCCCTCAAGGGCTACTACCGTGCCAACGGAAAGGCTTTGGCAATCGAAGAGCCTGAAGGAATGGTGAAGCTCGTGGCAGGTGCTGACGGCAAGATTCTCGGTTGCACATCTTATGGTGCCCACTCTGCCGACATCGTCCAGGAGGTTACCGCCTACATGAACTGCAATGCCACCGTTGCCGACATCGCTGATTCCGTGCATATCCATCCTACTCTCTCCGAGATACTACAGGATGCTTGCGTAGGAGGTCATTAAGCCACCGCATAACACCCATGTTTATATAATGACAAAACTCTGTATCAAGCTGCACATCCCGTAGCTTGATACAGAGTTTTTTTGTTTGAAAACTAAATCAATGGCATGCCAGCCTCGCGACATTCCTTGCGCATATCATCGGGCCAGATGCTTGCCTGGATTTCTCCGATGTGGGCTTTGTGGAGCAATACCATGCAGAGACGACTCTGACCTATACCACCTCCTATGCTGAGAGGAAGCTGGTCATTGAGCAAACGCTGATGGAAATAGAGCTTTTCCCTGTCTTCCTTGCCTTCAAGCGCAAGCTGACGAAGCAGACTTTCCTTGTCCACTCGTATGCCCATACTTGACAATTCAAAGCTGCGCTGGAGCACAGGATACCATATCAGTATGTCGCCATTAAGACCAAGGAAACCGTCAGAGTTTGGCGTGGTCCAGTCATCATAGTCTGGAGCACGACCGTCATGCTTCTCTCCATTGCTCAACTTAGCTCCGATTCCGATGATGAACACCGCTCCATACTTCTCACAGATGGCATCTTCGCGCTCCTTCGGACTGAGATCCGGGTACATCTGCAGCAGTTCTTCGCTGTGGATGAAATGTATCTCACGAGGGAGGAACGGCTTTATCTGCGGATAAGTCTCGCAAGTGAGGTATTCTGTGCGGAGAATAGCATAGTAAATCTTCTTGACCACACGCTTGAGATAGTCGAGATTGCGGTCTTCCTTGGTGATGACAGCCTCCCAGTCCCACTGGTCCACGTAGAGGGAATGAAGATTGTCAAGCTCTTCGTCAGCACGAATGGCATTCATATCGGTATAGATACCGTGGTCAGGTTCTATCTCATACTCAGCAAGAGTAAGGCGTTTCCATTTGGCAAGTGAATGCACTACCTCGGCTCTCTGGTCGCCAAGGTCCTTGATAGGGAAAGAGACGGCACGCTCCACTCCGTTCAAGTCATCGTTGATACCGAGTCCTTGAAGCACGAAGAGCGGCGCTGTCACGCGGCTGAGACGAAGCTCTGTGCTGAGGTTTTGCTGAAAGAAATCTTTTATCTGCTTGATGCCCTGCTCTGTGTGCTTCATGTCGAGCAGAGCTTTATAGCCTTCCGGCTTTATCAATTTGCTCATTATATTTGGTTTGTTGTCTGGTTGCTACTTTCGTTGTAAGATGGTTCAGGAGGTCAAAGACGTTGGCATACAGCCCATTGCATCAGACCGGAACACGATGATTACTCGGGGATTACGCTCCTGGATACTGAATACAATCGTGCGGACTAAGATTCCACAGGAAACGGAATGCCTCGAAAACGACTGCAAAGGTACAAATAAAATATTATTCTGCAAACACTTTTGCCATTTATTTTTACAATATGACACCTGTTTGCCCATTTTACTATACTATTTGCTCTTCAACCTTGTCAAATCCCTTACCTCTCCTACGACCCAAAGGATGTCGCCTTTGGCAAAGCGATAGGTAGGTGCCACCTTGGTCAGGCTGTCTTCGTTTGACTCCAGACCCACGACCATACAACTGTATTCGCTTCGTATTCCGCTTTCCATCAGCGACTTTCCGAGAAACTTGCTTTGCCCGTCTATAACGACACGTTCGAGTTTCATCTCATGTTTCTCGATTTCATAGTCTTCATCGAATGTCTCATCCTGAATGGCAGCATTGAGATTGGCGAGCTGTTCGTCAGTACCGATGACGCTCAGCCTGTCTCCCGGGAACACCGTGTCCATAGCTGTAGGGATGTTTATCCTGCGGTTTCCACGGAGAATGCTGCTCACGCTGACTCCGAATCGCTGATTGATATGCAGGTCCTTTAGCGTCTTGCCTCCCCAAAGCGTGTCGTCAGGCAATACCACCTCACTGATATGCAGGTCACGATCGAGCAGATGTCCCTCGAAAAGGGGGCGACGCTTGCCGGACACCTGTGCGGCAATGTCCCTCGAACGCAGGTTCTGGACGAAGAGACGTTCTATCCTTATCGAGCTGGATTTCATCCTTTTGGACAGCAATATGCCCATTACCAATACGATAGCGAGGCACAGGACGAAAGCAAAGGAGAACTCCGTCAGCGTGCTTACGACGTAGAAGATAAGGAGAAGGACGAGAATGGTGCGGACTATGAGGGTAAATACGAGCGGAAGACGATTGTGATAACTCTCTATCCAGAGCGCCTTGAACTCATTGCTGTGCAGCTTTTTCATCACGATAGCACGGAGAAAAGGTGCCATGAAGAGCACCGTGGCGGCGGCGCAAAGCATATTCGCCCAGCGCACTGGCATCAATTCACGGGCAAACGGCAGGAAAAAGGTGAACATCAGCACTACGATGGCTATGCTCAAGACTCCATAAATGGCAGTATTCATCAGCATTGCGCGCAGCAATATGCGCCAGTTGCTCTCCGTATCTTTTGATGAAGGCATCCGCTCTGCCAGTCTATTGATGCGTTTTACCCATACTTTCGGCAGGCTGCGCTCCAGCAAAGCGTATGCCGGCACTGCGCCCCTTATCATATAAGGTGTAAGGAAAGTGGTGATAACAGATACTGCCACCACGACCGGGTAGAGGAAATCGCCTATCACTCCGAGCGACAGTCCGAGCGAAGCGATGATGAAAGCGAACTCACCTATCTGCGCCATTGAGAATCCGCAGCGCATAGCCTGCTTGAGAGACTGTCCAGAAAGGAGGTAACCGAGCGTTCCGAAGATGCTTTGACCGAAGATGATGGTGAGGGTAAGGACGATGATTGGAACGGCATAATCCACCAGTATCTTAGGATCCACGAGCATACCTACTGACACGAAGAATATGGCTCCGAAGAGATTCTTGACCGGTTCCACCACCTTTTCTATCTTATCTGCCTCAATGGTCTCGGCAAGGATGCTTCCCATGATGAATGCTCCGAAGGCACTTGAGAAACCTACCTTCGTGCTTATCACCGCCATAAGGCAACAGAAACCGAGCGAAACGATGAGAAGGGTCTCGGCATTCATCAGTTTTCTGACCTTGCGAAGGAATATCGGCACGGCGAAGATTCCCACCACGAGCCACAGTACGAGGAAAAATCCTATATTGAGCACCGACCCTATCATCTGCTCTCCATCCGGTGATTTGCCGCTTGCCACGGCACTCAGCATCACCATCATCACGATGGCGAGGATATCCTCAAGGATAAGGACGCTCATGACCATACCGGCAAACTTCTGCTGGCGCAGTCCAAGGTCGTCGAAAGCCTTGTAGATGATGGTGGTGGACGACATCGCGAGCATTCCTCCGAGGAAGATGCAGTTCATCTGCGTCCATCCGAAGAGTTTTCCCACTCCCACTCCCGTCAGCATCATGGAGAAGATGATGGTGAGCGCCGCAATGACTGGAGCCGACCCCATCTTGAGTATCTTCTTGAAAGAGAAGTCGAGACCGAGCGAGAAGAGCAGGAACATCACTCCTATATCAGCCCACGACTGGATATTCTCCTTGTTCATTACCGACATGGTCCATGAGAAATGCGGCGAAACGAGAAATCCCGCCACGATATATCCCAACACCAAAGGTTGCTTCAACCGTTTGAAAAGAAGGGTTACTATTCCTGCTACAATCAGTATAAGTGCTAAATCCTGAACTAATGACATATTGGGTGATATTTAATTTGAATAGTAAACAGTGAAAAGTGAACAGCGAAAAGTGAATAGTGAAAAATCGCACTGACGCAATTATTAGGGAATAGGAGATTTGTTTCTCTCGCTTGCAAATTTCCCAGTGGCGAGAAACCATGAGTGACAAGTGTAATCTCTTATTACCTATTACTATTCCCTATTCCCTCATCTTCCCCCAAGGGGGACAGGAGGGGGGCTGTCAATGTCCGCCACCGTGCCAACGGCTTTTACCGTTGGTTGACAATCTCACGAAACAACCAAACAACCAGACAACAAAAAAGCAAAAAAAATGGGAGTTGAGTCCTTCACTTGTGTTTTTCAAGCGAAAAGGCTAACTCCCATTTTTCTTTGTTTATTAGTCATTCTTCATTGAATGATCATCCGTTTTCATAGCTATCAATCGTTGTAGGAAGCAGTGAGCTGACAGATTCTTACCACTGTCATCATTGCCTTTTCCATCACCTGAACAGAGGCAAACTCGTAAGGTCCATGGAAATTGACTCCACCTGCGAAGATGTTAGGGCAAGGAAGTCCCTTGAAAGAGAGCTGTGCTCCATCTGTACCGCCACGGATAGGCTGCACCTTTGGAGAGAAACCTTCCTCCTGCATTGCGCGGAGCACGAGGTCGATGACGTGCTGCACTGGCTCTATCTTCTCCTTCATGTTGTAGTACTGGTCATTGATACTTGCTTCGCAGACACCTTCACCATACTTCTCATTTATCATATCCGCCACCTTAGCCATCTGGCGCTTGCGATCCTCGAAGCGTGCACGGTCATGGTCACGGATGATATATGAGAGCTGAGCTTTCTCCACGCCGCCTGTCATGCCTGTAAGGTGGAAGAATCCCTGATAGCCATCTGTGGTTTCAGGAGTCTCATCCTGCGGAAGCATCTGTGCGAACTCCGTAGCGATGCGGGCCGCATTGATCATCTTTTCCTTGGCATATCCCGGGTGAACGCTGACACCTGTGAAGTTTATCTTTGCGCCAGCAGCGTTGAAATTCTCGTATTCCAGTTCGCCGAGGTCACCGCCATCCATAGTGTAAGCCCATTCGCATCCGAATTTCTCTACATCGAAATGGTGTGCTCCCATGCCGATTTCCTCATCCGGATTGAATCCTACGCGGATATCGCCATGCTCAATCTCCGGATGCTGCTGGAGATAGACCATAGCCTGCACTATTTCAGCGATGCCAGCTTTGTCGTCAGCACCGAGAAGAGTGTGGCCATCAGTTACGATAAGGTCCTCTCCCTTGTGTTCGAGAAGTTCTGGAAACTTGCTTGGAGAAGAGATGATGCCCTCAGAGAGCACGATGTCACCACCGTCATAGTTGGTCACTATTCTTGGATTGACGTTAGCTCCTGAGCAGTCAGGCGATGTATCATAGTGAGAGATAAATCCGATAGTCGGAATATTCTTCTTGGAATTGCTTTTCAGCGTAGCATAGATATAGCCGTTAGCGTCCATCTCCACGTCAGCAAGTCCCTCACGCTCAAGTTCTTCTTTGAGATACTTGGCAAAGACAAGCTGCTTTGCAGTACTTGGCACTGTCTGGCTTTCTTCGCTGGACTGTGTGTCAAACTTGGTATAATTTACGAATCTTTCTACTAAGTTCATAATTTATAGTTTTTGGTTTTGGGTATTTGGTTTTTGGTATTTGGTTAATTCCATTTCCATTTCAGGAAAACGGGAGAGAAGCATTGACGCCATCATCATTCCGAAATTTCCTAACTGCAAAAGTAATACTTTTTTCTTTAGAATGCAAAAGTTACACCTTTTTTATTAAAAATTCACACAAAAAGCCCTTTCATTCGATTCTTTTTCATAACTTTGTAGGCTGGATAGTCTGCAATGGTTGTGGGTTGTGGGTTGTTGGTTGTGGGTAAGTTACCACTTTAATGGTTTTTGGTTGTCGGTTGTGGGTAAGTTACCACTATTCGACCAACAACCAAAAACCGACAACCAACAACCAACAACCAACAACCCAACAACCCAACAACCAACAACCAACAACCGACAACCAACAACCAACCAAAATGATAATAGGATTAGGAGAAACAATTCTCGACATAATATTCAAGGACGACAAACCGTCAGCCGCCGTGCCAGGAGGCAGCACTTTCAATGCTATCATCTCGCTTGGCAGAACGGGAGTGCCAGTCACCATAGTGACCGAAACGGGCAATGACCACGTAGGCGACATCATAGTCAATTACCTTACTGACAATGGTGTCTCAACGGAATACGTCAACAGACGGTCTGACAGCAAGTCACATATATCGTTGGCTTTCCTCAATGACCATAACGATGCGTGCTACGAATTCTATAAGGACCATGCACACGCCTGCATAGAGCCACGCCTTCCCGCCGTCAAAGCTGGGGATGTGCTGCTCTTCGGTTCGTTTTTCGCTGTCAATCCCGTCATCCGCGATGTGGTAAGACCATTCATAGAGAAAGCTCACAAGGCAGGTGCGTTCATCTATTACGACATCAATTTCCGCAAATCGCACATCGAGGACATCCCTCTCATCATGGACAACATCAATGAGAACATGCAGTTTTCCACAGTGGTGCGCGGTTCGCTCGAAGATTTCTTCTATCTTTTCGGCACAGACAACGTGGAGGAAATCTACGAAAAGCATATCAGTCCTTACTGTCCATGCTTCATCTGCACCGACGGAAGCAAGCCTTTGCACCTCTTCACTCCGTCGCTGCGCCTCTCCTACCCTACCGCTCCCGTCACTACAGTCAGCACTATCGGTGCCGGTGATAATTTCAATGCCGGCTTCATCTATGGCTTACACAGGAAAGGGCATACAGCCGCCAAGGATTTCATCACGCTGAAAGAAGAGGAATGGAGAGACATGATACGTTTCGGGCAGGCTTTCTCTTCCCACGTATGCACCTCTTTCTCCAACTCCATCAGTCAGGAGTTTGCAGCTGGCCTGGTTGTTTAGTTGTTTTGTTGTTTTGTTGATTGTCAAATTGCAAACGAGCCTTACAAACAACAAAACAACAAAAGAACAAGACAACAAGGCAACAAACCAATAAGTTAATAAGAATGAAATATGACCGCTTTTCTTGATTATCTCATCAGAACAGCTTAACTTTGCACAAATAAAACTTTTGCTAAATGGGAAAGATTAACACTATATGGGCTTATCTCGGCAGACATAAATACCTCATCACCATCATCATCGGACTACTTCTCGTAGGCGTAGTGGATGAAGGAAGCATCCGCAAATACGCCATTCTGAATATGCAGATCAATGAGCTCAAGGCTGAGATAAACCAGTATCAGGAACAGTTCGAGCGCGACTCCACACGCCTCGATGCCCTCATCAATACTCCGAAAGGCGTGGAGAAGGTGGCTCGCGAGCGTTATCTCATGAAGCGCGAGAATGAGGATATCTTCATAATGAGCACCGACCAGAAGGCGGAACAATGAAAACTACAAGGTGTTGGTTGTCGGTTATCGGTTGTCGGTTGTGGGTAATAAAGTACAAACCGACCCAAAACCGACAACCTACAACCAACAACCTAAAGAGAACCAACAAACCATTCACTTCAATACTGAAAATGACAAAAATACAAAACTACATCTTCCTCGCCGGAGCCATAATGATGGTAATAGGCGTAGGATGCAAAATCTTCGGATTCTTACCGGAAATAATGACCATAGTCTTCGTGCTCGGATGCATCAGTTTCGCCCTCATACAGATGAGCCAGACATACGATGGCAATAACTTCACCATCCGCCGACTGCGCAAAATCATGATTTTCGGCGATGTATGCTTCATCATCTCCGGACTGCTCATGCTGGAAGACACCTTCCATCTCATCTTCCCTTACATGGCCACAAGCATCGAAGGCTACAACAATTACGTGCATTACGTGCACCACAACTGGGTGGTGGCATTGCTCGTAGGAGCCATTCTGGAGCTATACTCCACCCACAGAATGTCTTACGAATTCCGAAAAGAAGAGAGAAACGACTGATAATCAAGGCTTATTCATATAGAAACGAACCATTTTCTTGACTTTTTGTCAAATTTATTCATTTTTTTACAATTCAAAAAAAAATATAATTCTTTGCTTTGTTCACTAAAAAGCATAAATTTATTTTCATACTTCGGCAATACGTTGTATCTTTGCGTGTGAAATAATTTGACAACAGCATTGATATGAAAAGAATATTTTTCCTCCTCTTCACCGTAGTTATTTTAGCTTCATGTTCCAGCACCTTCAACATTCAGGGCACGTCTGATGTCCAGAATCTTGACGGACGGATGCTTTATCTCAAGGCTGTGAAGGGCGATAAGCTGAAGAATATCGACTCATGCGACGTGGTACATGGCCAGTTTGCTTTCAAAGGCAATCTCGACACCGTGAAGGTGGGCGCGCTCTACATCGACGATGAGAGCATCATGCCTATCGTTCTCGAAGATGGAGAAATCGTAATCCAGTTCAACACTGCCAAGCAGACCTGCACCGGAACGCCCCTCAACGACTCTCTCGCCGTATTCATCGAGAGATACAATCGCATCAGCAACCAGATAGCAGACCTCGGACATCAGCAGAGCCGCGCCATAATGGACGGTGAAGACATGGATGTGGTAAACCGTCAACTCAGCGACAAAGCCGCTATGCTCGACCAGGAGTGCGACAAGATCGTCACTTCTTTCATCGAAGAAAACTTTGACAACATCCTTGGTCCTTACGTCTTCCAGATGGTCACCAGCACAATGGAGATTCCTCTGACCAACGCTTGGATAGATGCACTCATGACAAAGGCTACTCCTAAATTCAAGAACGACCCATACGTCAAGGAATTCATGCAGGCCGCTGAGCGCAATCAGGCCATCATGACCGGCATGGAAGAGCCTGCTCCTGCTCCGGAACAGCATCCTGCCGAGCAAGCTAATATGCCTGAACCGCCTACTCCTAACCAGATGGCGCAACCGGGAAAGTAATTTTTTAATGCATAATTCATAGTTCATATTTTTTAGTGAAAAGTGAAAAGTGAAGAGTGAAAAGTGAAAAATCGCGCTGACGCAGTTGGGATATCTTGCAATCAACAAGACAACATAACTCATAATTCGCAATTCACAATACATTATGCATAATTCACAATTCATAATGCATAATGAATTATGAATTAAAATAACCCCATTTGAGACATGAACATCATCATATCAAAAGGAACTATCATAAATGAGGGCCGACACTTCGTTGGCTCTCTTGTTGTTAAAGGCGACAAGATCATCGACATCATCGAAGGCAATGACGCTCCACAGACTCCTGACAATGAAGAATATGAAGTCATTGACGCCGAGGGATGCTTCATCCTGCCGGGCATCATCGACACTCATGTCCATTTCCGTGAGCCTGGACTGACCCACAAGGCAGACATCGAGTCGGAAAGCAGAGCGGCAGCCTACGGCGGAGTCACCTCTTTCTTCGATATGCCGAACACCATTCCGCAGACCACTTCCATCGAAGCTCTGCGCAACAAGCAGGCTATCGCAAGGCAGAAGAGCCACATCAACTGGGCTTTCTTCCCGGGAGCTACCAATGACAACATCGACGAACTGGCGCAGATGCCGTCGAATGAGATTCCAGGCATTAAGCTGTTTATGGGTTCTTCCACAGGTAATATGCTGGTGGACAAGATGGGAGCGCTGATAAAGATATTCCAGACTGCCGCCCGTCTCCACCTTCCGGTAATGTCCCACTGCGAAGACACGGAAATCATCAATCGCAACATGGAGCAGGTGAAGAAGCAGATGGGCGATGATCCCGATGTGATGTTCCATCCATTGATACGTTCCGAAGAGGCTTGCCTTGAGTCTTCATGCCTTGCGGCAAACCTTGCACGACAGACGGGAGCACGACTTCACATCGCACATATCACCACGGAGGCTGAACTGAAAGCCATTTTCCCTGACTCCACCGTCACTCCAGACCTCCCGCAGATTACTGCCGAGGCGACTGTGGCTCACCTCCTGTTCTGCAATGACGACTACGCCACGCTCCGCTCTCTGATAAAATGCAACCCTGCAATCAAGAAAACGAGCGACCGCAACGCACTCCGCCACGGACTGATGAACGGTCAGATCTCCACAATAGGCACCGACCACGCCCCTCATACCATCGAGGAAAAGCAGGGAGGCGCGGCAAAAGCCATGTCGGGAATGCCGATGATACAGTTCTCACTCGTCTCAATGCTCTCGCTGGTAGATGAAGGTGTGCTGACAATGGAGCGTCTCGTCGAACTGATGGCACACAATCCTGCCCGTCTCTTCGGCATACAGTCGAGAGGTTTCCTTCGCAAAGGCTACAAGGCTGACATCACCATAGTCCGCAAAGGCGAGCCTTGGACCGTCACGGAAGACTGCATCCAGAGCAAATGCAAATGGAGTCCGCTGACAGGAAAGCAATTCAGATGGAGTGTAAAGGACACCATCTGCAGCGGTCTGCCGGTGATACTCGACGGCAATTTCAACAAGCAATCACAAGGCGAACAGATATTCTTCGAGCATTCATAAGGCAAAGGGGGTCTGTTCTTTCCCATCATCATTATTGATAACTCAAGTGGACGCATGGAGTCCACCTGAATATGAGGAATCGAAACATGAAGTATTTATACTACATTTACCAACTTCTGATTTGTGTCCCGGTGATAATCATATCGCTTATCATCCTTACTTGGGTCACAATCATCGGTACGCATTTCGGCAATGCGCATTTCTGGGCGTACCATCCTGGAAGGATATGGAGCAAGATAGTGGTAAGAATACTTCTCCTTCCCGTAAAGGTGGAGGGACGGGAGCACCTTCGTCCGCATGAGCAATACATCTTCATGAGCAATCATGAGGGCGCTTTCGACATCTTCCTCATCTATGGTTACCTCAACCGCAACTTCAAATGGATGATGAAATACGAGCTTTTCAGCATCCCGTTTGTTGGTACCACCTGTCGGGCTGCAAAGCATATAGCCGTGGACAAGCGCAGTCCGCAGAAGATAAAGAAGACTTACGACGACACTCACGACACTCTCCAGAACGGAATGTCCGTGGTAATGTTCCCGGAAGGGGCAAGAACAAAGACTGGCGAGATGGGACCATTCAAGCGCGGAGGATTCCTCCTGGCTCAGGAACTCCAGATTCCTATCGTCCCGATTACCATCAACGGCAGCTACGACATCATGCCTCGCAACCGCGATATGCACTTCGCCATCTATCATCCCCTCCGTCTTACCATCCACGAGCCTATCTACCCTACCTCACCGGAGTACAAAGACACCAAGGCTCTTATGGCAAAGACCTTCACCATCATACATGATGGACTGGACTGATGACGTGGTTTTGTGGTTTGGTTATTTTGTAGTTTTGTTGTTTTGTTGTCTGGTGGTTTTGTCGTTTGTAGTTTGTCTGGAAGGCAATACCGAGCGAAGCGAGAGTAACCCGGGACGAAGTCTCGGGATTTACAACAAAGAAGAGAAAGGCTGTCTGGAAAACAGTACCACATAAAATAATCTGACGACAAAAGCAACCACCCTCATCCCTCCAAATCAGAAAAATGGAACAAAAGGATGAAAGCAAAGCTATCATTTTGCAATAGCGAAGCTTTCACGATGCAAAAGCATAGATATTACGTCGCAAAAGCATAGCTTTCACCCCCTAATATCTATGCTTTTACCATCCAATATCTATGCTTTTGCAACACACTGACTGTCAATCCGTTGCAAAGACATTCCCTTTCCATATAACCAAAGCGGAAAAACAGACCAATTTTCCATTTACAATCAAGTCCCTTTTATATATTCCTTACGAAAAAGCAAGCCTGCTATCTATCCCATTTATCTTATTAGTTCTTCATCAGCATCGCCTCTATATTGCACGGTATTCGCCAGTCTGTACTCCATCGGACTCATGCCATATTTCCTTTTGAATGCGGTGCAGAAATGGCTTTGATAATCATATCCCAGCCGGAGTCCAATTTCTGCAATCGGGAGATTGGAGTCAAGGAGATAGCGCACCGCCAGTCCCATACGGTAATCGAACAGATATTGGAATACGGTGGTGCCGAACACAAGTTTGAAAGCCTTCTTCAGCGTACACTCATTGGTGCCTACCATCTTGGCAAGGTCGTGCAGCGACGGCATATCCCAATAGCGGGAGAGGATTATTTCCTGCACTTCGTGCATCTTGTCACGCATCAACAGACTGACATAATCGCCGCCAGAAGCGGTACTTCCTGGCACGAGAAAGCCTGACAGACAGTCTATTACCTTCGACTGCATATAGCGATGCGCATTGTTTCCCATGAGCCGTGCGAGGTCGAGGTCGCTTGCAGCCTTGGCTACAGCGTTCTCCACTTGCCTGTTCTGATTGAGCACCAGATGGACATTGTCCCCACACTGCACATAGGGAGAGAAATTTTCGAATATCTCAGCATCGTATTCTATCAGTTTTTCGATAGACTTCTGCGGAACGACGATGCTCATCAGGTCGAGCGAAAGGTCCTTGTTGAGATTCACCTGCTGCCCGCCCTCTCCGCTGATAAAGCATATATTGGCGTTGCCTTTATGCCATAAGAGTTCGTGCAGAGTGTTGTTCCCCTGATAGATGCTTTTACTTCCGAATCCTTTTGTGGCGAGAGTAAACATCAGAGCGGGTCTCACTTCGTGCATCACGCGGAAGCCTGAGTTGTCCTCCTTGCCGCGATAATGCTGGTGCATTATGCCGAAATCCTCGTAATGCCATTCATCCAGATGAGCATCCACAACGGAAGTGTGGACAGAGTTGCTGCGCTCCATCCCGTGATTGTCGTAAAACTCGAGTCCATCCTTTTGGTAAATCTCATCGGTTTTCTTTCCGTTCTGTATTATTTGGCATTTTATCATCTTTACACCTTATTATATAGTAACAGTTCAGATCTTTATTTCTCTTTCGTCAGTTTTCTCCATCGAGAGGGGGAAACACAAAACATGGTGCAAATATATACAAAAGTTTTGTAAATCATCATCAATTTGGTGGAAATCAATCAATTTCCTTCTTTTGGATGCAATTTATTCCGTCATATTAAAATCAGGGAGGGACAAGGCACTGGTTTTGGTATTTCTAATGCGTAATGACAAGAGTGACGGATGGCAAGGGCTGGATGGCAACCAACGGTAAAAGCCGTTGGCACAGTGGCTTTTGCTGGTTATGGAGGATTGATTGGAATACGAAAATAGAGGAAAACGGTCTGCGAATTGCTGACCATTTTCCTCTATTCTGTATTTATTGATATTTTACTGAAGTTTCGCAAGTATCCATCAAGCAGACAATCAGCAATAGAATATCAACACATAAAAATAAACAAATATATTCTGTTTCTGTTTTTTCTTTATTTTTCTATATTGATATTTTAATCTTCCCCACGACAGTGGGGACTGAGGGGCTTTTTTATCTTGCGAAAGATGAGTATCTTATAGGCAAGCGATTAGTCCTTGATCTTAGGGTATTTCCTGAACCATCCGTCGAGACGGAGACGCATTACGCCGAAGAAAGCCTCGCCGAAGATGCCGCCGTTCATCTTTGATACGCCCTCACGACGATTGACGAAGATGACAGGCACCTCCTTGATCTTGAAGCCAATCTTGTGGGCAGTGAACTTCATCTCTATCTGGAAAGCATAGCCCTTGAATCGGATCTTGTCAAGCTCGATGGTCTCCAGCACCCTGCGTTTGTAGCATTTGAAGCCGGCAGTAGTGTCGTGCACCTTGAATCCTGTGACTAACCGTACATACTTTGATGCGAAATAGCTCATCAACACTCGTCCGATAGGCCAGTTTACCACATTCACTCCGCTGACGTAACGTGAGCCGATAGCCACATCATAGCCCTCATCGTGGCACGCTGCATATAGACGTGGCACGTCGTTAGGGTCGTGGCTGAAGTCAGCATCCATCTCGAATATGTAATCATACTTATGCTCAATAGCCCACTTGAAGCCGGCAATATAGGCAGTACCGAGTCCTAATTTTCCAGATCTCTCGATGATAAAGAGGCGATCTCCGAACTCGGTATCCATAAGTCTGTGGACTATCTGCGCTGTTCCGTCAGGAGAACCGTCGTCAATCACGAGGATATGGAAGCACTTCTCCAGCCCGAAGATGGCGCGGATTATCTTTTCGATGTTCTCCTTCTCATTATAGGTAGGGATGATTATAACGCTGTCACTCATTGATAGTTATTTTTTTAGTTCCGGCTTACAGCCTTCTTTACTTCTGGTTTTACATGTAATTTGATGCAAAATTAGTAAATTATTTCTACAAACCTACATTATTAACTCTTTTTTTTATAACTTTGCATATTGTTTAGAAATGATGGAAATAAATAAATTGCTAAACCAATACGCCAAAGCCCCTCAGACAAAGGCTCTGGCCAAGGCTTTATTGAGCAAGACTATCAGGAATCTGATGATTGATGGTCTTGCCGGTTCTTCGTGTCCTTTATTGTTTTCTGCCGTTGCAGGAAAGGTAAAGCAGTCCGTCATCTTCATTCTGCGCGATGCAGACGAGGCAGGTTATTTCTATCAGGACCTGACCCAGCTGACAGGCACCGACCATGTGCTCTTCTTCCCTTCATCATATCGCAGGGCCGTCAAATACGGTCAGCGAGATGCGGCCAACGAGATTCTCCGCACGGAGGTGATGTCCCGTCTCTCTGCAAGGCAGGAGGACCAGCAGCTCTACATCGTCACCCATCCGGAAGCGCTGGCAGAAATGGCTGTGAGCAAGGAGGTGCTGAA
Organism: uncultured Prevotella sp.; assembly: GCA_934256705.1. Taxonomy (GTDB): domain Bacteria; phylum Bacteroidota; class Bacteroidia; order Bacteroidales; family Bacteroidaceae; genus Prevotella. The sequence goes on from CAKQPF010000004.1 coordinate 40,887, forward strand.
TGAGCGGAGCATCCGCCTCAGCGTCAATCAGAATGTTGACATAGTGGATGTGGAACATCAGTTGCGCGACCTGGGCTTCAGCATGGTGGACTATGTCTATGAGCCGGGACAGTTTGCCGTGCGCGGAAGCATCCTCGACGTGTATTCCTTCAGTCACGAACTGCCGTTCCGCATCGACTTCTTCGGCGATGAAATCGACACCATCCGCACCTTCGAGATAGAGAACCAGCTTTCGAAAGACAAGAAAGAGAACATTGAAATCGTTCCCGAACTGGCAAGGACTAACGAGAAGAAGATACCACTCACCGAGTTTCTCGACAGTGACAGCATCATCGTGACGCAGGGATTGCGCTTCATCAGCGACGTTATCGGCAAGACATTCGATGACGGTTTCTCCTCACAAGCCTTGACCGACCGCATGAGCGGCGCCACCGAGCAGGAACAGGAAGAGATACGCCGAGAGATGAATGCCGAGATGAACCTCTGTCCGCCTTCCCGCTTCATGCAGAGCATCGAGGCTCTGAAGAAGGTGACTTTCTCGCAGTCAGCCTTTTCCGAAGCCGAACTGTCACGCCAGAGCAAGGAATTTGCACAGATACATTTCCACACCTTGGCGCAACCGGCTTTCAACAAGAACTTCGACCTGCTCAAGCAGACCGTGGAAGACTACATCCTGCAGCAATACAAGATATTCATCCTCTCCGATTCACGCAAACAGGTGGAGCGACTTCGCAGCATCCTATCGCCTGAAGGCGTGGAAGAAGGACTGTCGCCACGCATCAGCAAGGCTGACATAGGCGAGGTGGAGAAGACGCTTCATGCCGGCTTCGTGGACCAGGACATGGCGATGTGCCTCTTCACCGACCACCAGATATTCGGACGTTACCACAAGTACAACCTCCGCACGCAGTCTGCCCGCGCCGGAAAGATGGCATTGACCATGAAGGAACTGCAGGAAATGGAGCCTGGCGACTTCATCGTACACGTGGATTTCGGCATAGGAAAGTTTGCCGGATTGATGCGTGTGCCTGTCGGCGACACATATCGTGAGGTCATCCGCATCGTCTATCAGGGCAACGACAAGGTGGATGTGTCCATCCATTCGCTGTATAAGATTTCCAAATACCGCCGCAGTGACACCGGTGAACCGCCACGTCTGTCCACTCTCGGCACGGGTGCCTGGGACAGACTGAAGGAACGCGCCAAGAAGCGCATCAAGGACATTGCCCGCGACCTCATCAAGCTCTATGCCAAAAGGCGGCATGAGAAGGGTTTCGCCTTCTCGAAAGACAGCTATCTGCAGAATGAGCTGGAAGGCTCTTTCCTCTATGAGGACACGCCCGACCAGATGAAAGCAACGGCTGAAGTGAAGGCCGACATGGAGAGCCCACGCCCTATGGACCGCCTCGTCTGCGGCGATGTGGGATTCGGAAAGACGGAAGTGGCAGTGAGAGCGGCATTCAAGGCGGCCTGCGACTCAAAGCAGGTGGCTGTCCTCGTGCCCACTACGGTGCTCGCTTTCCAGCATTTCCAGACCTTCCGCGACCGCATGGCGCACCTTCCGGTCCGCGTGGATTACCTCTCGCGTGCCCGTTCGGCAAAGCAGACGAAGCAGATTCTCGCCGACCTTGAGGCGGGAAAAATCGACATTCTCGTGGGAACGCACAAGCTTATCAGCAAAAACGTGAAATGGAAGGACATCGGACTGCTCATAATAGACGAGGAACAGAAATTCGGTGTCTCCGTAAAGGAGAAGCTGCGCCAGCTCAAGACCAACATCGACACGCTCACCATGTCCGCCACTCCTATCCCGCGCACACTGCAGTTCTCGCTCATGGGCGCAAGGGACATGAGCATCATGCGCACTCCACCGCCAAACCGTCACCCTATCCAGACAGAGATAGCATCGTTCTCGCTCGAACTTGTCGCTGACGCAATCAACTTTGAGATGAGCCGCAACGGACAGGTGTATTTCGTGAATGACCGCATCTCCGCCCTCGAAACGTTGGCAAGGCAGATAGAACGCGCCGTGCCTGACTGCCGCGTGGCTGTAGGTCACGGTCAGATGAGTCCGGAGCAACTGGAGAAAATCATCATCGGATTCATGGACCATGAATATGATGTGCTCCTCTCCACCACGATAGTGGAGAACGGCATCGACATCCCGAATGCCAACACCATCATCATCAATGACGCTCATCGCTTCGGACTGTCCGACCTTCACCAGATGCGCGGACGAGTGGGACGCTCCAACCGCAAGGCGTTCTGCTATCTCCTTGCCCCTCCCCTCTCCTTTCTCCCCACCGAGAGCCGTCGCCGTCTGGAGGCTCTGGAGACATTCTCCGACCTCGGAAGCGGATTCAATCTCGCCATGCAGGACCTCGACATCCGCGGGGCAGGAAACCTTCTCGGAGCAGAGCAGAGCGGATTCATGGAGGACCTCGGCTATGAGACCTATCAGAAAATCCTCACACAGGCGGTCAACGAACTGAAGAATGACGAGTTCCAGGACCTGTATTCAGAGCAGTTGGCTGAAGGAGAAAAACTTACAGGCGAGGATTTCGTGGACGACTGCAACGTGGAGAGCGACATGGAAATGTATTTCCCTGACACCTATGTGCCTGGAAGCAGCGAGAGAATGCTGCTCTATCGCGAGCTCGACAGCATCGAATCAGACGATGATCTCAATGCTTACCGCAAGCGATTGGAAGACCGTTTCGGTCCTGTGCCTCACGAAGGCGAGGAACTGATGCAGGTGGTCATGCTGCGCCGTCTCGGCAGGTCGTTGGGATGCGAGAAGATTATGCTCAAGCAGCACATGCTCCAGATGCAGCTCGTGAGCAACAAGCAGAGCGTGTATTACCAGAGCGAAGTATTCGGCAAGATAATCGATTACGTGATGAAGCATGGCAGAGTATGCGATATGCGGGAAGTGGGAGGCAAGAACCGCGTCGTCATCAAGATGGTCAACTCCGTCTCGGAGGCTGTCAAGGTGCTGAAGGAGATGAAGAACTTTCAAAATGAAGAATTCATTAAATGAAGAATAAAGAATGAAGAATGAAGAATAGGAGTTACCTTTTCTTTAGTGAAAAGTGAATAGTGAAAAGTGAAAAATCGCGCTGACGCAATTGGGAAACCGCAAGTCGAAGAACGTATATATCTTCCCCCTTACAGGGGGATAAGAGGGGGTCTTTCCCTAATAATAAACGAATGTCCATCTGGAGCAAAATAATAGAAACGATAAGTGGCGAAAGCAACGCTCACGAGGAAGTGTCAAAGGATGCTTCTCGCTATGCTTTTGTCGATTTGGAAGTTGGAGTGAAAGATAAACGCATCCATGACATCGGCATTCTGCGTTGGGATGGCGCGACTTTTCATTCTGGCAACAAAAAGGATGCTCTCAGATTTCTAAATAGTGCGAACTTCATTTGCGGGCATAATGTCATCCACCACGACATGAAGTACTTGCTGGGAGACGAGAAGCACAAGTGGATACTTGTCGATACGCTCTATATGTCACCTCTGCTCTTTCCTAATCGCCCTTATCATCATCTGCTGAAAGATGACAAACTGATGAGCGAGCAGATGAACAATCCCGTCAATGACTGCGTCAAAGCCCGCGACCTGATGATGGACGAACTGGCTGAATGGAACTCCCTGACTGACGAGATGAAGCGCATTTACGCCACATTGCTCTACGATGTAGAGGAGTTTCATGGCTTTATGACAATGGTCAATGCTGACATTTGCGAGAAAAAAGAATTGGCTACACTTATCCCAAACCGTCTATCATGGACAAATATGCCAACACGCCGACCTTGAGACTATTATCATTCAGCAACCCGTAGAATTGGCTTTTGCCCTCGCTCTTATCAGCACTACAGAGCATAATTCCATCACGCCACCGTGGGTTCTGCATCATTATCCGAACGTAGAGGCTGTGGTTCACCGTCTCAGACACTCCTATTGCCTCGAAGGTTGCGATTACTGCAAGCAGTTTCTCGACGTGAATTATAGTCTGAAGCAAATATTCGGATATGACCAATTCCGCACCTACGACGGCGAACCACTGCAGGAGAATGCGGCAAGAGCAGCGACAGAAGGCAAGTCCCTACTCGCCATCTTCCCTACAGGAGGTGGCAAATCGCTCACTTTCCAGTTGCCTGCACTTATGGAAGCAAGGACGGTACATGGTCTTACGGTGGTGATTTCTCCCTTGCAGTCATTGATGAAAGACCAGGTGGACAAGCTGGACAATATGGGAATCACAGATGCCGTGACGATAAATGGCTTGCTTGACCCTATCACCCGCTCGCTGGCTATAGAGCGAGTGCAGAGTGGCGATGCCTCATTGCTCTACATCGCCCCTGAGATGCTCAGGTCGAAGACCATCGAGAAGATACTTATGGCACGCCATGTGGTAAGGTTTGTCATCGACGAAGCCCACTGTTTTTCCTCATGGGGACAGGATTTCAGAGTGGATTACCTCTATATCGGCAAGTTTATCAGACTCTATCAGGAGCGCAAGCACATCCAGCATTCCATCCCGGTCTCATGCTTCACCGCCACTGCCAAGCAGAAGGTGATACAGGACATCTGCGACTATTTCAAGCAGACGCTCAACCTCGACCTGCACCTGTTTGCCTCCAAAGCCTCACGCACCAACCTCCGTTACTCCGTCATCTATGCTGAGACAGACGAAGAGAAATACTCCCGCCTCCGCTCTCTGATAACAGAGTGCGACTGCCCCACCATCGTCTATGTGTCACGAACGAAACGCACGAAGGAGTTGGCACAGAAACTGTCCCGCGACGGTCTAAAAGCCCTGCCTTACAATGGGCAGATGCAGTCTGACGACAAGATAGCCAATCAGGAGGCTTTCATGAAAGATCAGGTGAACATCATCGTGGCGACATCCGCATTCGGCATGGGTGTCGATAAGAATGACGTGGGACTGGTGGTGCATTACGACATTTCCGACTCGCTGGAGAACTATGTCCAGGAGGCGGGACGTGCCGGTCGAGACCCTAATCTCAATGCCAGATGCTACGTACTGTATAGCGACAGCGACCTCGACAAGCATTTCATCTTGCTCAACCAGACCAAATTGAGCCTCAGCGAGATACAGCAAGTGTGGAAAGCCGTAAAGCAAATGACCAAGCAACGTGAGCAAACCTCATGCTCCGCTCTTGAGATTGCACGCCAGGCTGGATGGGACGACTCCGTACATGATATTGAAACACGAGTAAGAACCGCTATTTCCGCCTTGGAACAAGCGGGCTATCTGGAGCGAGCCAACAATGTGCCGCACGTTTATGCCACCGGCATCACCGTCAACAATGTGGACGAAGCCCGCCAGCGCATCACCCAATCCCTGCTCTTTGACTCGGAAGAGATAGAGAAAGCGGTACGCATCATCAAGTCGCTTATCTCGCAGAAGCACATCTCCAAGGCACAGAATGCAGATGCAGAGTCGCGCGTGGACTATTTGGCAGACATCCTCGGACTGAGCAAGAATGAGGTGGTGTCCGTAGTTGGGCGTATGCGTCAGGAAGGAATACTTGCTGATTCTATGGATATTTCCGCCTATCTGAACGACACTGGCGAATCGGAAAATCGCTCCAAACTGCTTTTGAAACGGTTTACCAGGCTGGAGCGCTACATCCTCAATCATATCCCTGACGAGTCACTGCGTATCTCATGCAAGCTGCTCAACGATGATGCACAGAAGGAAGGCATCACCACTGCCACTGAGAAAGACATACGCACACTGCTCTATTTCCTTACCGTCAAGGGATATACACGCAAGAAAGAGGACGCTGCACACTACGTGGAAGTGACCAGAATGGCTGATATGCAGTCCATCATAAAGCGTTTCGAGAAGAGATTGGAGATATGCACATTTGCCGTGGAATGGCTTTTCCATCAGACACAATTCTCCACTGGAGAGAACAGCAGGAAGAAAGGCGTGCAATTCTCCGTCGTCGAACTGCTGAACGACCTGAAGAAGCATGGGCAGTCTCTTTTCATCTCCCTCGATGATGTCTGCCTGGAAGATGTCGAAGAAGCACTCCTTTACCTCTCCAAGATCGGGGCTTTGAAGCTCGAAGGCGGCTTTCTCGTGCTCTATAATGCAATGAATATACGCAGAATAAAGGACACGAAGCTACGCTACAAGCAGGACGACTACAGGATGCTCAATGAATTCTACAAGCAGAAAATCCAGCAGGTGCACATCGTGGGCGAGTATGCCAACCTCATGGTGCAGGACTATAACGCTGCTCTGCAATACGTTCAGGATTACTTTCAGATGGACTACAAGCATTTCATCCAGAAGTATTTCAAGGGCGAAAGGGCAAATCAGATCGAGCGCAACATCACAAGTCACAAGTATGCCCAACTCTTTGACTCTCTCTGAGAAACAGATGCAGATCATCTCTGACGACAAGTCACGCGTAATAGTCGTTGCCGCCGGACCGGGAAGCGGAAAGACGAGGGTATTGGTGCACAAGCTGGCTTCTCTTCTCCTGCTCGAAGATGTCAAGCACGAGCAACTCCTGATGCTTACATTCTCCCGTGCGTCAGCATCCGAATTCAAGCAGAGGCTCATGGACCTGATAGGCAACGCCGCACACTTCGTCGAGATAAAGACATTCCATTCCTATGCCTTCGACCTCCTCGGGAGAATAGGCAATCTGGATGAAGTGAAGGACGTGGTGGGACGCGCGGCAAAGATGATAAACGACGGAGAAGTGGAGCCTAACCGCATAAGCAAGACCGTCCTCGTCATTGATGAAGCGCAGGACATGAGCGTGGAGGAATACCAGCTGGTACGCGCCCTCATGACGGCCAACGAGGACATGAGGGTGATAGCCGTGGGCGACGACGACCAGAACATCTATGAATTCAGAGGATCAGACTCACGCTATATGCGGCAGTTGCTCGACGAGCCGGGCAGCACTTTCATGGAAATGACCGACAACTACCGCAGCACCCGCCACGTCGTAGATGCCGCCAACGCCTTCGCCAAGGGCATAGGAAAGCGCATGAAGCATGAACCTATCCGCTCATTGAGCCCGCACGACGGCACCGTAAGGATTACCCACCACCTCTCCCACACGATGTACCAGCGCCTCGTCGCTGACCTGATGAACGAACGGGTCAATGGAAGTGCGTGCGTACTGACCACCACCAATGAGGAAGCGGTGATCCTCGTGGCGCTGCTACGCAAGCAGGGACTCAACAGCAAACTGATACAGAGCATGGAAGGACTGCGCTTCTGGAATATGGCTGAGGTGAGACTGTTCCTCAAGCACATCGGACGTATGACCCGCACACCGCTCATCACTGACGACGCATGGGAGGAAGCCAAACGGAAGACATTCCAAACCTATGCCTCATCAGCAAGTCTGCATTACCTGAGACGGTGCATACAGATATTCGAACAGACATACAAGACCAGGTATCTGACCGACTTCAAGGAGTTCGTCTTTGAATCTGCAATAGAGGATTTCTGCGACATTGCCGATGCTGACGTGGTGGTTTCCACCATTCACAAGGCAAAAGGACGGGAGTTTGACGATGTGTATATGCTCGTAAGGCAACCAAAGCTCGTGACCGACGACGAGAGACGGCGCTGCTATGTAGGCATGACCAGAGCCAAGCGGCGACTGCTTATCTACACCGACAGCGACATCTTCGACCACATCCCGGCAGATCAGCACGTCATAGACCAGAATTTCTACGATCTGCCGGACCAACTGATGCTCCAGCTTTCGCACAAGGACGTGAACCTCGGGTTCTTCAAGTCCATCAAGAAAGACGTGCTTTCACTCCGTGCCGGCGACACGCTGAGGTATGAAAACAACTGTTTCTACATCCCGGATACGCGGAAAGCCGTGGCGCAGCTGTCGCAGAAGATGCAGACGGAACTCATCCTATGGGCGGAGAGAGGCTATCACGTCTCATCATCCACGATACGCTTCATAGTGGCATGGAAGCCGAAGGGCGCTCCGAAAGAGGAGGAAGAACATGCCGTACTGCTCATTGACCTCGACCTGGAGAGAGATTCCAAGTAAGTGACGGTAAAAAAATAACTTGGTACGATTTGAGTGAAAAATGTATCATATCAATATAAGGTTTCAACCTCATCTTTTTGGCTATTTTCATCACTCTCATCGGTCATATAGCCCGCTATACTCCCTCTTCGAGTGAAGAAAATATCTCAAAAATATGAGGCTCAAATCATACCAATTTATTTTTTCACCGTCACTAAGTGGAGAGCCACTGTGCCGACGGATTTTACCGTTGGATGCCAGAGAAACAACAAAAACAAGAGAAATAAACAATAATAACACAAGAAAGATGAAGAAACTATCAATCCCCACAAGAGAAGGAATGGTGGACGATCATTTCGGACACTGCGCCTATTACACCGTAGTAACCCTCGGCGACCACGATGAAGTAATCGCCACAGAGCGCCTCGACTCCCCTGAAGGATGCGGATGCAAGTCGAACATAGCGTCCGTGATGCAGGAGATGGGCATCACCCTCATGCTGGCAGGCAACATGGGCATGGGAGCCTACAACAAGTTGACTGCCCACGGCATCACTGTAATCAGAGGCTGTCACGGCAAGGTGGACGATGTCCTCCAGGCATACCTGAATGGAGAACTGACCGACTCCCTCGAATCATGCGACCACCACGACTGTAGCCACCACGCTGACAAGCCTGTATTCACCATTCCAAAGGTTTAGTTTGTTAAATGAAGAATGTAGAATGAAGAATGGGAGCTAGTTTTGTTTACTTAAGAAAAACTCAATAGGAAACCTCAAAGCGAAGAACGTAATCCGAATTCTTCATTCTACATTCTTCATTTACTTCCCCCAAGTGGGGAGGGGAAGAGGGGGGGCTAATTATGAATTATAAAGAGCACTAAGGCCGAAAGCACAGAGATAAGACGAAAAAAAGCTGATTATTATTTTTTTTCAAATTTATTTTTTTAATCAAATAAAATATGTATCTTTGCACCGCAATAGGTTCTCACGTCCGAAAGACGGACGAAAGAGCTAAGAAGGGAATGCAGTGAAAATCTGCAACACTACCCGGTGCTGTAAGTTCCATTATGAGTAATTGGAATTAACCACTGAAATCTTCCACGGTTGCCGACACTTATCGGCAATAGGTTGATTTCGGGAAGGTTAGATTACTTGGAACGAGTCAGAAGACCTGCCTGTTTGCAATTTATTCTCCACGGGATTATGGAGCAATGAAATTATGAAACAGATTATGAAAAACATAGAATTAAGGCAATACGTAATTGCCTTTGGTTTGTTGGTAGTATGTATGGCGTTCCCTGACATGCTGCCGGCACAAGGCATGTCTGGCATTAAAGAGGGAATTATTATCAATAACAATGATAAAGACAAATTGAAATCTGACACCCTATCGACGGTAGAAGTGTATGGCAGGCGACCGATAGCCACCCGACAGACGCTTGGCGGAACTGAACTACAAGCGTTGTCATCCACAAGCGTTGCCGATGCTCTGAAGTATTTTGCCGGTGTGCAGATAAAGGATTACGGAGGCTTAGGTGGTCTGAAGACCATCAATGTACGCTCGCTTGGTGCGCAGCATGTAGGCATATATATAGATGGCATTCGTATCACCAATGCACAGAACGGCACTGTGGATCTTGGCAAATTCTCACTTTCGACCATGGAAACCGTGGAACTCTACAACGCCAACAAGCTTGACAACTGCCAGTCGGCTTCGGAATACGCATCCGGAGCGACGGTCTATCTTAGCACCCGCCGTCCCGACAAGGACTCACTGTCCGTGCAATTGCGTAGAGGTTCCTTCACCACCTATATGGCAAAGACCAACTTGCAGTTTTCCAGAAATGGCTGGAAAGGCTTTATTGACGGCGAATGGCTCACCACCAGAGGCGATTATCCATTCCGCTACAAGTCGGAATATGAAGATACCATCGGGCATAGAGCCAATTCAGACATAGACTATTATAGGCTGGAAGGGGCGCTATTTCATGGTGGATTTGCAACTCACCTCTACTATTACAATTCCGAGAGAGGATGCCCGGGAGGCATTGTGCGCCGTCTCTCAGACAAATATATAAATGTAGGCAGAGAATGGGACAGCGATTTCTTTGCACAAGCATCCTACAGTTGGCAGATAAGGCAGCACCGTTTCAAGGTAAACAGCAAATACACCAATGAATATCTGAGATATTGCACGGACTATCCGGAAAACCAGAACACTGCCCGCGTAAACAACCACTACCGCCAGGAGGACCTTTACGGAGCATTATGTTATGGTTTGATGCCATTGTCATGGCTGTCATTCACTGCAAGTTACGACATGAGATACTCCAAACTGCGAGCTGACCTCAAGTATTTCGAGACCGTACATCGCCTTGACCAGAAGGCAGTGATGGCAGTACAGACCAACTGGAACGGGATTCAGTTTGCCGCATCCTTGCTCTATCAGCATTATCGCGACCATACCAACGTGCATGTTGGCGCCGCCGACCCACTTGAAAGGTTCACTCCTGCCGTTTCCCTTGCATACAGCATCAGGAATCTTACGTTGAGAGCATGGTATAAGAAGATATTCAGAGCTCCTACGCTCAATGATTTATATTACACACAAGTGGGAAACCGCAATCTGAAACCTGAATACACAAAGCAATGGAACATAGGAGCAGAATACAAATACCAGAGTGAATGCTGGACCGGAAGCATTCAGGCAGATGCCTATATCAACAAGATAGAGGACCGCATCGTCTGTCTTCCGATGAAAGGCACATACTCATGGACAATGATGAATTATGGTTACACATTCTGTCGTGGCCTCAACGCTACGGGAAAACTCTGCTATTCGCCTCATGATTGGACTTTCTCATTGCTCACATCACTCACTTTACAGCGTGACCTAAATCGCACAGATCCTGACAATGAAGAAGTATATAATAAGCCGATATGCTATTCCCCTACCCTGTCGTATGGCATTACAGGCATTGTGGGCTGGCGCAATCTGTCACTGACTGTATCTGATTTGCATGTATCAGAGAGGATGTGGTCGTATGCAGACCCTGAGGATATACTCAAGCCTTACAATAATGTGGATATAAAAGCCACATATTCACATCGCCTAAACATGGATATCGACCTAGGATTGACGCTCGAAGTCAACGACTTACTCGACGAGCAGTACGAGCATATACCACGTTATCCTATGCCAGGGCGAAACTATCGCCTTACTTTCACTTTTTCTTTGTAAATGGAGTGGAAATAAATATAATCCTAATCCCTACTTATTATACAATTCTTAGACAATGAAAAGACTTCTTCTGATATTCATGGTTCTTGCTGTTGCTGGGCATATCGTCTCGGCACAAGAGAAGATTATCCTTCTGAATGAGGGTAACTGGCAGAGCGACAACGGCAAGATGACCTACTTTGAGAATGGCAAAGTGGTTAGCAACCAATGGTTTCGTGACAACAACAAGTCGAAACTCGGCGACACTCCCAACGACATCATACAGATCAACGATAATCTGATAGCCATAGCCATAAATTGGTCGAACATCGTGCAGTTTATCACTCCGCAAGGCAAAGCCGTGGCTGCGACCGAGGAAGTGCCGAATAATCGCAAACTTGCCACTGACGGCAAGTACGTTTATGTATCTTCCTACGGTCATGAATGCGGAACGGTAAATGGCTACAAATATTTTGACAAGGGCTACGTGGCAAAGATTGACGTAAAGACATTCAAGGTGGTGGATGCTGTAGAAGTGGGATATGAGCCGGAAGGCATTGCATATTATAATGGTCATCTCTTCGTGGCAAACACTGGAGGGTACGCCTTTCAGGAAGCCCATGACTATGAGACTACCGTGAGCGTAATAGATGCTGCCACCATGAAGGTGATCAAGAACATCGACACCGGGCAGATAAACCTTTACGGAAAGATGTCGCAAAGCGGAAGATACCTGTGCATCAATTCGCCCGGCGACTATTATGACGTTCTGGCGGCTACAATCATCTTCGACTGCGAAGCCGCATTGAAAGGCAATGGCAATGTGTTTACAAAACTGGAGTATGCAGCCACATACAACACTACCACCCGTGACGGGAAATTCTACGCCATCGGTTCGCGTTACTCTTACAACACAAACGAATACACCTTCAATTATATCATCATCGACCCGGCACTCGTGATGCAGTCGGAAGGCGCGGAAGGCGTAACGGAAGATTTCCCTGGCACCGTGCTCAAGGACATCAAGAGCATGCAGATGCCTTATGCCATCTACATCAATCCATACACCGGATACATCTATGCCACTGACGCAGGAGGATTCGTCGAGGCCGGAACCCTCATGCAGTGGACTCCTGAGGGTAAACTGATGGGCAGACACCGCGTATATATCAATCCCGGACACATGCTTGCACTTCCTCCTGACGGGAAATTCACAGACCTCCGCGACGTGGAGACTCCTGCCACTGCGGCTGAAGGCAAGACGTATGACATCATGGGACGTGAGGTTTCACATCCACGCCGTGGCGGAATAGTCATAAAGAATGGAAAGAAAACAATATTGAAATAACTTTTATATCAACTATTTAATTCATTTCAAATGATGAAAAGACTTTACTCTTTAGCAATATTGATGCTGACAATGGTTGGCTCAATATTCGGTGCTGATGTCAAAGTGGAGATGAACAACACCACCACTATCATGACATTGACCAAGAAAGGGACTGGAGAAAGTGTGGACATTGGCTCTCCTGAAGGCAAGATCTACACGTTCTCTGCCGACCCAGGTGATTACATCCTGACCGGATTCGAGAAAGACGGCACCACGCAGAACGGTACCATCGAACTTGCCATCACCGACAAGTCGGAGCAATCCTACAAACTCATTACCGTCACTGCCTATGCCACCAACAAAGGGTGGACGATGGACCAGGACTATACCGTGGCTGCAAAACTGACATCCCGCGAAGGTGTGGTGCAGAACATCACCATAGGCAACAGTTCCACCGCCGGCAGGAAGACCATCCTTGCCTTTGAAGGCCACACTTACTACGTCGAACTGATTCCGTCTGAGGAACATACCAAAGAGGGATACATGAGCCTGCTCAAATCAGGTACCCTGAACTTCAATGTTAATTGCAATGGTGCCATTCCTATGGGAGGAGATTTTATAGTCACCCTGCCTAAGGATGCAGAATTCGATATGGGCACAAAAACCACCCATTTCACTGAATTCGAACATATAAAACCTCAAAAGGAGAGCACGGAAGGCGACATCAAGACCATCACTTTCCGTCTTGCCAATTCCCAATGTTACAACTATCGTACATGGATGAAGGATGGACTTACGCAAGGCGGCTACTTCTATATGAACACAGATGAGGCAAAGCGTCCTACCCTCAAGTTCGAGAAAAAAGACTACAAGGCTTTTAATCCAAAGGCCATCAACCACGACGTGCACAGCAACCAGGGCTATGAGACCGGTGACATCCTCGTGAACATCAACGAGAAAGGCCACCACAGACTGAACGTAGGCGATACATTCTACGCTCATGCCATGCGCTCATGGCAGCTTACCGACAACCAGACCAACAACTACTTTATCGAACCTGATTTCCATTACACCGTCATTGACGTCAACGGCAATCCAAGCACAGGCGTCATCAAGATTGACAATGCCAATACCACCACCAACCCGTGGTCTGCAATTACGGCAGTAGGCAAAGGCACTGCTATCGTCCTTGTCACCTATGACGCTATCGGATTGAACTATTACAACTCCGGAAAAACAGAAAAGACCCCTTATATGGGTGGTGAATACTGGGGTGCGATATGGCCTGAGAACACAGCCGCCTACGTCGTGACTGTAGGTGATGGAGATTCTTCCATTGACCCTAACATGGTAATCAATGAAAAGTATAACATTGACACGAAGAAGAATGCCGGCAAATATGTCGATGCAGAGCACGACGTGTTCTACTATCTTGACACTGAGGCTGGTGCAAACTACACCTTCACTCCATCCGGCGTGAAGACTGTAGAGATGGCACGCCCTGTAATAGGTGCCAGCATGGCCACTTACAAGGGATTCTCCACGGAAGGCGTGACCAGAAATGAGGATGGTTCCTACACATTGCTCCTCAAGGAAGGCCGCCAGATTGTGCGTCTGACTGATGATGCCGGCAACGCCGTCTATCAAGTGCTGACAGCGAAACCATGCCACCGCGAGATAACCAATGTCACCCGCGAGGGCAGCAAGATCTTCCAGCCTGGCGATAAGGTAAAGATACAATACAGCGGTTTGCGACACCCTGCCAACAAGTTGGCGGGCATATACAACATGTCAGCGTATGTCACTTACAACGGTATCCCTAATGGCACGTCCCTCATCCTCGGTTCTGGCCAATACACATTTGGCTCTGCAACTTCTGCACAAGCGGTCACTTTTGACATTGACAAAGATCGCGATGTAGCCAATGAACCGGAAATCGTGATGAATGAAGGCGTCATCCAGGTAAACGGTTTCGGCGACCCTATCGGAAACCATCGCATCATTGACCGTTTCGGAGGACGTTCCCCTAACTTTACAGCCATCGCCCACAAGACTTATTTCGGCATGATTCCTGATGTCAGAATCAAGCTTTCCGCTGTCAAGAACTTCAATATCAAGCCTGTATGCAACATCGCAGAGGCCAAGGTCACCGTCTCTTTCGACGGCAAGGAACTTACGCCTGAAAGCAATGGCAAATACATCGGCACCTACGGCACTTATGATGTGATTGCATCTGCAAAGGGCTATCGCTATTATACGGGCTCTTTCAATATCGGTGACGATGCTGAAGGCGACCAGACATTCGACATCCAGCTGACAGAAGCCAAGACCGGCACATGGGATGGCAGCACAATGACTGAGCCAAAGGCAGAGGAAGACATTTACCAGATATCCACCGGCGAAGAGTTGGCTTGGTTTGCTGACCATATCAATACTGGCAACTACAGCAAGAACGCCGTTCTCGTCAAGGACATAGACCTCGGCGATTACCCTTGGACTCCAATTGGTGGCACTTCTGCTGCAAAAGCGTTCCAAGGCAAGTTTGATGGTGCTGGACACTGTGTAAGCGGTATTTATATCAATGCTACCACTACTTATAATGGTCTTTTCGGTTACATCAACAATGCTACAATCAGCAATCTCACTGTCGATGGTAACATCTCTTCCACAAACAACTATGTGGCTGGCATTGCAGCATTTGCCGATGGCACTACAAATATCACACGTTGCGTCAACCGTGCTACAGTAAGAGGTAAACAATATGTGGCTGGTATCGTGGGTTATACTAAAAATAAGGTGGAAATAGACCGCTGTCAGAACCTTGCCGACGTGACTGGCACAAGCTCTATGGTGGCTGGTATCACTGCAAATATTTCAAGTGACACTGGCACTATGACCAACTGCTATAATTCTGCTACAATCTCTGGCACTGGTTCTTTGGCTACTCTCGTAGCTACTTCCAACGCCAAGGCTGTAATCGAGAACAACCTCAATACAGGAAAGGCTGTCTGCACGGGCACCATGACCACCATCGGCAATGTACGCTCCGTGACATCCGCCGCTTCCGGCATCCAGAACAATTACGTCACAGAGCACTATACCAACGGCAAGAACTACGAAACTGTGGTAAACGCTGACCAGCTCGCTTCCGGTGAGGTAGCCACAAAGCTCGGCGAGGCTTGGGGACAGACTCTCGGCAAGGACCTCCTCCCTGTCATCGACGGCATGAGAGTGTTCGCAGACAATGAAGGTTACACCAACAACAACCCTGCTTACAACGACATCATCAACTTTGAAGATGTAAAGCTCGAAGGCAATGAATACTACAATGGCGCTGACGAAGCAGGTCTGTTCGCGGCTTCCGGTTACAGTTTCATGAACTATTACGACAAGACTTACAGTTCCTGGTACGGATTTGCTGTTTCATCTACCACCGGCAATGACTATATCGGATGGGGTACACCATCAGAATTCAACTCTTGCGTAGGCGGCGGTATGGAGTCAAGGCAGTTTGCAGTGGGTTATTACTCTGAGTACAACTTCAACAATGACCAGCAGGGCCCGGCTATATATGCGGAAAAGGCATACAAACCTGAGTATGTATATGTCAACAATTCAGCATACGCCTACACGAGCATGCTCTATGGTGACTCCTATGCCAAGAAGTTCGGTGCCGAAGACTACTTCGTCCTGAAGATTGTCGGCCGCACGGAGAAAGGTGAAGAGACAGGTCATGTGGACTTCTATCTTGCCAAGGATGGCAACATCGTGAATGAATGGACAAAGGTTGACCTGACTCCTCTCGGTGCTGTTTCTTACATCGACTTCGTGATGGATTCATCCGACAAGGGCGCTTACGGCATCAATACTCCTACATATTTCTGTATTGACAACATGAAGGCTGA
This sequence comes from uncultured Prevotella sp., assembly GCA_934256705.1. Classification (GTDB taxonomy): domain Bacteria; phylum Bacteroidota; class Bacteroidia; order Bacteroidales; family Bacteroidaceae; genus Prevotella. Next base: position 57,400 of record CAKQPF010000004.1, read on the forward strand.
GCTTACTGACGACGTTCCTGTGGCTTCCGGCATCGAAAGCGTCATTGACAAGACAGAAAAGGTTACTGTCGTAGGCATCTATACATTGGAGGGTGTCAAGATAGACCGTATCCAAAAGGGTGTCAACATCCTCAAGATGTCTGACGGAACCACCCGTAAATATAATTTCAGACGATAACCACTCCGTCTATCCCCATTGCAGATAGATTGTAACCTCAATAGATTGTAGGGGCAAACGCTTTTTGCAAGCGTTTGCCCCTACTTCGTTTTCATCGGTAAAACCGCGGTTACACATTGGAGAAACCAGCCTTTTGTTCATAAGGTTGTGACCCCTCTTTTGTAAAAATTGTATATTATTGACAGTCAGTAATTTGAAAGTTACATTGTAATATCTATGCTTTTACCCTCCAAAAGCATAGATATTGCGGGGTAAAAGCATAGTTATTGCATGGTAAAAGCTATGCTATTGCAAAGTGACCGCTTTACTACCTTTTTTTATATTTTTATTTGTTGATATTTTTTGCTAACCAACAACAAAACAACTAAACAACAAGACAACAAATAAAGAATTATTGCGTTTGTAATAAAGAGTCTGTGTGCTTGAAAAAAAACTATGTAAGAATATGATGATACTCCTGATAATCCTGCTTTATTTCGTCCTTCTGTCTTTGTACAGCAGGATGGTGACCGGGCGCAACGCCACCAACGAGACGTTCTTCCGCGGCAACAGGCGGTCGCCCTGGTATATGGTGGCTTTCGGCATGATCGGCGCGAGCGTGTCGGGCATCACGTTTGTCTCGGTGCCTGGCATGGTGATAAGGTCGGACATGACTTATCTCCAGACCTGCCTCGGCTTCATCTTCGGCTACATAGCCGTGGCTTTCGTCCTCCTGCCGATATACTACCGCCTCAATCTCACCACCATCTACTCCTACCTCAAGGACCGGTTGGGACAGAGGGCTTACAAGACGGGTGCGGGATTCTTCCTCCTTTCGAAGCTTACCGGCGCGGCTGCCCGCTTCTACGTGGTCTGCATCATGCTGCAGGCTTTCGTGTTCGATGAGTTGGGCATCCCCTTCTTCCTCACCGTGACAGGCATGGTGGCGCTGATATGGGTCTATACCCGGAGCGGAGGAATCAAGACGCTGGTGTGGACCGACACCCTGCAGACTGTCTGCATGTTTGCCGCTCTCGGTCTCATTATATATAATGTGGCTGGACGGCTCGACATGAGCGTCACGCAGGCTTTCACCGCCGTGTGGAATGACAGCCACAGCCGTGTGTTTGAATTCAGCGACTTCGTGTCGAGGCATAACTTCTGGAAGCAGTTTCTCTCTGGCATTTTCATCGTGATAGTGATGACGGGACTGGACCAGGACATGATGCAGAAGAACCTGACCTGCAGGAACCTGCGCGATGCACAGAAGGACATGTGCACCTATGGCGTGGCTTTCGTGCCGGCAAACCTGCTCTTCCTCTGCCTCGGAGTGATGCTCATGATGCTCACCGACAGGATGGGGATGGCTTTGCCTGAGAGCAGCGACGAACTGCTTCCCATGTTTGCCGCTTCGGGTCTGCTTGGCACTCCGGTGCTGATATTCTTCACCATCGGTCTGATGGCGGCGTCATTCTCCAGTGCCGACTCCGCTCTCACCGCCCTCACCACGAGCTACTGCGTGGACATCCGCGAGAAGCCTGAGGATGAAGGTCTGCGCAAGCGCGTGCATATCGGTATGGCTCTGGCTTTCATGGTCTGCATACTGCTCTTCCGCATATTCAATTCCACAAGTCTGATAGATGCCATCTACGTGATGTGCTCATACACCTACGGTCCGCTTCTCGGTCTGTTTGCCTTCGGACTTATCACGCGCAAGAGGATTAACGACCGCTATGTGCCTTTCATCGCCATCGCCTCTCCGCTCGCCTGCTTCGCCCTCGACACGGCTACGACCCGCTGTCTCGGCTATAATTTCGGCTATGAGCTCCTGATGCTCAATGGTCTGCTCACCTTCCTGGGGCTTTGTTGCTGCAGAAGAGTACATAATGCATAATAAGACCCCCTCCTGTCACCCAAGGGGGATAAGAGGGGGCTAATTATGAATTATGCATTATGAATTAATTAACTACACTCCCAACAAAGGAATAATAACAGGAGTGAGCAGGGAGGTGAAGATACCATTTAGGGTGAGTCCGAGACTGGCATAAGCGCCGTGCAACTGACTCTTATCCATAGATGTGGCGGTGCCTAAAGCATGGGCGGCGGTGCCCATGGAGAGTCCTTGAGCCACTGGCGACTTCACACGGGCGAAGCCCATAGTGCGATAACCACAGACTGCACACAAGAGTCCTACTCCCACCACTACTGCCGCTGTGAGCGAAGGTATTCCTCCCAGCGCTTTGGTCACTTCCATTGCTATCGGTGTGGTCACCGACTTGGAAGCCAATGAGAGCACCACTTCCTTTGAAGCGCCCATCTCCTTGGCGATATAGACCACTGAGATTATTCCTACGACGCATCCTGCAAGCTCTGACAGGAGAATCGGCGTAAGCTGCTTCTTGATGGTGGAGAGCTGCATATACAGTGGCACTCCCAATGCCACGACAGCCGGCTTGAGCCAGAACTCTATCATCTTGCCTCCTTCACTGTAGGTCTCATAACTTATTCCTGTCACTTTCAGGAACAGTATCATGCAGCAGATAGCCACAAGGATAGGATTCATGATTACCCAACCTGTCCAGCGGCGAAGCAGTTTTCCGAGAAAATAAGTGGCGAATGTGAGGGCTATGAGAAAGAAACTGTTAGAAAAATATTCCATAAAGCATCTATTGGTTTTGTTGGTTTTGTTTGAAATGATCCTGTACTTTATCTTTTGCTTTGCCATACGACTGGTGAATCCATCCTGTCACAGCGAGCACAAGGACTGTGGAAACGACTGAGGCAATCAAGATAGGCCACAGTTCTGCCTTTATCAAGTCGAAATAAAGCATCACGGCTACGCCAGGCGGAACGAAGAAGAAGCCTATGTTGCCCACAAGGAAATCCGAGATACTACGCACCCATTCGAGGCGTATCACCTTCAGTTTGAGCAACAATGTCAACAGCAGCAGTCCCAAGATGCTCGAAGGCAACGGAATGCCGGTAAGATAAATCACAAGTTCTCCTAATGCGAGACAGCCAAAGATAATGGCTAATTGACGAATCATCATAATATTATTATCCTGAATTTGTTATGTTTGTTATGTTTATTATGTTGTCTTGTTGATTGCAAGAAACTCCCAACCGCATCAGCGCGATTTTTCACTCTTCACTTTTCACTCTTCACTTTTCACTAAAAATTATGAATTATGAATTATGCATTATGAATTAATTTCACCCCTTTCTTCCCCCATACCAGCAGGAAAGCGAAGAGCATACGCGTGGAAAGAATCCAGAAGGCGGAAATGCCAAGCGATGCAAAGACCATGGTGTCTTCGAGCATGGAGTGGTTCATCACGAGATGATAATTCACTTCGTCCGCCTCTTCACGCGTTATCTTCCCCGTTTCCTCCAGGTCTATCATCGCCGCCGAACCGTAACTGATGCCCAGCACATTGCCCACAATCCACAGATAAGCCGAATGGCGAGGCAGTCCGAAGAAAGCCATGACCGGCTCAAGCGGACTCACAAGCTTGCACATGAGACCAAGTTTGTCCATCAAACGCTGGACTATCATCAACGCCCAGATGATGCCGAAGATCATAAACGAGAGACGGAGCGAGGACATAGCCCACTCTTCTATCACCGTGGAGACATGAGGACTCTCCAATGCCTGCACCACTCCGCAGAATGGGGCATCCATTTCCGGCAACACGAGATTGAGATACAATGCCGCGAGGAATGCTCCGACGATGCGGATAAACGCCATGCGGAACGGCTTCGAGCCCACCTTCTTCACCACGGCGCACTCCAGAGGCAAGGCGTGGCAAATCAGCACCATGATGGTGATGATAGTGGCTTGGCGCAATGTGAGCGCCATCGAGAGCATCACGGCTATGCAGGCATAGGTGGTCACGGAGGCTCCTGTGAGGAATGCTATTGCCGAAGCACCCGGCAAGCCGAGATATTGGAACACGGGGTCGAGCCATTGGGCGCACCATGCTATCACTCCATAATGCTGCAGAAGCCTCACTCCGAGCGATATGGGGAGCATTATCTTCAGCAGCCACAGCGTTGTCTTTACCGAAGGCCTGAGCGATTCGGTCACTATGTCAAGTGTTTTTCTTAGAGTTATATTATATTCCATATTTGAATTATATGGTTGTGGGTTGTCGGTTGTGGGTTGTGGGTAGGAATGTATAAGCTGGTTATGGTTTATCTCACTAATTTACCAATAACCGAAAACCAACAACCTAAGACCCATCTTCCTATTTCACTGCAAAGCAGACAGTCATGCCAGTGTTCTCCACTTCCGGCACGGTGACGACGAGGCGGTCGGCATTCTGCTGCCATTCCACCTTCTTCTTCGTGCCGAGCATCCTGATGCTGCGTATCTTTCTGCCCTTCATCTGCTCGCTGTTTCTGCCAAGCGAACGGATGGTGACGGTCTTCTGACTCGGGAATCCGAGCACGAAAGCATAGAGGATGCCGTCCTTCTGCGTGAAGCGGATGTCCTTTTCGCTGAGCGATGCCTGCAGTTTCTCATTGTCGCCAAACGACTTGCTGTTCTGCATCTTCACCTCTCCTTCGCCGAATATCTTCCAGGGACGCGAGCCGAAGATAGCCACACCATGCACGTCGAGCCAAGCCTTGAAGTCATGGAGGAAAGCCACTTCCTTCTCATCTATGCTTCCATCTCCACGGACAGGTATGCTGAGCAGGAGGTTTCCGTTCTTGCTCACTATATCGACGAATGTCTTCACCACCCTCTCCGCAGTCTTGTATCCATTGTAACCGTAGAGTCCACGGTCGTAATGCCAGTTTCCTATGCACATGCAAGTCTGCCAAGGACGTGGCGAAATGCCGGCAAGAGCGCCGCGCTCACAGTCCATCACCACTCCGCGCTGCTTGTCTTCAGGCAGACGTTTCGCATTTGCCACAGCCTCGTTCCTGCCATTATGCCATTTCATGTTGCTGTTGTAGAAATGCGCCGTCGCCATAAGTCCGTATTTTCCCATCGGAAGGTCTGTCTCATCATCGAAATATATGAGGTCAGGCTTATAGTCATCTATCAGCTGCTTGCATCTGCGGTACCAGTTGCGGGCGAACTCAGGATTCATCTCAGGAATCCTTTCCATCCATGCGCCGTCATGCCTGTCGTGCCATTCGTTCATCTCCTTGACTGAAGAAATGCCGTCCGGAACGATCATATTATAGCCTCCATAGAGCTTCTGCGGATCGTAGCCTTCCCACCATTTGCCCTTTCCGTCGGCTTTCGTGAGGTCATAGGCATCATACCTCCTGCCGGCCTTGTCGCCTTCGGCATCATATCCGTAAGCCGTCTGAAACCAATGCCAGGCATGAGACGAGTGGTTGCTTATGCCAAAGCGCAGTCCGTACTTCCTTGCAGCCTTGGCAAAGTCGCCCACGATGTCGCGATGCGGTCCCATATTGACTGAGTTCCACTCCTGATATTTGGAGTTGAAATTATCGAAATTGTCATGATGGTTTGCCATGCAGACGAAATATCTTGCTCCCACCTCTTTATATAGGCGTACGAGAGCGTCGGGATCAAACTTCTCAGCCTTCCACATCGGGATGAAATCCATCATGCCATGCTCTGAAGGATGTCCGAAACGCTTGAGATTGTCCTCATATTGCGGTGTGCCCTGGATATACATGAGGCGTCCGTACCAGTCTCCTGCCTCGGGCACGCACTGCAATCCCCAGTGCGCCCACAAGCCGAGCTTTGCATCAGCAAACCATTCCGGTGTCTGATAGTTTTCTTCCAGCGACTGCCAGGTGGGTTCAAACGTGCCTTTCTCCATCGACATATCTTCCGATGCTGTCTGTGCTCCAGCCATCATGCTGAGCATCATCATTGCTGTTGCTATTACTTTCCTCATGATTGTTTGGTTCGTGGGGTTGGGATTGTCGGTTGTCGGTGAAGCCCTCCCCAACCCCTCCCTGGAGGGGCTTTCTTTGATTACGGACTGCCAGCTTAGGGTCTCAAGCAACCAGCACCTAACTTATCTTCCCCCAAGGGGGGACAGGAGGGGGGCTTCTTATATAAAAAAAAGACTGACCCACTGTGTTTTGTTTACAGGTTGTCAGTCAATTTAATTATCAGGTGCGCGTGACAGGACTCGAACCTGCACATCGCAAGACACCAGATCCTAAGTCTGGCGCGTCTACCAATTTCGCCACACGCGCTTAAATGTGGGATTGAATGGTTACAAGGTGCGGATTATGTGGCTGTACAGTCACAACCTTTAAGGATTTATTGGCATGCGTAACGAATGCCGATATCTGCCACCGGTAACCATTTTTTTCAAATGCGAGTGCAAAGTTACTAATAATTTGGGAATAAAAAAAACTTTCCGCAATATTTTTGCAAATCGGTGTTTAGTTGGCTGGTCAACCAACGGTAAAAGCCGTTGGCACAGTGGCGGATTGAGGAATGGGGATAAGAGGGGGGCTACTCTTAAACCATTAGGGAATTTCCCCACCCTATTAGGGAAAAACCTTTTGCGGGAAAGAGAATAATCCGTAATTTTGCATCAGAAACATTAACAAAACGGAATATCAACTATAAAAAAAACATACCATTATGAAAAAGTATATCATAGCAATCATCGCTCTGATGAGCAGCTTCTTTACTACGGCTGACGCCATGAGTTATGAACAAGCTCGCGTACAGGCTCTTTTCCTCACGGATAAGATGGCGTATGAGCTAAACCTCAACGAAGCTCAATACGAAGCGGTATATGAGATTAACCTCGACTACCTGCTGAGCGTAAACACTTGCGATGACGTTTATTCGAGATACTGGACCATACGTAATACCGACCTGAGCTACATCCTCATGGATTGGCAGTACACCGCTTATTGCGCAGCACATTACTTCTATCGCCCAATATGGTGGGATGCAGGCTATTGGCACTTCGGCATCTATGCTCGCTATCCTCATCGCGACTACTATTTCTTCGGTCGTCCAAATTTCTATGTCACCTATCGTGGAGGTCACTCATGGCACAGCAACGGTGGCAGATCATGGTATCACGGACGTGACTTCGGCACTCGCAACCACGGCAACTTCAGCGGAATGCGCGATGGATGGAACAGAGGCGAATATCGCGGACATGGCGGTGGCTCAAGAAATTATGACAATGGCACACGTGGCAATTTCGGTTCTGACCGTGGCAACCGTGGCGACAGACAGTTTGGCAGCACCCGTGGCGGAAGCCTTACCGACCGCAGTGCCTCCGGCAACTTCGCAGGACGTCGTTTCGGAAGCCGTAATGAAGGCGTAGGACAAAATCGTTTCGGCTCTTCCAGAGAGAGCAGCACTCGCAATACCGTCACCCGACAGGGCAACGACACCTACGGACGCGGCAACACCACTTCCCGTTCATTCAGCGGAAACCGTTCCTTCGGCTCGCAGTCACGCAGCTTCGGCACCGGTTCTTCTTCCACTTCACGCACCTTCAGCGGAAGCGGCAACAGCTCTTCACGCAGTCATTTCAGCGGAAGCAACAGCTCTTCTTCCCGCTCATTCAGCAGTGGCGGAAGCTTCACACGTGGCAATGGCGGAGGCAACAATTCTTCCCGTAACAACGGCAATTCAAATGGAGGCGGTCATTTCGGTGGACGCAGATAAAAATAACAAATTGCTATTTTTCGCACATAATTCTTTGCAAATATAAAATATTTTATTACTTTTGTAGCCACTAACTCACATGTTAGTGGCTATTATTATGAGAATCATTCAAAGTGCGATATTCAGAGCCTTGTGTGCCATTGTTGTCGGCGCAATGCTCGTAAAATATAGAGAAGACATGGTCACATGGCTCACCATCTCCATCGGCATACTTTTCTTCGTCTCAGGCATTATCTCCTGCATAGCTTATTTCATCCAGAAGCGCAGATACCTCGACATGGAGAAGGAAGGCATCACCATCATCGACTCTACTGGCAAGCCCGTCAAAACCAGTTCCCCGTCCTTTCCGCTCGTAGGCATAGGAAGCGTAGTGCTCGGACTCGTCTTTGCTTTCCGTCCCTCCGTCTTCATCGAGTTTGGTTCCTACATCTTTGCGTTCATCATCCTGCTCGGCACGGTGACACAGTTTGCCGACCTCATCACAGCAAGCAGATACGGCAAGATAAAATGGTACTATTGGGTGATGCCTATCATCCTGTTTGTGCTTGCGATAACGGTGATAGTGCATCCCTCATTCATCGCTTCCGCCACATTCTTCTTCTGTGGATGGAGCATGATGCTCTATGGAATCGTGGAAATCATCAATGCATTCAAGGTGCATCGAGTGAGGAAACAAGTTGATACAATGCATAATGCATAATGCATAATTCACAATAACTAAAAACAACAACGCCTATGACTAAGACAAGAGAAATCTATCGTTGCACCATCTGTGGCAACGTAGTAGAAGTAGTAAATCCGGGAGCGCAACTCAGTTGTTGCGGACAACCCATGAAACTAATGAAAGAGAACACCACTGACGGAGCTAAAGAGAAGCACGTCCCAGTGATAGAAGCTATCGAGGGAGGTTATCGCGTGACCGTAGGAAGCGTGGAGCATCCTATGCTTCCTGAGCATTACATCCAGTGGATAGAACTCCTCACCCCTACCGACGTACTGCGCCACGAACTGAAGCCTGGCGACAAGCCAATAGCCATCTTCCATACAGACGCCAAAGAGGTTACAGCACGCGAATACTGCAACCTCCACGGACTCTGGGCGAAGTAGAAGAAGAGCCAGCGCTAAGCCTACCTCAGGGGAAAAATAAAGTTTTCGACCTCAATGGCAGACGAATTAAACGAATTAAAAGAGCGGAGGAAAAGTGATGTCGCATCACCTTTCCTCCTTTTCTTTCCTTCAAAGCGGGGGTTGCTTAACTATTTACTCTTACGTTTTGACATTCTATCATCAAGACTCAACATTCGTTTGTGCATATCTTAGTCTTCGGCTATGCATAATTCCGCAACCCGCTTATTATCATAATAGACAGTTAAAGCTTGCTATTTCATACTATCGGTCCTGACTACTCTGAAACCTACATTGGCAAATCTGCCGAAAGCTTCACGCGCATCGTCACAGTATTCGCTACGGCAGGCATCACGACTGGAGTCCCAACTGCCTCCTTTCACGAGGTAAAGACCTTCTGCATTCTGTGTGGAAGTCCATTCCCAACTGTTTCCCCAGAAATCAATGCCACTGCAGTTTCCTTTCGATCCTGCATAAGCATCTACAGAAGTCAATCCTTTTTCCACGAAATTGGCATTCATATTGACATCCTTCGGCATGTGTCCGGCAGCCAGAATCCATTCATATTCGGTAGGCAGACGGTAAATGTGCGCATTGTCATTTGTGCTCAACCATTCACAGTAAGCCATTGACTCCTCATAACTTACATTTACCACAGGATAGCGTCCCTGACCTTCCGGATAAGTAAAATCAGACTTGAATGCTGCATACTCTTCATTTGTCACTGGAGCATAGCCCACATAGGCGTTTTCTTCCGCAGCTCCTTTGAGCACGAGCCACTCATCTGTCGGGTCATCGTCCGCTCTTGAGTCAATCAGGCTGAGGAAACGCTGGCGCAAACGCTCTTCGCGATTGTTCACCATCTCATCCACAATGCCTTGCATTTCATCAATGAGATACTGATGATGCGCCTCTCTCTCCAGCTGACGAAGTTTCGCCTTCTTACGTGCCACCACCTTATCATAGCGCACTCCCATCTGGTCATAGAGCGCATCGTAGGTGGCGATGCAAGGATTCTTCTTGTATTCCCTCAGCAGCGCCTGGGTTTTATTGTCCAGTTCCGGTCGTTCTTCTTCCACAAGCGGCGCATCGGGGTCGTCAAACTCCAGTTCGCTCTCGTCGAGGTCTGAGGGATAAATGAACGAACCTGCCTCTATCTTCTGGTGAACACCATAATAATGTGCCACGAGTCCATTTCTATAGACCGACAAACGATAGCCTCCACTCACGTCACAAGGAAAAGTAGTGATGTAATAATCCTTCCCCGTTTCGAAAGTCCCACCATTGTATGCTTTGAATGTGAGAATGCTCTTGTCGTGCTTTCCCACAAGTGGATAACCGTCCACGCTTTCTATCTCTACCCTATCAATGCCTGAGATTCTGAAATTGACACGTATTCCTCCGAATGAAGTGGCGAAAAGCGACTTGTTTGACTCGCTGTCATACATGAGATTATCATCAGCCATCTGCTTTTCCTGTATGGTAATGACAGATGGAGCGGTCTCGCAGGAGACGCAGACCTTATTGTCTGATGTTCCTACTGCCATCATTCCCACTTCCTGAAGCAGGAATTTCTGTCCGTTGACGGTCAGTGCCGTGCCATTATCGAACACCATTTCTCCTGTAGAAGATGCCGGGAACATGTAAGTCACACCTCCCACCTTGACGCTGAACGTCTGTGCGCAGACAGGGAATGCCATCAGGAAAGCCATCAGTATATTTGATATTTTCTTCATTTCTTAACTATTTTGCAGGTTCCACGTTTTGTCTTTAGGATATAGATTCCTTTTTTCATGTCTTTCTGGTCTATCACTTTGCCTTGCAAATCATAGACTGCAACAACGTCTTTGTTGCCATCTACCTCCAGACCATTGACTCCAGTGGTGGTGTCATCCGACTTGGAGAAATACATCTTGCTGAGATTTGAGAGTTCAAACGTCTGGTTTCCAGCTACAAGTGCTGTACCGCTGAGCGTCATTGTCAGTGCCGAAGCCTCTACAGAGAGCCGTTCTCCAGTGGTCAGTTCGAAGGTGAGATACTTGTATTCATCTGCCATTGCGGCGGAGCATAAGGGGGTCAGAAGGATGATTGCCATCACCCTCCTCATTTTGTCTAAGAAAATCATAAATAGAGTTTTGTTAGTTGTTCAGGATTGTCAAACGCCCGGCTGTCTGGCAAACTAAAGAAACGTTCAGACCATACAGGCGACAGAGCGCTGGATCATTGTGTCAGTTACGTCTGTGAGAGAGCACCCAGTCGAGGCGGGAAGTGGTGTAACTCTGCTTGCATGTCATCTCATGCGTCCATCCTTCCACGATTTCGATGTTGGCATCCACACCAGAAGCCTTGAGATAGTCCACGAAATCATTTGCTGTCTCATAACTCATCAGGTTGTCTGCCGTTCCCATTACCGTCAGCAAAGGTGTGCTGCTGGAGTATTCTCCTGCCTTTTCCGGATTTCCCGCCACTGGCATTGCAGCCGCGAAGAGGTCGGGGTAAGTTGCAAGCATCGACCATGTGCCGGTTCCTCCCATAGACCCTCCAAAGACATAGATGCGGCCTGCATCCACGATTCCCTGATTGACATACTCGTCTATCAATGACTTGAGGACATATCCCGCAGGTCCTGTCCATGACTGCCTGGCCGGGCACTGCGGCACTAACATGCAGGCATTCACCTTTCTGGTCTTCAGATAATTGGAAATGGAATCCACTCCGGGCTCTTCCATCTGCTTTTCATTGTCGTTGCCCGTACTTGTGCCTCCATGAAGATAAAGCAGCAGGCATGGCTTGTCAGTCTTTCCTTCCACCGAGACCTTCAGTTCGTGATAAGGAATGCTAATCCCCTGTGCCGTGATTGCCTTTCTGGCATCGGTCATTGCCACCGTCACCTGTGGTCCGATGATGGTTTCTTCCTGTGGGTCATCATCATTCCCGCATGATATTGTGCCCATGGAAAGGGCAAGAATGGATAGTATAAAACCGTAAAACTGTCTCATTTCGTCTGTTCTCCTTTTGTAGGTTGTTCTGATTCTGTATTATGGAAAAGGTTTGGGGGCTATGGAATAATGAAAAGAATTGACATGACAAGGCAGCATTCCACACGCCCCGTAAACCTAAACACTAATTATGTTATCATCACGAAAAATCGGGACGCTGACGGTGCTGACCTTTTCCACCACGCATCTGCGCACGCTTCGTCAATCGCTTCTTCATGTTCTTCTCTATCTCATAGATGCGCTGTATCTGCTTTTGTGTCAGAAATTTCGAATATCTCTGATAGTATTTCTGACGTATATTCAGTATCTTTTCGCTCATTTCAAAGCGTTGCTTGATCTGCTGCTCGGCCTGATTATCCGTTCCGTTGACGTTCCGGCGCTGACGTGGACCAAGAGCCCAGATTTCTTTCTGGCAGTCCGTGTAGGTCTCTATGAAGAGATCAGTCACCTTATCGTCCAAAGCGAGGTCGTGGGCTATATGCTTTGCCTGTGCCACGGCCAGCTGTTCGCGGGTCATGCGCTGATTTTTGTGCGCTGTCTGTGCGAAAGACACCACTGAAATCATCATCATCACCAAAGAGATGAGCATTACTTTTACTATCTTTTTCATATCTATATCCTTTCTTATGTTATTGTCTTTTCTTTTACCCGACAGTCTGACGACCGGGAAGAAACATCTATCAATAATGACAAGCGACCATGTATCCGGATGTTGAAGTTTGTATTCTGTAGTCTGTTGACTATCCGAGGGGAATTAGTGCACTTGTAAATAATGACGGATCAATCATCCAGGAACACATCAGCCTGATAGACATCCATGAGGAATGTCTGGTCATTGGCTGACAGTTCGGCAAAGGATTCCTCCACGTCCTGCCATTCATCCGTCGGCTGTTGCGGAAACATCGCTTCGAAACAGACGGCAAAGAGTATGATAGCCACTGCTGCAGCCGACAGGGACATCTTCCACAATGACACGATTCGAGTGCGCTTCTTCTCCTTGGCGCTGGCTGTCTCGCGGTCAGCCGTTTTCACAGCCTTCATCACGTCTGCCTCCATCGTGGCAAAGAAATCCTCAGGCACGGAGTATGGTGTACGCCTGCCTATCTGTCCGAAGTCAAACTGCGTCCTGCTGCTGGAAGTTTCATTGTTCTTCATATCTTCAGTCATTTGAGTTCATGTATTTGATGATTTTGTCTTTTGCCACATGATAACTGGCTTTTATGCTTGCCGGAGTGGAGTCTGCTATCTTTGCTATCTCGTCATATTCCAGGTCATCATAGTAGCGGAGATTGAATGCCAACTGCTGTTTGGGTGGCAACTGGAGTATCGCCTTCTGGAATTTCACAGCCATCTGGTCATCATAATTGATGTATTGGTCAGCTGATACGAGGTTCACACCCGTGGTGTCCAACTCGATGGAGACCGTCTCCTGCCTTCTCCTGCTGATGATGCGGAATGCCTCATGGGTGGCTATCCGGTAGAGCCAGCTGCGGAAGGAGCAGCTGCCACGGAAACTCCCATGCGACCGGAAAACCCTTACGAACGTCTCCTGCGAAGCATCCTGCGCATCATCATGGAAGACCACCAGTCGGCGGATATGCCAATATATCGGCTCCTGGTATCTTCTCATCAGAATCCGGAAACCTTCTTCCGGGTTCTGGCTGAGCGATTCCACTATGTCATGATCCTTGTCAGTCATTTACAGGTTGTGTTATCTTCTTGTTGTTGTCTTCTTGTGAATCCACTTATGGCAGCGGCATACGTGGCGTTTGTGGCATTTTCTGCAGTGGCATACGTCTGTCCTGCATTGGCGGGTGCCTGTCTTGACCACCACTACCGCACGAGGAGCACGGCAGATGTGCCTGTGTCCGCTTAAGTGTCGATGCCGAGCCGATGCACAAACGCATACCAAGGACATCATAATGACCATCATCAGCTTTCCGAGAGCTGTGTTCAAAGTCTTGTTCGTCTTCATATTCGTTCAGTTTTTTTTGAAACAATGATACATATTATAGGTGTATCGTCATTTTATCGAGCTCGTTTCGATGAACGTTACATTTATATGACCTGTTGGAAAGGCAAAAGTAAAAACGTGACACGAAAAAAAGTCAATTTAGTGACGGTGCAAAAATAAATTGGTATGATTTGAGTGAAAAATGTATCATATCAATATAAGGTTTCAACCTCATCTTTTTGGCTATTTTCATCACTCTCATCGGTCATATAGCCCGCTATACTCCCTCTTCGAGTGAAGAAAATATCTCAAAAATATGAGGCTCAAATCATACCAATTTATTTTTTCACCGTCACTTATTTCATTTTTTGCTCATTATTCTGCAATAAAGGAAAAACAGACAATTATATGTTACTATTGTTTTATTTTATATCCATTGATGTTTCATGGTTTATCGTCTTCCAGACAAATCATGTTGATTACCTTGTCAATCAAAAAAAAATCAAGCCGAAGAATGTATAATCCTATACATCTCCGACTTGAAGGTTCCCCACACCGCGTCAGCGTGGGGTTTCACTTTTCACTGAAAATTATGAATTCTGAATTATGCATTATCTTCCCTCTTCTTCCTGCACTTCCATACGATGCAAGTCATCAGCACTGACATCAAGGCAGCGCCAATCCAGAAGTAGTTGATGTAGGTGAAGTCGTAGGTCTCCACATCGTTCACCATCTGCTTGTTGCCCTAGATGAGCAGACCGCTCATGATGTCCTGGATGCCAGCGCCTACATAACTCGCCACACCGACCACACCAAGCGCAGCGCCCGAAGCATTCTTAGGAGCAATGACCACTGCCATCAGGCCACCGAGGAAGCAGAGCAGCACACCGATGCTAAATCCAAACAGCACCATCGCCGTGGCATCCACCCAGATATTATGACTGGGAACGAGCTGGAACAGACAGAGAGTCAACACTTTAGAAGCTTAGATGTAAAAGCATAGATATTGCAGGGTAAAAGCATAGTTATTACAAGGTAAAAGCATAGTTATTACAAGGTAAAAGCTATGCTATTGCAAAATCATATCTTAACGGCTCTTGTGGATGCTTGCTGCAAAAGCCGGAAACGACGTGTGTAAATCCCACTTTTCCGCTGCTTTTCCAATAATAGAACCAAGGCGTTGAAATCCCAGTGCCCGACAGGCGCATGCAATCCGGGACTATGGAATAAAAATCCTTGAAAGAACAGATCCATCGCATCCGTGTTCCTTTTAAACGCTTGTGCTAGTTGCGAAGCGATTAGCATAAAGGTGTATCACCATAAACAAACATCCGTTCAATCCGTCAGATCCGTGTTGGACACACACACGCGACCTCAGAGGTTTTAATTGACCACGGATTTAACGGATCTAACGGATAAACTTTGCCTGAAAGGCAATACCACCTACATATAATCACACACCAAGCTTTGCCTGAAAGGCAATACCGAGCGAAGCGAGAGTAACCCCTGCATTAGGGAATAGGGAATAAAGAATAGGGAATAGGAGAATAGCATTGCCACCCATGGTTTCTCGCTATGGGGAAAATCTCAAGCAGACGGAGTGTAATCTCCTATTACCTATTACCTATAAATTTGGAAGACAGTACCAACTTATGAATTATGAATTATAATTTAGCCTAAGGGCTCTTTCGCCCACGCTCAAAATCTATCACGGATTAAGCCCCCCTCTTATCCCCCTATAGGGGGAGGCAGGATACGTTCTTCGGCTTGAGGCTCCCAACTGCGTCAGCGCGATTTTTCACTCTTCACTTTTCACTCTTCACTTTTCACTAAAGAAGTGTAACTCCCATTCTTCACTCTTCATTCTTCATTTTATCAAGCACTTCCTCCGCCACTATCTGCTGTATGTACTTGCATACCATGTCGATGCCAGAGGTGTTGCCGCCTCCGTCAGGGATGATGATGTCGGCAAAGCGCTTGGTAGGCTCGATAAACTGGTCGTGCATCGGCTTGAGCACGGCACGGTAACGGTCCACCACCATCTCCACGGTTCTGCCACGCTCCTTGGTGTCGCGCGTGATGTTGCGGATAAGGCGCTCGTCAGCATCTGTGTCCACAAAGATCTTGATGTCCATCATGTCACGCAGACGCCTGTTTATCAGCGCCATGATTCCCTCGATGATGACCACGGGCTTCGGCTCCACGTGGATGGTCTCGGGCAGACGGTTGCATATGAGGTAGGAATAAGTAGGCTGTTCGATAGCCTTTCCTGCACGCAAGTCGCCTATCTGCTTGATGAGAAGCTTCCAGTCGAAGGCATCAGGATGGTCGAAATTGATTGCCCTACGCTGCTCTTCAGTCAGGTCGGTCGTGTCATTATAGTATGAATCCTGCGGCACTACAGCTACGAAATGCTCCGGCAGCGACTTCACGATTTCTCTTACCACTGTGGTCTTGCCACTGCCTGTGCCTCCTGCTATTCCTATTATTGTCATTTGATTGGGTTGTTGGTTTTGGGTTGTTGGTTATTGGGTTTGGGTTGTTGGTAGGAATGTAGAAACTGGTTATGGTTTATCTCACTAATGTACCAATAACCTACAACCCACAACCAACAACCAAGTCTTAACATCTTGCAAATGTACGAAATTATTCCAATATAAAGAAGAAAAAGGGAATAAAAATGCGTGGGAGGGTTGATTTGAGTTAATAAAAGTTAAGCATTCGGCGAATTATGAATTATGAACTATGAATTATGAATTATATTTCGTACCTTTGCAGACGCAATTTTTATAACAATAACCATATTAACAAGAAAATGAAAAAAGATCTTCATCCAGCAAACTATCGCCCCGTCGTATTCAAGGATATGTCCAACGGCGATATGTTCCTCTCAAAATCTACATGCAAGACTAATGATACAGTAGAGTTTGAAGGCGAGACTTACCCAGTAGTAAAGATAGAAATCTCAAGCACCTCTCACCCATTCTACACAGGTAAGAGCAAGCTTGTTGACACTGCAGGTCGCGTTGACCGCTTCATGAACCGCTACGGTAAGATCAAGAAGTAAGATCAGCAATATAGATCATACCTCCTTCTCCCTTTGATTTTAGAGGAAAGGAAAAAGTACATTATCCAAGTAGTTGCATATGCTTGAATAATGTACTTTTTTTGTTGCCGTCTGGTAGGGGGAAACAGGTCTTATCAGTCATCTTACCACAATGCAATCTTTCCTGCAATACCCAAATCAAGGGTTGCTGTTGCAATGCCCAATGCTTGAAATACACGGATCATTGTTGGCAATGTGATAACACTTGTGCCTTTTTCCAACTTTGAAATCTGAGCACGCTGCACACCGATACGTTCACCAAGTTGTTCTTGTGTTAGGTTTTGCGCCAATCGAGCCTTGCGTATGGCTTCTCCTACAATATAAGCATTCACATCTTCTTTGAGTTTTGTTTCCATTGCGTCACGCTCTGGAGTTCCTATTTTACCCCAAAGTTTGTCTTTCATATCGTCTGCTGGTATCAATTTCATCTGTGCCATAATGCTATTTATTTTTATTGTTAAAGTACTCTTTTCTTATCTCTTCTGCTTTGGCAATCTCTTTTAATGGTGTCTTCTGAGTTTTCTTGACAATACCATGTGTGGCAATAACCAAAGTTTCTTGCTCAGTGTCCCAAAAGGAGAAAAGCCTATAGCAGATACCGTTGTAGAGAGTGCGGAACTCCCATATCTCCGTATTTTCCAGTTTCTTGAAGATGTCAACTTTCATCACTCCTTCCTCAACCTTGAAGATGTTGTAGTATATCTTCTGTTGAGCCTTGAATGGCTGCGCATCCAAAAAGGCTTTTGCTTCTTCTGTCAACACCACTTTAATCTTGTTGATGCCCATTTTATTTGATTTATGGCGCAAAGATAACATTTTGTTTCCAAACAACGATACAAAATTTTGTTTTTTTATCAGCCACGACCTTACTTTTAACATTCTCGCGACTTGATAGTGTCAGATATGTAACTTGTTCACTATTTTATCGGTTAAGGGAAGATTATCCGTGGATAGACAATCTCCCATGAGCCTAAAAACAGGTTGTCGGTTGTGGGTTGTGGGTTATCGGTTAGTTTGCACTATACTACCAACAACCAACGACCGACAACCCAATAAGAGAGTACCCCGGGACACAGTCTCGGGAGTTACGACAATACTAAAACGACTGTCTGGAAGACAGTACCTATTGCGCAAAGATATAAAGAACATTTTCCTCTATACTGATAGCAGGTACCGTCTTCCAGACAGCTTTATTATTTCTTTGTTTATCATTGTCTAATGGTTAGTTGTTTTGTGGTTCTGTTGGCAGTATTGACAACCAACAAGACAACCAGACAACAAAACAACCAGACCACAAACAACATCTTATTCCGAAAAACCGACAAACTTACATCTCCATCAGGTAAGCCTGTGCCTCAAGAGCAGCCTTACAGCCACTTCCTGCCGCTACGATGGCCTGACGATACACAGGGTCGCACACGTCTCCTGCAGCAAATACGCCAGGGACATTGGTGCGTGGTGTGCCGCCGATGGTCTTTATGTAGCCCATCTCGTCGAGATCTATCTGTCCGCGGAAGATGTCAGTGTTAGGCTTATGACCGATGGCGAGGAAGAAACCGTCGATAGCCACGTCATAACGCTCTTCGTCCGCTTCGCCCTTACGCTTCACGAGGTGCATTCCCTCTACGCCGTTCTCGCCATAAAGACCTGTGGCATTGTGCTCGAAGAGGATTTCGATGTTCTCGGCATCTTTCACGCGCTGCTGCATTATCTCTGAAGCGCGGAGGTAATTCTTTCTCACCACGAGATAGACTTTCTTGCAGAGTCCTGCCAGATAGAGAGCATCCTCACAGGCAGTATCGCCACCGCCCACCACTGCAGTCACCTTCTTGCGATAAAAGAAGCCGTCGCAAGTGGCACAGGCGCTCACGCCCTGTCCATTATATTTCTCCTCATCAGGCAGTCCGAGATACTTAGCCTTGGCGCCGGTAGCGATGATTACGGTGTCAGCCTCGATTTCCTTGCCGTCCTCAGCGGTGAGGATGTAAGGACGCTTGCTGAAGTCAGCCTTAACGATTTCTCCGTCACGGATATCGCAACCAAAGCGTTCTGCCTGCTCGCGGATTTCCATCATCATCTGATTGGCATCCACCCCTTCCGGATAACCAGGGAAATTCTCTACTGTAGTGGTTTGTGTCAACTGTCCGCCTGTCTGCATTCCGCAGTATTCCACAGGCTGGAGATTAGCTCTACCAGCATAGATCGCAGCAGTATATCCTGCAGGACCGCTGCCGATGATTAAGCATTTTACGTGTTCCATTGTTATTATTGGTTTTGGATTACATTGGTTTCAGGTTGTAAGGAGCATGAATGATGTCCCGTGCCGTTGGCGTTTCCCATGAGGAAAGACGGGACATTCCTATGCCGTTTCCACCTTCTCCTTTTTATATATATAACGTATGAGAAAGCGAATCGGGTACTATCCCATCAATTCCGCTATCTTGGCTTCCACCTCGGAGATAGGTGTTTCCGGAGAGAAACGAGCAGCCACGCGTCCCATCTTGTTGATGACAAACTTGGTAAAGTCCTCTGTCACGTCTCCATCGGTCATTGATGCGAGGTGCACATAGAGCGGGTCGGCGTCAGAACCGCTCACCTTCACCTTCTTGAAGCGTGGAAACTCTGTGTTGTATGTCTCTTTTACGAACTCATGCACCATGTCATCCTTGCCTGGGCATGATTTTGAAGGCTGGTTGCTTGGGAAATCCAGCACTGCGAAGCCCTGCGAATGATACTTCTCATAGAGAGCTTCCAGTTCGGTATATTGTGGAGTATATGGACTCTTTGTGGCTGTATTAACGATGAGGAGCACCTCATTGGCATAACTACGAAGTGACACTGCCTTGCCCTTACGGTCTTTCACAGTGTAATCGAATACTGTATTCATTTCTCTTTATCTGTATTGTTTTTTCTTTTTTTGTTTTTGACGTTTTTATGCGGACGGGACATTGAAATGACCGCCATTTCACTTTCCGCTTGCAAATGTACCTATTTTCCATCAAAAATCCAAAGAAAAAACAATAAAAAAATACCATTCTTTCGCTTAGACCTCAATCGAATTTGGATATTCATCGAAAATATATTACCTTTGCATCGTTTTTATCTTTAACAACAGGAACTGCATGTTCCTGCTCAAAAATCATAATTCTACAAGTGCATATAGGAATTGCTGGAAATATCGGATGTGGCAAGACGACGCTGACAGAGATGCTCGCCAAGCATTACAGATGGGAGCCACGATACGAATCCGTGGTGGAAAACCCGTATATGGATGACTATTACAAGGACATCCAGAGATGGTCGTTTGCCATGGAGGTCTTCTTCCTCAAGGAAAGATTCAAGGACGTGCTGCAGATTGCAGGCTCCGACAAGACCGTCATACAGGACCGGACACTGCATGAGGGCGTATTCGTCTTCACTGCCAACAATTACGCTCAGGGAAACATGAGCGACCGCGACTTTGAAACATATATGGAACTATACGAAATGATGGTCGAGAAAGTGAAATTGCCCGACCTCATGATCTATCTCCGTGCCTCTGTGCCGCACCTCGTCGAAAACATCCAGAAGCGCGGACGCGAATGCGAGCAGAAGATTCCCATCGAATATCTCCGCGGTCTCAATGACAGATACGAGGACTTCATACAGAACAAATACAAAGGCAAGGTGCTCATAGTCGATGTGGACAATCTCGACTACAAGAACAAGCCGGAGGATTTCAGGTCAATCACCGACAAGATTGACTCCATACTCTTCGGACTCTTCGACCTGAACGAGAAATAGCCCACGGCGGAAAAGCCTTTGGCAATTTCGTTTCACGAAGGCAACGGCTGATTCATGAGCCGTCTGTCCCCTTTCATCCCTAACCATTCTCCCCCGAAAAGACAACAAAATGCACATAGCAATAGCCGGAAACATCGGCAGCGGAAAGACCACGCTGACCAAGATGCTGGCAAAAAGATACAACTGGTCTCCACGTTTCGAGCCTGTAGAGCACAATCCTTATCTCGATGATTTCTATCACGATATGTCGAGATGGTCATTCAATCTGCAGATATATTTCCTCAACAAGCGATTCAAGGAAGTGGTGGAAATCAGCAAGAGCGACAAGGACATCATTCAGGACCGCACCATCTTTGAGGACGCCTGCATCTTTGCGCCCAACCTTCACGGACAGGGCTATATGTCTGACCGTGACTTCAACAACTATTCCGACCTCTTCGACACGATGATGTCGCTCGTAAAACTGCCTGATCTCATGATCTATATCCGCTCCACTGTGCCTAATCTCATCGCACAGATAGGCAAACGCGGTCGTGAATACGAGCAGACCATGCGCATAGACTATCTCACCGGACTCAACGACAGATACGAAGAGTGGATAAAATCCTATCCCGGCAAACTCATCATCGTCGATGGTGACACCCAGAAATTCGAGTCAGACCCTGAAGCTTTCCGCGACATTACGGACAAAATCGACGCTATGCTCTACGGCTTGTTCAAGTGATTGTCATTATCTGGTTGTAGGTTGTGGGTTATGGGTCGTTGGTATTATAGTGTGTTAAACCATGACCAAATTCTACATTCCTGCCAGCAACCTACAACAAACAACAAACAAAATAGTCTGGAAGACAATACCTTGCACTATTTTTTCATATATAGTAAAATCAGGTACTGTCTTCCAGACATTCTTTAGAGTCACTGTGCCAACGGCTTTTACCGTTGGTTAGCAGACAAAACAACTATCGGATATCGATTACAGGAATCTCGTCCTTATCGTTATAATAGAGGTTTTCACCTGCCATACCCCAGATAAATGTGTAGTAATGGGTGCCGGCAGCAGCGTGCATGGACCACTCTGGTGACATGATAGCCTGCTCATTGTGCAGCCATACGTTGCGGCTCTCCTGTGGTTGACCCATCACATGGGAGATGGTCTGCTTCTCAGGAAGGTTAAAATAATAGTATGCCTCGATGCGGCGACCGTGGGTATGAGGCGGCATTGTGTTCCAAACGGCTCCTGGATTCAACTGTGTCAGACCGAGCTGAAGCTGACATGGTCCCTCTTCGAGCACGTCTGTCACGATGAGCTTATAGACAGTGCGGCTGTTTGCCTCCTCTACAGTGCCTACAGGTCCCCATACTGCCGCCTTCAGAGAGCCCTTGCGACCGTCCAGTGTCACCCACTGTGTCTTGTAATGCTGGTGTGCAGTGGCGGAATTGAGGTAGAACTTAGCTGGGTTCTTCGGATCTACAGACTTGAATTCCACTGACTTGTTCACATCAATTGAGTTTCCCTTCTTGTCGAAACCCATGTGACCACGACCTACATAGAGTGCCTCCTTTGGTGCAAGAGCATACTCCTTGCCATCCACTATTACCACTCCGTTGCCGAGACCACAGTTCACGATGCCTATCTCGCGGTTGTAGAGGAAATACTTCTCCTTGATGTTCTTGTCCACATCAAGACCGAGCTCCCAGAAGTTTTCGAGCTTCAAGGTCTGGTTTACCGGCATTGCACCGCCGAAGATGAAGCGGTCATAGTGGGAATAAGTAAGGAGAATAGAGTCTGGCTCCGTCACCTTCTCCATCACGAAACGCTCACGGAGAGTCTTGGTGTCATAGCCTTTGACATCTTCCGGATGGCAAGCTGTCTGGAACTTTACATGCTGGCGGTTTACGAAACGGTCAGCTTCTTGTGCGTTTGCTGTCAAAGCAAGGCATACAGTAGCTAATGCTAATAATGTTTTCTTCATATCGTTAGTTTATAGTTCTATCGGTTGTGGGTTGTCGGCTATGGGCTGTAGGTCATTGGTTTGATGATAGTTTATAGAAACATACCCACAACCAAAAAACAACGACCCACAACCAACAACCAATTAATTTATCTATTTATACGCATTCTGTTCCATACCAGCAGAGCAACAGACAATGCTGTGAGCACTGCAGCGCCGATCCATGTGAAGATATACTTCATGCAAGCATAGATAAGGAATGCTATAGGAGACGAAGCGAAGTCGAGTGAACCTGCCATAAAGCCTTCCGGCACCTGGACAG
Source organism: uncultured Prevotella sp. (assembly GCA_934256705.1). Lineage (GTDB taxonomy): Bacteria > Bacteroidota > Bacteroidia > Bacteroidales > Bacteroidaceae > Prevotella. Next base: position 80,437 of record CAKQPF010000004.1, read on the forward strand.
CCTTGTCATCAGGATGCGCCTGAGCCACCATCGCTGCAGCGGAAGTGAAGTTTTCCGACATCAGAGTGACGAAATAAAGGCCTACTGCCATTACCACCAGACCCACGATGAATGACTTCACCACATTACCCTTGGTATATGGAAGCACCATCACAAAGACATAGAACATTCCTGCCAGTGATGCAAGTGGGAGAAACTGGTTTCCCGGGAGCACTACAGCGAGGATAAGTGTCACCGGAATAAGGAGCAATGACACTACGAGAGTGGTAGGATGACCGATTACAAGCGCAGGAGACATACCGATGTAAAACTCCTTGTCAGCACCGAATTTCTTCGCTATCAGCTCGCGTGTTGCCTCTGAAATCGGCTTCAGACCTTCGATGAAGAGCGATGTGATGCGTGGGATAAGCTCCATTACCGCACCCATCTTGATGCCAAGACCGAGGGTAGCAGGGATATTTGCCACAAGTTCGTCTGTGTTCTTGCAAGCAAGACAGCCGATGATGATGCCGATTATGACTCCGAGGAAGAGCGGTTCACCGAAGAGACCGAATTTCTTTTTCATGCCTTCGGCGTCGATATTGAGCTTGTCAAAGCCCGGTATCATGTCGAGCACCTTGCTTATTGCGATTGCAAAAGGAGTGAAACCCTGGCAGAAAGGCTGCGGCATTGAGATGCCTTCCATGCCTGGATAGAATGACTGGAACTTCTTTGCGGTGAGGTCAGCCATTACAAGAGTGATGACATAGCAGATGATTGCAGCGAAGAAACCCCAGCCTATCGAGCCGGTAAGGAAATAGATCACGGCTCCAATGAATGCGAAATGCCAGTAATTCCAAAGGTCGATGTTCACTGTTCGGGTGCATCCGAGAAGCAGAAGCAGAAGGTTCACGCCGAGACATACAGGGATGATGAATGCTCCCACTGTGGTATTGTAAGCCACTGACGCCGCTGCCGGCCAGCCCATATCAAACACTTTGAGCGAAAGGTCATAGATCTGCACCACCTGTTCAAGTGCCGGACCGAGGCTGGAAGTAAGAAGTCCAGTGATGACTCCGAGACCTACGAAGCCTACACCTACGTAAAGACCGCTCTTCAGCGCCTTAGAAAACTTGATGCCGATACATACTCCGAGGATGGTAAAGATGATTGGCATCATCACAGCGGCACCAAGGCCGATGATATACGAGAATACTGATTCCATTATTTGTTTGTTGTTAGTTGTTATTGGTTTCTTGTTTTGCGGTTTAATTGATGGTTATCACTGCCGGCTTTTCGAGTTCTTTCTTCCACTTCTTCAGATAATCAAACCATGCTTCCTTGTCAGGGAAGCCGAAAGTCTCGATGTCACAGGTGGCATTAAACCAGTAATGGAGACGGTCTGTATCAGTTCCTACCACCTGAACGTATGCCTGATTTGGTAGTCTTTCCTTGCCATCCGTGAAGTGGCTGTCCGCTTTGTAGTACTGCTTTGGCACATAGACACCAAGCCCTACGGTGATTGTGTCATACACTTTCGGATTGTTTCCGGCGCAAGCTCTGCCCCAATCACCTCTGAGACCTGCCTTATCCGTGAATTCTTCCGAGCCTTCCACTATGTCAACGATGCCCGTGGATAGCGGAACATCTGCCACATTGCGGGAGAAACGCACCTGTACTTCCACGTCACGATGACCGTAATAGAGGATGTAACGGGTGGTGATGTCGAGCGGTTTGCATCCTTCGTATGGGCGCCAGCCCTTGTTTGTGATGTCGAGAATGCAGCGCACAGGACCTTCACACACCACTGTCTGAGTGCGGTTTCTTACATTTTCAAACATGATAGCGTTCTTTCCGTCCCATCCATGCAACGCTCCGCAACCGTAAGTGCTGCCTGTATAGAGCACATCTTCTCCGTAACCGGCTGCTCTCTGCTCGTCGTTCGTGTAGAATCCCGTCTCTTTCACGTCCCTCTTGTGCTGGCGATGTCCGTAGTAATCGATGGACTGACGGTGGTCACAATAGACGCGGAAACCCACCATGTCGTTTTCCATCACGGCTCCATGAGGATATATATAGTTGTAGGGATTGGTCTCTTTGGGGAAAGTGACAGACTTGATCTGCTGATGTTTCTGGTTTTTGGCTCCTCTATCGCGTATTCCGAGGTAGCCATAAGTCTGGTTTGGGTATTTTCTTGGCTCACCTTGGGTGGAAAGAACAACAGTAAATGTCTGCTTTTCCTTCTTTTTCATGTCGGTGAGGAATGACAATTCGTCGAATGTTCCATCGTCATTGAGGTCGTCAAGCTGACAGGGAATCTCCTTATCACCAAGCTTTACCAATGCCGAAGTATAGTTTTCTGCGAGCGGAACCACAACAGGAACAGCGGTTCTCGCATCTGATGAGGGATTGGCCACGTTGACTTTGAGCGTCTTGTCCTCAGCTTTTGCCGACAAGACAAAGGCAAATGCCATCATAATTAGGTTCAGTCTATTCATAATAAGTGCATTAGTTAGTTATATTATTAACGGCGTTTTCACCGTAATATTGTAGCAGCAGTAGTACAACGGTGGCGTTTCCGCCTCGTAAGTCACGGTATAGCAATCTTTTAAGGTGGCGTTTCCACCGATTTTCATCTCATTATCCAGACACCGTTCTTTTCGATCATAGGCACCACCACCTGTTCTTTCGTGCTGTCATTGAAGCAGAACAGCAGGAAGACATCCACCTTATTGTTGACAGAATCCTTGACAGCACGCAAGGCTTTCACCTCCTTTATGCCCTGATGTTCTTTCTTCTGCTGTCCGAGATACATCTTCATATTGGTGATAAGCTGCTCTCTGTAGGCTGGCACCACGGTGTCATTCATATTCATACCATCAACGAAAGCGGCGTAATCACCATGCAGCAACTGGTCATAATACACCTTTGCAGCCTGCAAAGCCACTTCTTCCGGCTTTATTTCCTCTTTCTTGCATCCTGCCAGAATGCAGCAGAGGGACAGTAATATGAATGCTTTTCTCATTGCGAAAAATAGTTGTTGGTTGTCGGTTGTTGGTTGTTGCTAGTTTGTATAAACTAATCGATAACCGATAGTAGTCAACCGAAAACCGATAACCAACAACCAACAACCATTATATTCCTACTTCTGACGGATGAAGATATTGATAGGTGTGCCTGTCAAAGTCCAGTTATCACGTATCTTGTTCTCCAGGAAGCGGCGGTAATTCTCACGTATATACTGTGGCAGATTGGCATAGAACACGAATGAAGGTATCTGTGTGTCAGGAATCTGGTTGCAGTATTTGATCTTGATATACTTGCCTTTGACCGACTGAGGCGGGAAAGCCTCGATGATAGGCAGCATGACCTCGTTGAGCTTGGCAGTACCTATCTTCGCCTTACGGTTGAGATAAACCTGCTTTGCGGTCTCAAGCACCTTGAAGATGCGTTGCTTTGTCAGGGCGGAAGCGAAGATGATAGGGAAGTCAACGAATGGAGCCATACGCTGGCGAATGGCATTCTCGAATGTATCGATGACCTTTTGCGACTTTTCCTGCACGAGGTCCCACTTGTTTACCACTACCACGAGCGACTTGTTGTTCTTCTGAATCAACTGGAAAATATTCATATCCTGCGCCTCTATGCCTCTCGTGGCATCAATCATGAGTATGCAGACATCGGAATTTTCTATTGCCCGGATGCTTCGCATCACGCTGTAGAACTCCAGGTCCTCTGTGACCTTGTTCTTACGGCGTATTCCTGCGGTGTCAACAAGGTAGAAGTCAAAGCCGAACTTGTCGTATCTGGTGTAGATGGAGTCGCGGGTTGTGCCTGCAATATCTGTCACAATATTGCGGTCCTCACCGATGAAAGCATTGATAAGACTTGACTTTCCTGCGTTAGGACGGCCTACCACCGCAAATCGAGGAATGTTTTCATCAATATCATCCTTCGCATTGTCCGGCAGACGATTGAGCACTTCATCGAGAAGGTCGCCGGTACCACTGCCAGTTGCAGCACTGATGCAGAAAGGATCACCGAGTCCTAAACTGTAGAACTCAGCGGCATAGAACTGCTGGTTGCTGTTGTCCGTCTTGTTTGAGACAAGGATTACCGGCAGTTTGGTGCGTCGAAGGATTTCTGCCACGTCCATATCAAGGTCGGTGACACCTGTCTGTACGTCCACGAGGAACAAGACGAGGTCCGCCTCTTCGGTAGCTATAAGCACCTGTTGGCGTATTGCATCCTCAAAAACATCGTCAGAATTGACTACCCATCCACCGGTATCAACTACAGAGAACTCCTTACCGCACCATTCGCATTTGCCGTATTGACGGTCACGAGTAGTGCCAGCCACGTCGCTTACGATAGCATGACGGGTCTGGGTAAGACGATTGAAAAGTGTTGACTTGCCCACATTCGGGCGTCCAACTATTGCTACGAGATTTCCCATATAAAAGCCCCACCTTTCCCTCACCGAAGGAGAGGGTTGAAGTTGCGCTACGCTTACGGCTCAATAACCATATTATAAGGTTATGAAATCGTGCGAAACGCACTCTATGAGTGATTATAATTTATTGTTTCTATTACATTTTCTTAATATCCAAATATCTCTCTGTCAGAGCATTGCAATGATTATCACACTGCTTCTCCGACAATCTCATTCCTCTCTCTCCATCACTTTGACCGCACAGTGCATAAACATTGCATTCATTCTGCACGGTTAAAGCATTGCGATTGCGTCCACTACCCTACACTTTGTCAGTGCAATGGACGAGGACATCAGATGTCATTATATCCGAACTGTGAAAGTTCCTTGTCGCTGGAACGCCAGTCTTTATCCACTTTGACGAAGGTTTCGAGGAAGATACTCTTGTCGAAGAACTTCTCAAGTGTCTTTCTTGCCTCGGTGTTCACTTTCTTGATAGCCACACCTTGGTGACCGATGATAATGCCTTTCTGCGAGTCTCGCTCCACGAAGATAGTCGCCATGATGTGTATTCGCTTGTCATCCTCCTTGAAGGAGTCGCAACGCACCTCGACGGAATAAGGGATTTCCTTGTCATAATAGAGGAGAATCTTCTCGCGGATAATCTCTGAGACGAAGAAGCGGGCAGGCTTGTCGGTCAACTGTTCCTTATCAAAATAAGGAGGAGAGTCAGGCAGGAGTTCCTTGATACGCTTGAGAAGAACATCCACGCCAAACTTGTTCTTGGCAGAAATCGGCAATATCTCAGCATTTGGAAGCAGCTCATGCCATTTCAGGACTATCTTTCCGAGCCATTCGTTGTTGGCATCACGCTTCTTGCCCTTGGCATTTTCCTCCTCTGGCACTGCATCTATCTTGTTGATGAGCAAGATGACAGGGATGGTCATCTTTGCCACCTTGTCGAGAAACTCACGGTTTTTCTCCGGATCCTCCACCACGTCGGTGACATACAGCAGCACGTCAGCATCGGTGAGGGCAGACTCGGAGAAGGCGAGCATCGACTCCTGGAGCTTGTAATTCGGCTTGAGCACGCCCGGAGTATCGGAAAAGACTATCTGCATATCATCGGTATTGACGATACCCATGATACGGTGACGCGTAGTCTGCGCCTTGAATGTGGCAATACTGATACGCTCGCCTACGAGCTGGTTCATGAGAGTGGACTTTCCCACATTAGGATTGCCCACAATATTTACAAATCCTGCTTTATGCATAAAATTGACAAAAAAACGCACCCGTTATACATTAAAGATAATGGATGCGTTTTTCTTGAATTATAATATTATGTGATAAGCCATTATGGCGATATCCCTATTAAGCCTTCTTCGCAGCCTCAGCTCCGTCATAGCCCCACTTCAGGAAAGCAGCTCCATGAACGAAACCGGCACCGAATGCAGTAATGATAACATTATCACCCTTCTTCAACTTATGTTCGAAGTCCCAAAGAGCGAGCGCAATAGACGCTGCACTGGTGTTACCATAGTGCTCAATGTTAATCATCACCTTCTCCATAGGAATGTCGAGACGCTTGGTCACAGCCTCGATGATGCGCATATTAGCCTCATGAGGTACAACCCAGTTGACATCAGCCTCCTGAAGGTTGTTACGCTTCATGATTTCCTTGACGTCATCAGACATACTTGTCACCGCATAGCGATAGACAGTACGACCTTCCTGATAGATATAGTGCATACGATGATCCACAGTGTAGTGGGAAGCAGGGCAAACAGAACCGCCGGCCTTCATGTGAAGGAAAGGCAGACCCTGTCCGTCTGTGCGGAGGAAAGAGTCCTGGAAGCCGACACCTTCTTCGGTGGTAGCCTCCATAAGCACAGCTGCAGCGCCGTCACCGAAGAGGACACAAGTCTGACGATCCTGATAATCGACCATACTTGACATCTTCTCAGCGGCAATGACCATCACCTTCTTGTAGCGACCGCTCTGAATGAATGCGGAAGCCATATCGACAGTATAGAGGAAACCGCAGCAAGCGCATGACACATCAAAGCCATGAGCATTCTTCATGCCGAGCTTTCCGATGACGATAGAGGCATCAGAAGGGAAACGGTAGTCAGGAGTAGTGGTGGCAACGATAACGCAATCGATGGTATTTACATCGACACCAGTCTTCTTGACCAACTGTCTTGCAGCCTTTCGCGCGAGATAACCCGAGCCGAGACCTTCCTCTGTGAGGATGCGACGCTCCTTAATACCTACACGTGTAGTAATCCACTCGTCATTGGTATCCACCATACGCGAGAGTTCCTCATTGTTGAGGATGTAGCTCGGTACGTATCCACCGATGCCGGTGATTACGGCATTAATCTTTTCCATTATCGAATATTACTCAGCAACTTCGTCCTTAACAATAGCAACCTTACCACGATACATGCCGCAAGTAGGGCATACAGTGTGATAAACATAGTAACCTCCACAGTTTGGGCAAACTGCGAGTGTTGGTGCTACTGCCTTGTCATGTGTACGACGCTTGAGAGTACGAGTCTTTGATTGTCTTCTTTTAGGATGTGCCATTTTGTTTTAAACGATTTTAAAGTTTTTCTTTTAATTCTGAAAGTTTACTCCAGCGTGGATCAATCGCATCCTTACCAGCCTCATCACCACTTCGGGTGGCTGACAGCTCGTCGAGCTTTTCCGTCATCGCAGTATTGCATTTACCAGGTGCATGAACGTGCTTAATGGGCACTGACAGGGCTACTGACTCATAGATGACCCATGAGAGGTCGAGTATTCCTTCGTTCTCTTCCACTGTTATGGTGTCATCATCTTCACTGTTTTCGATGCCTAATTTTACTATAAACCTGTTATCCGACTTAATGGACTGCTCCATATCATCGAGACAACGATCACAGGTCACTACGACAAAACCCTCAACCTTGATTTCCATGTCGAAGTAATTCTCCGCCTTATGCAGAGATACACCCACACTGATGTTACCACTTTGAATATCAGCATCTTCCAATGCTTCAAAGTAGCCATCTCCCAGCGCCCAACTATTCTCAAAGGAATCATCTTTGAGCGCCTTCAAATCAAGTCTTAAGGTCTCTAAACTAAACATTTGGGTGCAAAGGTACTACTTTTTTTTTGATTAGCAAAATCTTTCCTATAAAAATTATCATTTTTCTATTCCTCTATCGTTTCATCTCATGAAATCTAAAAACAATTACTTATATTTGCACCTTATTTATATTAATTCATAATTCACAATGCATAATTCATAATCTTTAGTGAAAAGTGAATAGTGAATAGTGAATAGTGAAAAATCGCGCTGACGCAGTTTAGACCTCTTGCAATCAACAAGACAACAAAACAACAAAACAACAAAACAACAAGACAACACTATTCATAATTCACAATGCATAATCTATAAGGAATTTTCAGAAGCAGAGCTAACAAAAACAAATGAAAAATAACAGATATTCAGGGCTAACTGACAATGAGGTGATGAAAAGCAGAGCTGAGCACGGCTCTAACATCCTCACTCCACCGGAAAAGGAACCGCTATGGAAGCAGTTTGTGCAGACCCTGACAGGTCCGTTTGGCCATCTGATACCGGGATGGGCAGACGGCGATAGCCTCGTGTTCATACTTGAAATCGCAGCATTGCTCTCCACTGCCATCTCCTGCTCGGAGTATTTCGGACTTTTCGGACTCGAAGCGACTGGCAGCATGAAGGTATTCTTCGAGCCGGCTGGCATCATCATGGCGATAATCCTCGCCACAGGCATCTCGTTCTATTTCGAGACGAAGGCAAACAGGGAGTTTGAACTGCTCAACACCGTCCACGATGAAGAGCCCGTGCAGACCATCCGAAACGGCAAGATAACGAGCATACCGAAGCGAGACATCGTCGTGGGCGACGTGATAATGATATCTACGGGCGAGGAAATACCGGCAGATGCTGAACTGCTGGAATCCACTTCGCTCAGCATCGACGAGTCGTCACTGACAGGAGAACCCATCTGCATGAAGACGACGGACCAGACCTTGTACGACAAGGACGCCACTTTCCCCAGCAACCACGTCATGCGTGGCACGAAGGTGATGGAGGGACATGCCGTAGGAAGGGTCTTTGCCGTAGGCGACAAGACGGAGAACGGCAAGGTGTTCACCGCATCACAGATAAGCGACAACGTCAAGACACCGCTCGACGAGCAGTTTGACCGCCTCGGGAAATACATCTCCATAGCGAGCTATGTGATAGGATTCATCGTCTTCATCGGCAGGATTGTGGCATTCTGCACGCTCAACGACGACGCTTTCAGCAATCCTAATCTCGTGCCTTACGCATTGCAATCGCTGATGATTGCCGTGACATTGGTGGTCTGTTCCGTGCCTGAGGGCTTGCCGATGGCAGTGACTCTCTCGCTTGCCCTTTCGATGCGGCGGATGCTCAAGACCAATAATCTGGTCAGGAAGATGCACGCCTGCGAGACGATGGGAGCGACGACGGTCATCTGTACGGACAAGACCGGCACGCTGACGCAGAACAAGATGCAGGTGGCAGAGGCGATGCTGGACGGGGAGCACCTCGACCTGGCTTATCAGAACATGGCAATCAACAGCACCGCCGTCATCGGTTGCGACTCTGAAGGCAAGGAAATGCTGCTCGGAAACCCTACCGAAGCCGCTCTCCTGCTCTATCTCCGCTCGAAAGGCAGGGACTACGCCATGATGAGAGATGAAGCCCGCGTCACTGCCGAGGTACCTTTCTCCACCGAGCGGAAATATATGCAGACGACGATAGCCACATCTCATGGCGACCAATGCCTTACTAAGGGTGCTCCTGAAATAGTGCTCGACATGTGCCGGCAGTCCGCCTTCGCCCGAAAGGACATAGAAGCGATGCTCCTGAGATACCAATCACAGGGAATGCGCACGCTCGGCTTTGCGGCTGACGACCGTTTCCTCGGCATAGTGGCCATCAGCGACCCGGTACGTCCTGACGTTCCGGAAGCCATACGCGAATGTATCGACGCCGGCATTGACATCAAGATAGTGACCGGCGACACTCCTGCCACGGCTCGGGAGATAGGCAGACAGGCTGGACTCTGGAAGGAAACGGACTCCGACAGTAGCATCATCACGGGCCCGGACTTCGCTGCGCTGTCTGACGATGAACTGACCTCGCGCATCCATGACATAAAGATAATCGCCAGAGCTCGTCCGATGGACAAGAAACGCCTCGTGCAGACACTCCAGCATTGCGGAGAAGTGGTGGCGGTGACTGGCGACGGAACCAACGATGCTCCGGCTCTGAAAGCCGCCCACGTAGGACTCTCGATGGGTGACGGCACGAGTGTGGCAAAGGAAGCGTCGGATATCACGATCATCGGCAATTCATTCTCCAGCATAGGCAGAGCCGTGATGTGGGGAAGATCTCTGTATCAGAACATCCAACGCTTCATCTTGTTCCAGCTCACCGTCAATGTGGCGGCTTGCCTCATAGTGACGGCTGGAGCTTTCATGGGCACCGAGTCGCCCCTCACCGTGACACAGATGCTGTGGGTAAACCTCATCATGGACACTTTCGCGGCTATGGCGCTGGCTTCGCTTCCGCCTTCAGAGTCAGTGATGCACGATGCTCCGCGCGACCGCAACGCATTCATCATCACTAAGAAGATGCTTGCCTCACTGATCGTGACGGGAACCGGAATGTTTCTCATCCTCGTCTGGATGCTCTACATCTATGAGCACGGCAAGAATGACATCCTCACCATGCCGGACATCCTGAGGGAATGGCACAATCTGGGTGCCCGCCGCTCGCCTTCACCTTACGAACTGACCCTGCTCTTCACCACCTTCGTCATGTTCCAGTTCTGGAATATTTTCAATGCGAGGGCGTTCTGCACAGGTCGTTCCGCATTCCATCTCAAGGGATGCAAAGGCTTCATCGGCATTGCCTCTGCGATATTCTTCGGTCAGATAGCGATAATAAATGTTGCTGGCGACTTCTTCAATGTCGTCCCGATTTCCATCAGCGACTGGATTATCATCATCATAGGCACATCCACAGTCCTGATAGCAGGCGAAATCATAAGAATGATAAGGAAATAGCAACCACCACCGTGTCTGCCACATTACCGGAATAATAGCAGCATCAGGCGGCCGCCACCGTGTCTGCCACGTTACCGGCAGATTATATATATAAAGAAAAAAGAAAAAAACAGATAAATGATTTATCCAAACAACTTCGAACAAAAGATAGGATTCAATGAGATAAGAGCCCTTCTGAATGAGCGTTGCCAGTCATCCCTCGGCAAGGAGAAGGTGGCAGAGATGCAATTCTCCAAGGACGCTGGCGAAATCAGCGAATGGCTCTGCCAGATAAGGGACTTCCGCAGACTCAAGGAAGAGTGCGAGGACCTGCCGATACAGTTCTTCTATGACGTCAGGGAGAGCATCGCAAGGATGCGACTGGAAGGCACGCACATGGAGGAAGAGGAACTGTTCAATCTCCGCCGCTCGCTCGACACCATCGACAAACTCGTGCATATCGTCCGCCAGTCTGACGGACCGGAATACGACACCGATGCCGTCGCTGACAGGAAGGACGCCCCGAAGGCTGGAAAGGCAGACTCTCCTGCAGGAAAAAGCGTGTCTCCAAAGGAGGCTTTGGGTCACGGAAAGGCGTACCCTTCGCTCTATCGTCTCGCTGACGGCATCGCCACCTTCCCGGAGATAGTGCGCATGATTGACCGCACACTCGACAAATTCGGCAAGGTAAGAGACAATGCCAGCACCACATTGCTGCGCATCCGCCGCGAACTGGCACAGACCGAAGGTAGCATCTCACGCATCCTGAACGGCATCCTGCGCTCCGCCCAGGCTGAAGGACTCGTGGAGAAGGATGCTGCTCCCGCTCTTCGTGACGGCAGACTCGTCATCCCTGTCGCTCCTGCCATGAAGCGCAAGATTCGCGGCATAGTGCATGATGAGAGTGCTTCGGGTCGCACTTATTACATCGAGCCTGCCGAAGTGGTGGAAGCAAACAATAAGGTACGCGAACTGGAGAACGATGAGCGACGCGAGATAATCCGCATTCTCAAGGAGATTGCGGCAGAGATACGCCCATGGTGGCGGATGATGCTCGATTCCTACACGTTCCTTGCAGCCATCGACTTCATCAATGCCAAAGCCTCACTGGCTGAATATCTCAACGCCATAGAGCCGAACATCAAGATGAAACCGATGGTCGATATGATCGAGGCAAAGCATCCTCTGCTCAAACTGTCATTGGAAAAGCAAGGCAAGAAGGTGGTGCCGCTCGACATCACTCTCACACCCCAGAAGCGCATCCTCATCATCTCCGGTCCTAATGCCGGAGGTAAATCCGTATGTCTCAAGACCACCGGTCTCATCCAGTATATGCTGCAATGCGGACTCTCCGTACCCGTGAGCGAGCGAAGCACATTAGGCATATTCAGCGACATAATGATTGACATCGGTGATGAGCAGAGCATAGAGAATGACCTCTCCACTTATTCTTCCCACCTGCTCAACATGAAGAACATGATACGTCAGGCACGCCGCCAGACTTTGCTTCTCATTGACGAATTCGGAACAGGTACCGAACCAGGAATTGGCGGAGCCATAGCCGAGGCGGTGCTCAAGCAGTTCTGCGAGCACGGTGCTTTCGGAGTCATCACCACCCACTATCAGAACCTCAAGCATTTCGCCGATTCCCATGAAGGCATCGCCAATGGAGCCATGCTCTACGACCGCCACGAGATGAAGGCCCTCTTCCAGCTCCAGATAGGTCGTCCGGGATCATCCTTCGCCATAGAGATTGCACGCAAGACAGGTCTCCCCGAGGCTGTCATCAAGGACGCTTCCGACATCGTAGGTCAGGATTATATCCAAAGCGACAAATACCTTCAGGACATCGTGCGCGACAAACGCTATTGGGAGTCAAAGCGCCAGGCTGTGCATCAGCGTGAGAAGGACATCGAAAAGACCATCTCCAAGTATGAGGCTGGACTGACGGAGGTGGAGAAAGAACGCAAGGAAATACTGCGCCGCGCGAAGGAGCAGGCGCAGGAACTCATACGCGAAGCCAACAGGCGCATAGAGAACACCATCCGCGAGATACGCGAAGCACAGGCGGAGAAAGAGGCTACACGCAAGCTCCGTGAAGACATGAAAGCCTTTGAAGCCGACATCCAGGAGGTGGACTCCACAGCCAACGACGAAGCCATCGCACGTAAGATAGCGCAGCTGCAGGCTCGTAAGGAAAGGAAAGAGAAGCGCAAGGCGGAGAAAGCCAAGAATGCCGCAACCAACAACAGTGCCACTGCCTCTGTGTCCGTCGCATCACCGACTGATTCCAACCCACAACCAACAACCCACAACCCTCAACCCACAACCACCCTCTTCCAAAAGGACGACACCGTGAGGATAAAGGGAACGAAGTCCGTCGGCAAGATAGAATCGGTGGAATCAAACGGCAAAATGGCAACTGTCATATTCGGAGATATGCGCACCAAGATGCGCACCGACCGATTGGAGCACGCTGAAGCGGCAAAGACAGTGACCACCCCTGCCTCCACTTACACTGCTGCTTCGCGCACTACACGCGAGACCATCGACAATCGACGTGCCAATTTCCATCAAGACATCGACGTAAGAGGAATGCGTGGCGACGAAGCTCTCACAGCAGTGCAATATTTCATTGACGATGCCATCCTCGTAGGCATGACCCATGTCCGCATCCTCCACGGCAAGGGCAACGGCATTCTGCGCCAGCTCATCCGCCAGTATCTCCACACCATCCCGAACGTCCTCTCCGCAAAAGACGAGCACATACAGTTTGGCGGTGCCGGCATCACCGTGGTGGAGATAGAGTGACTAAGTGACCACACATCCCCTCATCACATTGACGGTTCAGGCCATATAACGGCACCAGGATTTTCAAAGAATATAATAGCGGGCGTAGCGTGGGTAACACGACACGCTCGCTATTATCATCATGACAAATTATCCTGACAGGCAGAAGAACACCTAACAACGAAAAAAGTCCATTTCACTTGTATTTTTTGGAAACATCAAAAGCGTACTGGAAGTATATCTCTGTTTGAAAAAACTATATCATAGAAATAAAAAACCCACCGTTAAAGGACGATGGGAAGGGACCTAATGTGTTCACAACGGAATAATCCTTATTGTGATTTGCTAAAAATTCATTGCAAAATTACAAATTATTTTTTATTTTCATCCTTTTTGTCAATATTTTTTTATATTTTTGCAAAAATATCACTAATAATAACTAAAACCATACTTATTTATGGATGAAAAGAACATTATTGGACTTGATTTGGGCACCAACAGCATAGGTTGGTCGGTAATCAAAGCGAGCAAGAATGACGATAACGAATACTGCGCATCTGAAATTGTCAATGCCGGCAGTCGTGTAATCCCTTTAGATGCAGCTATACAAGGAGATTTTGCCAGAGGAAACAGCATTTCCCAGACAGCAGACAGAACCCGTTATAGAGGCGTAAGGAGATTGCATGAAAGAAGCCTGCTGCGCCGCGAACGACTGCATCGAGTATTGGGCATTCTCGGTTTCTTGCCAAAGCATTATCAGGAATCACTAACTCGATATGGAAAATTCAAGGAAAATACGGAATGCAGCCTTCCATGGACAACCGACGAATCTGGCAACCCACAATTCATATTCTGGCAATCTTATGAAGAAATGTTGCAATTGTTTTGGCAGGAACATCCCGACTTTATGGAGCATGGAATGAAAGTGCCATATGATTGGACTATCTATTACCTTCGAAAGAAAGCCCTGACCGAAGCAATTTCAGGGCAAGAGTTAGCATGGATTCTTCTCAACTTCAATCAGAAACGTGGCTATTACCAGACACGTGGCGAGGAAGAAAATGAAAATCAAAGCAAAAGAGAGGAATATCGTGCCCTGAAAGTCACGGATATTATTGATACTCAGCAAAAGAAAGGTAAAGACACTTGGTATGACATTATTCTTGAGAATGGAATGGTTTACCATAGACCTGCACATGAAATGCCTGATTGGATTGGCAAAACAAAAGAATTTATCATTACCACCCAACTTAATGAGGATGGAACTGAGAAAACAGATAAGGATGGTAATGTAAAAAGGTCTTTCCGTATGCCAAAGGAAGAAGACTGGGGACTTATCAAAATCAGGACGCAAGAAGACATAAGGAAATCTCATCTTACTGTGGGCAACTATATCTTCAACGCCCTACTTGCCAATCCGAAACAGAAAATCAAAGGAAAATTGGTTAGAACTATAGAACGCGATTTCTACAAAGAAGAACTCTGCACTATACTGAAGCACCAGATACAATTCATTCCGGAATTACAAAGCAAGGACTTGTACGCACAGAGCATCAAGGAATTATATCCTCAGAATGACGCATACCGGAAATCCATTTCCGGGCATGACTTCGTGTACCTATTTATAAATGACATCATATTCTATCAGCGTCCGCTGAAGACTAAGAAGACTCTCATCTCTGAGTGTCCGTATGAATATCACACCTATATTGATGAAGAAGGTAACAATGCAAAGAAATACATCAAATGCATTCATAAGTCGCACCCTCTTTTCAATGAATTCAGACTTTGGCAATTTATTGGCAACCTGAAGATTTACGAGCAACAGAAAGACGAAAACGGCCGAATCATCGACGATAAGGACGTTACGGAATCTTTCCTGCCCGATGAAGAATCACGTGTATCTCTGTTTGACTACTTGAATGATATCCCAAGCATTACCCAAAAGGAACTGCTAACAAAATACTTCAAGATAAAGAAGCCAAAAGGAAAGAATGCCGAACTGCCATACAGATGGAATTACGTGCAGGACAAACAGTACCCATGCAATACCACGAGAGGAGAGATTCTGTCCAGACTGAAGAAAGCAGACATCGACAGTTATTTCCTCGACCGTGATGCAGAAGAAAAACTTTGGCATATTCTCTATAGCATTTCTGACAGCAAAGAACTGGAAAAAGCATTGGAAAAATATGCACGTACCCACGGCTTGGATTCTTCTTTTGTAGAAGTCATGAAGAAATTCCCTCCGTTCGAAGCTGAATATGGTGCATATTCAGCCAAAGCAATAAAAAGACTGTTGCCGCTCATGAGAATTGGAAGCAGATGGAACGACAGAGACATCGACAAGGACACACTCACCAGAATACACAAAATCATTGATGGTGAGGTAGATGAAAACATTACAGAACAAGTCAGGGATAAAACTTCATCACTCAATAGCGTAAACGATTTCCAAGGTCTTCCGCTCTGGATGGCATGCTATGTAGTCTATAACAGACACAGCGAATCTACAAATGCTGACAAATGGGAAAGTCCTGATGATATCGACAGATACCTGAATGCCTTCAAGCAACACTCACTGCACAATCCTATAGTCGAACAGGTCCTGACCGAAACTCTGAGAACTGTAAGGGATATATGGAGAAAATATAGCCATATCGACGAAATCCACTTGGAATTGGCACGCGAGATGAAGAATCCTGCAGACAAACGCAGACAGATGACCATGAGAGCACTCGAGAATGAGAATGCCAATCTTAGAGTCAAAGCCCTACTTATGGAGTTCATGAACCCGGAATTCGGCATTGACAATGTGCGTCCTTTCTCTCCAAGTCAACAGGAACTATTGAGAATATACGAAGACACCGCTCTCAATAGTGTCGATGAACTTGATGATGACATCTCCGACATCCTCAAGAAGTTTGCTCAACAAGAAGCAAGCAAGAGACCTACCCGATCTGAAATAACCAGATACAAATTGTGGCTGGAGCAACATTACATCTCACCATACACAGGACAGACGATTCCTTTGGCACGTCTGTTTACCTCTGACTACGAGATAGAACACGTCATACCACAGTCTCGTTACTTCGATGATTCCCTCTCCAATAAAGTGATATGTGAAGCTGAAGTAAACAAGCTCAAGGACAACGCCCTCGGATTTGAGTTTATCAAGAAGCATCACGGAGAGAAAGTAACATTAAGAGGAGGAAAAACCGTAAGCATTCTGGAACTGGACTCCTATTGCCAGCATGTAGAGAAAACCTACAGGAACAACAAGGGCAAGATGAAGAAACTCATGATGGAGGATATTCCAGAGGAATTTATCGAACGACAACTGAATGACAGTCGTTATATCAGCAAACTTATAAAAGGATTGCTATCTAACATCGTGCGTGATAAAGACGAACAGGAAGCTACATCAAAGAACCTCATAGTATGCAATGGCAATATCACAGACAGGCTTAAACGTGAATGGGGCATCAATGATGTATGGAACCACATAATTCTTCCACGCTTTGAACGCATGAATGAGATTACAGACTCTGATCAGTTTACATCAGTAAGCACTTCCGGACACAAGATACCTGATATGCCTCTACATCTCCAAAAGGGATTCAACAAGAAACGTATCGACCATCGCCACCATGCTATGGACGCTATCGTCATAGCATGCACGACACGTGACCATGTCAACCTTCTGAACAATGAAGCCGCATCCCCCAAAAGCAATCAGAACAGATATCAACTGTCACGCAAACTGCGAAGATATGAAGATGTTCCGGTAAATAGAAATGGAGAAAGCAAAACGATATCAGTAGCCAAGGAATTCAAGATGCCATGGACTTCCTTCACGCAAGACGTCGAGAAAGCGTTGAATGGAATCATTGTAAGCATCAAGAAAAATACAAGAGTGATTACAAAAACAAGCAACTACTCTCAGCGCTATGTCGAAGGTAAGAAGAAATATGTATGCCAAACTCAAGGTGACGGATGGGCAGTTCGAAAGCCTATGCACAAAGAGACTGTATTTGGCGAAGTGAGTCTGAGAATGGCCAAGACGGCGAATCTGAAAGAAGCCCTCAAGAATCCTGATAGAATCGTCAATAAAGACCTCAAGGAGAAACTAAAGGAATTTATCATTCTCGGACATTCCGAGAAACAGATAAAAGCATACTTTGCCGACAATAAAGAGATATGGAGCGACATTGATCTGAAAAAGATAAAGATGTATTACTTTACCAAGGAAACATCTGATAGATATTTTGCCACAAGAAAGCCTATCGACACTTCATTTGACAAAAAGAAGATAGAGGGACAGGTGACAGATACCGGCATTCAGAAAATCATGCTCCGACATCTTGAAAATCATGACGACAATCCGGAAACAGCATTCTCACCTGACGGCATCGACGAGATGAACAGAAACATGAGACAGCTCAACAATGGACACTTCCACCAACCGATATTCAAGGTGCGTGTCTATGAGAAGGCTGACAAATTCGCTGTTGGACAGACAGGAAATAAAAACACCAAGTTTGTAGAGGCGGCAAAAGGCACCAACCTGTTCTTTGCAGTCTATCAAGAAACATCTACAAACATGGAAACTGGTGAAGAAGAATGCAAACGCACTTTCCGCACCATACCATTAAATGAAGCCATAGAGAAAATGAAAGCGAAGTCACCACTCGATGACAAAGCTCTTTTCATCCTGTCTCCTAACGATCTCGTATATGTCCCGACTGAAGAAGAAATATCCACAGGTATCATTCCTCAGCCGTTGGACCCTAACCGTATTTACAAGATGGTTTCATCTTCTGGTTCTGATTGCCACTTTATTCAGCACAGAGTTGCACAAGTCATAGTTGACAAAAAAGAATTCTCCCCACTTAACAAAATGGAGAGGGCAATATCAGGAGAGACCATCAAGAAAATATGCATACCAATACATGTAAACAGATTAGGTGAAATCATAAAGATAGGAGTATAGCTTATGATCAAGAAGACCTTGTATTTTGGAAATCCCGCTTATCTGTCATTACGAAAGGAACAGATGGTAATAAAGTTGCCGGAAATAGAAAACTCCGACAATCTGCCAGAAACATTCAGAAGGCAGTCTGAAGTGACACGCCCGATAGAAGATATCGGAATTGTCATTCTCGACAACAAGAGGATTACCATAACGCAAGGTCTTCTTGAATCCTTGCTCGATAATAATTGCGCTGTCATTACATGTGACAGCAGGCGCATGCCAGTAGGACTAATGCTTCCACTGTGCGGAAACACCATACAAAGCGAACGATTCCAACAGCAGATATCTGCATCCTTGCCTTTACGCAAACAATTATGGCAACAGACAATAAAAGCCAAAATCAGCAATCAGGCAAAAGTCCTGGCAGTATGCAGTTTGGCAGAGACAAGATGTATGAGCAAATGGAGCGAAGACGTAAAAAGTGGTGACAGCGATAATATTGAGGCAAGAGCTGCTGCATACTATTGGAAGAAACTGTTTTCTGGAATCAAGGGACTTGAAACATTTACACGCAACAGGGATGGCATAGAACCAAACAATCTGCTCAACTACGGTTATGCCATACTGCGCGCTGTTGTTGCAAGGGCATTGGTCTCCAGTGGTATGTTGCCGACATTTGGAATACATCATCACAACCGCTACAATGCCTATTGTCTTGCAGACGACATTATGGAACCATACAGACCATACGTCGATGAAATGGTTTTTCATATTGTAGCTGATTACGGGGCGGGTAATCTTTCATTGACCAATGAAATAAAATCCAAACTCCTTGCCATTCCTACTATAGATGTCGTCATTTCTGGAAAGCGCAGTCCATTGATGGTAGGAGTCACCCAAACCACTGCCTCACTATACAAATGCTTTAGCGGTGAATCAAGACGGATAGCATACCCGGAACGATAACCTGAGAATTATTATGGAAAGATTAAGTGAATATAGAATTATGTGGATACTTGTGTTTTTCGATCTGCCAACAGAGACAAAAAAGGATAAGCGTGCATATCAATTATTCCGTAAGCAACTGCAGAAAGACGGTTTCAGTATGTTTCAGTATTCCATATATGTACGTCATTGCGCAAGTATGGACAATGCCGAAGTCCACATCAAAAGGGTAAAAACTTTTGTACCAGAATATGGAAGCGTGGCTGTTATGTGTATCACTGACAAACAATTTGCCAACATTCAACTCTTCAATGGTTCAAAAATTGCAAAAATGCAATCACAACCACAGCAATTAGAACTTTTCTAAACTTTAACGCGAAATAACAATAATTAACTGTCGAATAGACAGAAACGCATCATCATTTATGCAGTTTTTCACTTTTCAGGTTTTGATTGCAATTTAGTTTACAAACAAGAATGTGAAGTTTGCTATTGAAAAATAACAATCTTCACATTCTATTTTTTGATTCTACGCAACATCGCATATACTTGTATTTCAGCGAATTACACAGAATCAGATGTTGTTTACCCTACAAAGGTACGAATTTTTCAGCAAATCACAAC
>CAKQPF010000005.1 GCA_934256705.1 uncultured Prevotella sp.
AACGTGTACTGGAAAATGAACCTTGCAGCTTTTCAGGCATAGTCCCACTACATCCTATAAGGTTGCGGATTTGAGGTATTTAATAAAATTGTTCCGTAAAAATTTTACGGAACAAATAAAAAGCAGTATCTTTGTCGGCAAATAATTAACAAATAAATAATGTCATGTTAACGAACTTTGCAGTAAAAAACTATAGAGGTTTCCGCAATCGTATTGCATGGGACTTGTCTCATCCAAGCAATTACTCATTCAATGAAGGCGCTATCAGGGATGGTGTCGTGAAGAATGGTATAATCTACGGACCTAATGGTGCAGGAAAATCAAACTTTGGGTTGGCAATATTCGATATAGCCAATCATCTCTCTCACAAGTGGAAAAAGCCAGATTATTACCTGAATTATGCCTGTGCTTGTTGCCGTATGGAACCTGTGGAATTCGAATATTCTTTTCTTTTTGACAATCATACCGTATTGTACAACTACAGTAAGGTGGCTTCCGAACTAAAAGGCGATATTGTCAGTGAACATCTGATTATCGATGGTAAAGTAGTTCTGCTGAAAAATGCTGATGTATTGAAGGTATCACAAGAGTTCGGTCTGTCTGAAATCGCAGTCCAAAATCTAAAGGATAGTGCAAACAACATCTCCATTGTCAATTATCTCTTGGGAGCGGTTCCTCTTCCGAAAGATCATCCATTGTTACGACTTCGTGATTTCGTGGAGAATATGCTATTCTTCAGAAGTCTGGATTATCGTGAATTTATTGGTTTGAAAGAAGGTGGCAGCAATGTGGAAGAGTATATTATCAAAAATAATCTCGCTAACGATTTCGCCTCTTATCTGAGGGATGTCAGCGGTCAAGAATACGAGTTTGCCCCAAATGCTCAAGGAGATACAACTCTATTCTGTATGATGCAAGGTGAGAAAATTCCATTCCAAAGGGTTGCTTCTACAGGAACCAGAAATCTTGAGTTACAGTATTACTGGCTCAATGAAATGAATAATGCTTCTCTTGTATTCATCGACGAGTTTGACGCTTTCTATCATCATGAGCTTTCTTATAAGATTTGCAAGCTTCTGTTTGATGGAAGCAATCAAGTGTTTGTGACTACTCATGATACATTCCTGTTGTCAAATGACTTGCTTCGTCCAGACTGTTTCTTTATCTTGAGAGACAATAATATTAGTGCAATTTGCGACTTGACGGACAAGGAACTTCGTTTTGGTCACAATCTGGAAAAATTATACAGAGGTGGAACATTCGGCTTATGATTCTATTTGTATTTGAAGGTAGCGAAAGGGAGCCTCGTCTATACAGAACACTGGAGAGGCTTTATTTCCCAAAGAAGAATGACAATATCGTCTGTACCTATGGGAATAATATCTATGATCTTTATAACGAACTGCTAAAATATGGTGGTGGTGGAGACATAGTTTCAGTTATGCGGGAACGTCTTGATGAAAGAGGCGACGATTCGCTCAAAGGTATAAGAAGTTCTGACATAGCTGAAATATTTCTCTTTTTCGACTATGATTTCCAAAACTCCCAACTGTCGCTAAAGGAAATCAATCAGAGAGTGGAAAAAATGTTGGCATTGTTCTCTGACGAAACGGAGAATGGCAAACTATATATCAATTATCCTATGATAGAATCCATTCGTTATACCAAAGAACTTCCAGATTCTGATTACGTCCACTATATCGTTAGCCGTAACGAGTGTAACGACTTCAAGCGGATAGCGCGCAATTTCTCAGCTTATAACAGTCTCGATCATATTCTTTTCAAAGATGATGAAACACCGACCAAAGAAAAATACATCAAAGTAAAGGATAATTGGCTTTATCTGGAACAGATGAATGTATGTAAAGCAAATCGACTGGTAAATGGATTGAATTCTATACCAAACGAGAAAGAAAAAATCAATCAACGGATTATTTTCCAATGCCAGATACAAAAATATGTGGAAACGAATGAAAGTGTTGCTGTTTTAAACTCATTTCCAATATTTATCTATGAATACTTTAAGGCTGGTTCTATGAATTAGCTTTGTTATATTTCGAGGCTATTTTCGAGGTCAAAGTATAAGTTAGCGAAGGAGGTTATGCGGTGCATAACGACCGAACGAACTTGCGCTTTGAGCCGAAAAAAGTCCGAAAGATAACGAAACGTCATTCTTCAAATTATGACTTATATAACGGTGGCAATTTATAGAACCACCCAGAAATAAAGAATGTTCTTCATACGATTGATGTGTTCAGCCGAGATGTCGTTGGTATGAAGAATCTTATTCTTGCGATAAATCAGCCCGACAACATGAGCCAGTCATTATCCAAATAATTGGTTTGATGAAGTGAGTTATTGTAAGACAGACGAGTGCAGTGAGGTGAAATAACGGACAAAAAGTCAACAAAGCAACTACTACAGCAATCCGAAAGAAACTTTTTTTCGCTTTCCATTACAAGTCGAAAGTCTCAGAAATGTTTGATTTTCTTGCTTATACGAGTCTTTCTTCATAATAAAATGCAAATATGAACTAATGTGAACTTGTATTATTGACATAAATTATGTAACTTTGCACGTAATTTACTCTGTAGTTAGTGTAATACTCTGAATTTATGCAATTTTTCAAAACCCATTATATAATAGCCGGCTGCATGTTTTTGCTGGCTTGCTCATCAGGAGAAGAAGAACTGAAACCTGATACTCCTAACCCATCTCTCCCTGAAGTGCCTGATGCCAAACTGCCAATAAGCATCAGCACTACGATAACACGTGCTACGGAAACGGCATTCGAGAGCGGCGACCAGATAGGACTCTTTGTGGTCAATCGCAGTGCTGACGGTTCATCACAGCCTCTATTGACTACCGGCAATCATGTCGATAACATGCTTTTCACATACTCAGATGTGTGGACTCCTGCCACTCCTATATATTGGAGTAGTGAGAATGTTCACTCTGATTTCTATCTCTATTATCCATATCAGAAGTCGCTGGCAAGTGTTTCCGCGATGATTTTTGAATTGAAAGCCAATCAAAGCAAGGCAGAAGATTATAGGGCTGGTGACCTCCTCGTGGGGTCTTCGCTCAATGTAGCCCCGACAAAGGATGCAGTCAATATCTTGGCAAATCATGCCATGAGCCAAGTGGCAATAGTATTGAAGCCCGGAACGGGATTTACGGAGGCTTCACTTGCGGCTTCGAAAGTGGCAGTGAGACTGAATGGACTGAGAACCTTGTCAACCATCGATCTGGCTTCTTCCGCAGTCACGCCGATAGGACCTGCCACTACGGTGATTCCTTACAAGGATGGAGAAGTGTATCGTGCCTTTGTCGTGCCGCAGGAGGTGTCACAAAGCGACCTGATAACCGTCGATGTGGATGGCAGCGAATACAATCTCACCAAAGCACTAACCTTTGTCAGTGGCAAGAGATACACGTTTACTGTCACGGTCTCCAAGTCAAGCAGTGGTATAAACGTTTCCATTGGCTCTTGGACTGACGATGGAGTGGACTATGGTGGCACGGCAAATTGATAAACGGATTCTTCAAATTATCCAGACAGGATTATGAACAAGAAATACATCAAGACATTTTTATATCCTATAGCATTGATCTGTAGCCTGATGATTGCAGGCTGCGCTGACGGTCTGTTTGACGAGAGCAACGGACAACAGGGCAGTGACCGCATCGAACTCTCTTGCGACATAGACCAGTTGCCTGTGACTCGTGTCAACGACAACGGCTTCTGCGACGGTGACTATATGGGTGTCTATATCGTCGATTATAAAGGTGGTACACCTGGAACGCTGCAAGTGCGTGGCAACAGAGGCGACAATGTGCGCTATACATTTGACGAGGCGAATTAAAAATGGGAACCAGCTTACGATGTCTATTGGAAAGACAAACACACACATATCGACGTGTATGGATATTATCCATTTGCAAGTCCGGAAAGCATTGACGACTATCAGTTTGAGGTTCAGCGTGACCAGAACCGTCCGTCAGAGAATGGTACAATAGGTGGATATGAGGCAAGCGACTTCCTTTGGGGAAGGCTTACAGACATTGCGCCTACTTCCAAGACTATTCCTCTGTTGCTAAAGCATAGAATGTCAAATGCTTGCGTCACTTTGGTTCAAGGCGATGGCTTTGCCGAAGGCGAATGGGCAAGCACGGAGAAGAGTGTCCTTACTGCCAATGTGATACGAAAGGCGAGCATAAATCTTGCTGACGGATCAGTGAAAGCGGCAGGAGAGGTGGAGCAGACTGCCACTATCCCTTCACAAACTGGCGACGAATGGCGCACCATCGTTGTGCCACAGACGGTAAGTGCGGGAACTACGCTTTTCAGCATCACCATAGGAGGCTTGCCATATAAGTTTACGAAGGGCGAGGACTTGACCTATGTGGCTGGCAAGATGATGAAGTTCGGCATTAGAGTGGACAAGAAAGCCGCAGCCGGACAATACAAGCTGACGCTCATCAGCGAGAGTATCACGCCGTGGGAGAACGACCTCGTCAGCCATGATGCCACGGCAAAGGAGTATGTAATCATCCATTCCACTCCAGGCGGTCTCAAGAAAGCCATAATCGAAGCCAACAAAGACTACACAAAGATAAAGAATCTGAAGATTACAGGCAAGATAGATGCCCGTGATTTCTATTTCATGAGAGACTCCATGTCGCGCCTTTCCGCTTTGAATATGAAGAATGTGCGCATCAAGGGTTGGGGAAGAGCGGTGATAGAACGCTTTGAAAACGAGGACGACCAGATACCTGCCGATGCATTCCATCTGGAATCTCAAGGCACAGGAAGCAGAACTCTGACCAGCTTGGTTCTTCCTGATACACTGAGATCTATTGCTTCAAATGCCTTTTATGGTTGTACGTATCTTTCAGGTTCATTGGTGATTCCGGAAGGAGTTGTGGAAATCCAAAGAGGTGCATTCCATGATTGTAATGGACTAAATGGTACTTTGACACTTCCTTCCACGCTTCGTAAACTTGGAAATTTAGGACCTGATGATACACAAGATGAAATGGCTGACTATTTTTTGGGTGTATTTCAGGGATGTCCTAATCTCACAGGAAATCTTGTCTTGCCAGAGAATCTCGAATTGATAAGGGGATATTGTTTTCAAGGCTGTAAAGGTTTCTATGGAGAATTGAGACTTCCAGAGAAATTGAAAAGAATAGGTAAATGCGCTTTTAGCGGATGCTCTGGACTTACAGGTTCTCTTACCATTCCGCACGGTCTCACAGCATTGCCGTCTGAAAGTTTCAAAGAATGCGCATTCGATGGAACTCTCACCCTCCACGATGGTCTAATGAATATTGGTAATGATGCATTTGCCGACTGTCATTTCAAGGGCGAACTTCATTTGCCAAAGCATCTACAGACCATAGCCTATAATGCGTTCCGTGGTAATGATTTTTCCAGCAATCTGGTGTTGCCTTCCACAGTCACTCATATTGGCGACAATGCCTTTGAAAACAACTGGCGACTGACAGGTGTTCTCGAAATTCCAGAAGAAGTGGAGAGCATCGGACGGAGGGCTTTCGCCAATTGCAGAATGCTGGAGGGAATATTGTTCAGTGAAACGGTAGAGACAATTCATCGTGAAGCCTTCAGCGGATGCTACGGTATCGGGTCCATTGTGTGTGAAGGTACTATGCCGGCATACATAGAAGACAACGTGTTTGAAGGCGTGCCGAAGGACAATTTCACGCTTGAGGTGCCTGAGAATGCTGTTCAGCATTACCAGACATCAAATGGTTGGCGTGACTTCAAGCGAATCGCTGCGCATCATGAACTGGTGTGTCGCCCTTCTGTGGCTTGCGCTCTCAATACGCAGCACAAGCAGACTCTTGTGGTAAATGCAGAAGGAGAATGGGATATAGAGAGCAAACCAGGCTGGTGTGAGGTCTATCCGGACCATGGGAAAGGCAAGACCGAGGTCACTCTGACCATCAAGGCTTTGCTAGAAGGCTTTGACGACCGTAAGGGAAAGGTGGTATTCCATCTCAAGAACAAGGACTATACGCATGTATGTAATGTCAGCCAGTCCAACTATGAATATGGTGAAGACCAATGGATTACGTTGCAGAAAGCGAAGAAAGGCAACAATGGCGGCATAAACATCGTCTTGCTCGGAGATGGCTTTAATGCAAGTGACATTGCCAGTGGCGATTACCTCAGGTATATTAAAGAAGAGGTTGAGTATTTCTTTGGCATAGAGCCTTACAGGACTTATCGCGATTATTTCAATGTCTATGCAGCGTTTCCGCTCTCTACAGAGTCCGGTGTTGGCACGGTGAACACGATACGTTACAATCGTTTCAACACCACATTCACCGGTGGAGTAGGGCTTAGAGCCGACTATGATGCGATATTCGACTATGCTTTGGGCGCACCGACAGTAAACAAAGACAACCTCAACCAGACTCTGGTCATAGTTGTGCCGAACTGTACTGACTACGGTGGCATCTGCCAGATGTGGGAAAGCGGCGCGGCAATAGCGTTCTGCCCGCTGAGCACTTATGGTTATCCTCTCGATACGCGTGGAGTAGTGCAGCATGAAGCAGGCGGACATGGTTTCGGCAAACTCGGTGACGAGTATATCTATCACAATGCTTTCATTGATGCTTGCGGTTGCACTTGCTGTCCTCACGCAGATGATTTGAGGTATTATCTCTCCTTGGGCTGGTATGAGAATCTGTCTTTGACCAGCAAGAGGCACAATGTAGGGTGGAGTCATCTCATTCTCGATGACCGTTACAGCGACATAGTGGATATCTATGAAGGCGGCTTTATGCATAGTCGTGGAGTGTTCAGATCGGAGCAGAACTCCTGCATGAACAATGATATTCCTTACTACAGCACGATAAGCCGTGAGAGTATAGTAAAGCGAATAAAGCGTTATGCTGGTGAGTCTTACTCGTATGAGGACTTCGTAGAGCATGACAATCGCGATGCCGGCACCGTGACAAGAAGCGTGGACGTGAATGACAAGCGCACTGCCCACACTCATCAGCACGCACCTGTCATCCATAAGGGTGACCCTCTGAAGGGTGTGAAGGCGAAATCCAAGCGCCGTTAGCACGCGAGCGACCACTCGTCTGTTTTTAATTTAAGGTATAAAACCTACAGAATTAAGGTGTAAAACCCACTGAATAGAAGCATGAATAAACTCATAATAAGAAGCGTTCTCTTTGCTTTTGCCTTGTCATTGCTGGCATCTTGCGGTGATGAAGCGGAGCCACAATATAAGGATGCGAAATCCACGCCAATGACATTCCGGGTGATTCATCCTGCCAAGACCCGAGCTACATCGACAGATTTCGAGTCTGGCGATCGTATCGGACTATACGTGTCTGCTGCGGACAAGCCTCTGGAGATTGGCGGAAACCTTGTCAATAACGAGGTTCTTGCCTTTGATGGCAGCACATGGTCTGCCGACCACTTCCTCTTTTGGGACGAAGGTTCATATAATGCGTTTGCCTATTATCCTTATATCAAGGAGGTAAGCAGCATCGAAGACCAGCCTTTCAGCGTGGCGTTAGACCAAAGCAGCAGAAAGACTGCATCCGAATTGGGTGGCTATGAGGCAAGCGACCTGCTCTTTGCCACTGCAAAGAACGTCAAGGCCTCAGATTCTCCTGTCAGCCAGAACTTCAGGCACATCATGAGCAAACTTACCATTCGCCTGATAAAAGGAGAGGATTTCGACGGCGAAATGCCGAAGACGGCAGTGGTATATGTTCACAGTACTGTCCCTACTGCCACTATAGACCTCCAGGCAGGTATTGTAACCCGTGAAGTGAAGGGAGTCCGTAAGACTATCATAGCGCATCAGGACGAAGATGATACGTATTCCGCCATCATCGTGCCGCAGCGAATAGACAATAGGATGCCACTCGTTGAGGTGGAGATGAAAGGCGTAAGCTATTTCTTTGAGAGCAAGTTCCATTTCAAGCTGGGCATGGAGCATCTGGTAAATCTCATCATATCCGACAATCCTGACAAGGTCAAGATAAATATCGGAGGTGAGAAAGTAAATTGGGACTAAGAAAGTCTGGCGACATTAAAAAAACAACTTGGTGGTCATTATCACTGACAGAAAATGAATAAACTAACATATATCTTATCATTCCTTGTGCTGATACTGTCTGTCTGGACTGTGATCCTATGGATGCGACCTTCGGGAAAGGACAGGAATGTGGTCTCGGAGGCGCGCTATGGTGTCATCGAAGGACTGCAACTGGTGGAGCGGACCATGGTGAACGGCGGCAAACAGTATTTCGTGGAAGATGCTGATGGTGACGTGGTCTTTCGCATTCCGCTGAGCGGATGCCTGCTCGATACCCATTTCCGCAACGGTAAGCTGCGGTTCAGGGAAATGGCTACAGGACGTGAAGGATATATAGACAAATATGGCAACCTCTCCTTTTCGGCAACATCAGAGAATGTAAGCCGACAGAAGACAGTGGTACCTGAAGGCAAAGGCGCAAGTATTGGTAAGGAAACCGATGGCGATGCCAATCCGCAGACACCTTCCAAATCCAGCAGGAAGGAGGTGGCGCTTCCGCAGACAGACATTCACAAAATGGCAAGAAGCAATCCGTTCTATGCTGAAGCTACAAAGATTCTCAACGGAAAGTTTACTGACATAGATGCTTCCCGCCGCAAACAGATTCTCAACTATTGCGAACACTTTCGCACCGCATACACCACCAAGGATATAGATTTCCTCTGGCAAGTGTTCTGCGACGAGGCTTTGATCATAGTCGGCAATGTCGTCAAGCTGTCGAAAGATGGAGAAATGCCGAAGGTGGACGGAAGAATCAGTTATGCTCTCCATTCCAAGCATGACTATCTGACACGACTTTCCAAAGTCTTTGCCAGTAACAAGAAGGTGGATGTGAAGTTCTCGGATTTCCGCATCATGCGCCATCCTACAATGGACGGTATATATGGAGTGACGCTCCGTCAGCGTTACCGGAGCGACCGCTATGCTGATGACGGTTATCTCTTCCTGCTATGGGATTTCCGCAATCCGTCAATGCCGCTCATTCATGTCCGCACTTGGCAGCCTTCTGCCACGGTAGGGAGTTCAGACGACGTGATAGGAATTTCAGACTTCAATCTTGAATAGCAAACATTAGGTTATGATAATAAGTAAGAAAGCGATAAGGATGGTCTTGCATTCGCTCCGCAAGGCAATGGCATGCGTGGCGTATGTCACGATTATGTCTTGCCTTTTCTCTCTCGAAGTCAATGCTTTCAATAGTTCATTTCAGCCAGACAAGCCTGACAGCACGTTCTCGGTGGAGAGTTTCAGGCAGTTGCCCGCCGATATTAGCGCATTCATTGACGCTGTGCGTGACTTGAACGGTGAGGCGTGCGCTCTCCTGAAGGTCGTAGCACCGGGTGAGTTCGCTTTTTCCTCACCTCTGGGAATCGTGAAGCGAACCGATGAAGTGGGGGAGATATGGCTCTTTTTGCCAAAAGGTTCCAAGTACATTACGCTGAAGCATCCGCAGTGGGGAGTATTGCGCGATTATCAATTCGGGCAGAAGCTCGAAAGCCGAATGACCTACGAGATGCGCCTTCGTCTGCCAAAGGAGAAGGTCGTGGAGAAGCATGACACTATCGTCTTTACCAAAACCGTCGTTGATACAGTCACAATTGCTCCGACAAGGCAGGTAAGGCAACTGCATGCTTATGCCCTCTTGACGGCTTCGATGCACACCGACGGACCTTCGTGGGGATGCTTTGCCGCCATAATGCGCCAGCATGGCGTCTATGTCCATGCCAGTTCCAATCTGCATTCTTCCCCTGAGACTACAGGTAGCTGCGACCGCGAAGGCTATCGCCCGAACGTCAGCAATATGCCTTATTATACAGGAAAGGTCCAGACATCTGAGTATGCCTTTACTATTGGCGCAATACACCGTCTGAACAGCAGGCTGAACGTATTCGAAGGAATGGGCTACGGCAGTCAAGTCACTTCGTGGCAACTTGCAGATAGCGAAGGTGGCGGTTGGCTCTGGAATGACGGACTCACGCATAAGGGCTTCGCTGCTGAGCTTGGAGTCATAGTTACAGTGAGGCAGGTAAATGTCAGTGCGTCTGTCCTGACCATAGACGGAAAGCAATGGCAGGCTGGTATAGGTGTCGGTATTTGCTTGGGCAAAACAGGAGTCCTGACCAAACTGCGTAAGAACAAGAACATTGCCAAATCAAAAGTAGCAAACAATGAATAAACGATTCTTCTACATATATTGTCTTGTCGTTGCGGCTTTATGCTCTTGTTCCGGTGAGAAGCCTGACAATTTTGAGCCTCGCCTGCTGACGCTCCATGCTTCGGACGTAAGTCGGACAGAGGCTGTCCTGCACGGCAAATGCTGTAGAGACAATGGCGTGGCGAAACCGAAATTGTGGTTTTGCTTCGGCAATGATGAGAGCATGATTCTGAAGCGTGATGCCACTGACGAGGCTGATGACAGCGTCAGCCTGCATCTGTCAGGACTGACTGCCGGCACTACTTATTATTATATGCTTCAGGGCAGTAACGGAACAGCCTCTTTGTCAGGTGAAATGCAGAGTTTCACCACAGCTCCCAATCATCGCCCCACCGTTGGCAAAGCGGAGATATTGAGCAGCGGTCCGATGAGTGTGATAGTGGGCT
Organism: uncultured Prevotella sp.; assembly: GCA_934256705.1. Taxonomy (GTDB): domain Bacteria; phylum Bacteroidota; class Bacteroidia; order Bacteroidales; family Bacteroidaceae; genus Prevotella. Next base: position 10,692 of record CAKQPF010000005.1, read on the forward strand.
ACTGCATTGCCGATAACGGCGGTGACCCTGTGACGCTCAGCGGTTGCCGCATTTCCTCCACTGAGAGCAACGGAAGCGATGAATCCAGAACCTTCGTCCAGTCAGCAGGGACAGACAAGAACGGGCTTTACCGGCTCCGCATCGACGGACTGAAACCTAACAAATCATACTGCGTAAAGCCGTATGCGGCAAACAAGAATGGAGAAGCAGAAGGCGATGAACTCCTTTTCACCACATCTTCGGCAGTGGTGCTCTGCGAACCCGGCATACTGACCACTCTCATTGGCGAGGACAAATATAAATACACCAGCATCACGCTGGCAGGTCCGCTCAATGGCAGCGACCTTCGCACTCTCCGACTGATGGCAGGACGCGACATCAATGGCAACGCCACGGAAGGCAAGCTCGCTGATATTGACATTTCCGGTGCAAGCATCGTGGCTGGTGGCGGAGAATATGCAGAGTCCAGAGTGACGGAGGTAGGGGTTGTAGGAACAGGACTATTCCGTTCGTGCAATAATCTGAAACATCTCAGACTTCCGATGAACGTCGTCAGGATAGATAAAGATGCCTTCGGCGATTGCTCTTCGTTGCGCAGTCTCACGGTTCCTGCTTCCGTCACAGAGATAGTTCCTTCGGCTGGATGCACTTCACTGGAGAGCATCGATGTGTCGGGGGCCAATCCGAATTATTCCAGCAGTGACGGAGTGCTGATGAGCGCTGACGGCAAGAAGATCCTATGGTTCCCGATGGGAAAGAAAGGACAATTCGTCCTGCCTGCCACGGTGGAGTCCGTCGGTGACTATGCTTTCCGTGACTGCAGCATAGAGAAATTCGTCTTTCCCGATGCCCTTGCCAAATTAGGGCAGTGCATGTTCTATGACAGCAGAGTAAAGGAAGTGGTACTTCCTGATGCGATGGAGCAACTGCCTACCGGAACTTTCCAGAACTGCAGAGACCTGACGACCGTTCATCTCGGCTCGAAAATGAAACTGGTCTCTGAATATGCGTTTGACGGATGTCCGCTTGCTGACCTCTATGTCAGCGCGAATATGCCTCCGGTATGCTACAAAACTACATTCTCCACCTCCGGAACTGACTTCACCAAGACCTGTCGTCTGCATGTGCCGAAAGGCAGAAAAGCATACTACAGGGCAAACTCCCACTGGAAAGCGTTTGAGAATATAATCGACGACTTATAAGTTTGACTTAACAAAGGAAAGTATATGAGCACACCCGAAATAGAAGAACTGAAAAGGTTTATACAAGAGAAATACGGTAAGAAACTGAATACCACCACCGACTTTGAAGAGTTTTCCTTCCATCTGGAAAACAAGGCATACCTGTCCGTGTCATCTTCTACGCTGAAGCGGCTCTTCGGATATGTAGCAGACTCCCACAAGCCCCGTACCCAGACGCTTGACATGCTTGCCCAATATCTGGGATATAGGGATTTCTGCAAGTTCGTGGAATGGCTCAAATCCAGTTCCTACTATAATTCCTCTTTCTTCCAGGCTGGACAAATAGTCAGCAGCGAACTGAAGAAAGGCGACAAGATAGAAATAGGATGGGCACCAAACCGTATGCTCCTGCTCGATTACCTCGGCAACAGCACCTATCGCGTCCTGGACTCACGCAACAGCAAAGTGCAGGCGGATGACCAGTTCGTGACCGGATGCTTCATCAAGGGCAGTCCGCTGTATTTGCCATTTATAGAGCGGAATGGAGAACGAACACCTCCTTTCGTGGCAGGAAGAAACGGAGGATTGACCATTGTGAATGTCGCAAAAGGGTTGAAATGACTGGTTCCCTTTTCTGATAATTCTTACCACCCTTAGATTTTTCGTAAACAAATGAATGAAGAAAAGCAACTACCCACTTCCGGGTTTGTGATAGATATTAACTCCGAGACTGCATTGGACGTTGGTAGGCAGGAAGGTACGTTCACCAATATTGTCGAATGCTACGTGTCAAATACCGGTTGTGCGCGTCTGTTTTCTGCCGTAAGGTATGGTAAACGCTATGTGTTGAAATGTCTGAAGCCAGACTTTTTGCTTACTCCCATTTACCGTCAGTCCTTGATGAAGGAGTTTGAGATAGGACTCCAGCTTGACCATCCCAACATATGCCGCACCATTAGTATGGAGACTGTAGGTGAACTGGGTGACTGCATAGTGATGGAATACATTGATGGAGAATCGCTTGAGTCTATTATATCGCACAACACTATCACAGAAAGCATGGCTCGAAAAACAGCAAATGGTCTCCTTGATGCCATGGAGTATTTGCATGCCAAGCAGATAGTGCATCGTGATATCAAGCCATCCAATATCATGATTACCCATAAAGGCGGAAAGGTGAAACTCATAGACTTTGGACTTTCGGACAGTGAGACGTTCTGCATACTTAAGATACCTGCAGGCACACGAGGATATATGGCTCCAGAGCAGTTGCTTCCAGGAGCACAGAGCGACCCAAGTGCAGACATTTATTCCTTCGGAAAGGTGATGGTCAGAATGGCGGAATTGACTTCCAGCAGACAATTGATGAAGATTGGTCAGATATGCGCTGAAGATGATGTGAAGCGCCGTCCTGCTGATGTCTCAGAAGTGAAGAAACTGATGGGGAAGAATGGAAAATGGCGCACCCTTCTCAATGTATTGCTTGTTTCTGCGTCTATTGCTCTAATGGCAGTCATTGTCACAATGACATACTCAAGGCAAGAGCATGAAGACACCAGCGAGATGACAGAAACGACTTCAAGTACTGGTGACAATAAAGTCGTGGACTCGGAGTTTTGGTGAGATTAAGCGCAAACAGCCTTGTTTTCTCTGTGATTTAGTTGTTTTGTGGTCTGGTTGGCAGTATTGGCAATTAACAAAACAACAAAAACGATTAGACAACCAATAACCAATAACCAACAACCTTATATTTATATATATGTTGACTGACAAAAATGGCATACTTTTGCGTGAATCATTGCATGGTATGCCGTTTGCTATATGAATTGAGTCGTAATTAATGAACATAAGACACACTCTGCCTTGGGGCTTAGATGCCCGAAACTAAATTCTTGAGAGGGATTCCCGCGTCCTCTTCCTGATGCTATCGGAAAAAAAGTTGGGAAACAATTTGGATTTTACTGTACTCTGTTGTATGATGTGTATGGATACTACGAGGTTTTACCTTCGGCTGTGTGAACCGTTTGATTCAATTATACGTATATCGCAGTCCGGTATCTTGGAAAGCTTGGGTATTTTTGCACATCGATTTCCAAATAATCCATTTTCATTATTCATTAACCCTTTAAATGTTAAGCAGTATGGCAATTAGAGAATTTAGAACAAGCAACAACGCTATCACTGACCGCTCAAAGGAGTCTGTAGCAATTTATCTTCGTGAAATCAGTCGTGAGGAACGCCTCTCTGCCGAGGAGGAGGCAAGGCTTGCGCATATTATCCGTAAAGGTGGAAAAGAGGCTGACGAAGCGCGCGAACGCTTGATTAGGGCTAATCTCAGGTTTGTGGTGTCTGTGGCCAACCAATACAAGTCGCCTGTGCTTGAATTGTCTGACCTCATTTCCGAGGGAAACATCGGACTCATAAAGGCTGCCGAACGATTCGATGACACGAAGGGCTTCAAATTCATCTCTTACGCTGTATGGTGGATAAGGCAGTCCATCATGGGAGCCATCTCTGACAATTCATCCGCTTGCCGTCTGCCGCAAAATCAGCAGAGGGTGCTCCGTCAGTACCGTCAGATGCAGCAAGACATGCTTCAGGTGGAGCAGCGGACGGTCTCTGTGGATGAATTCTGCGAGGTAAGCGGACTTGACAGGAATCTCGTGGTCCGTGTGCTTGAGACTGCCAATAGACCTGTCAACATGGATGAGCAGGTCAATGATGACGGTGAGGTCACTTATGCCGACTTCCTTTCTTCCGACTCTGCCTCAGATGCAGGGCTTGATCGCGAGTCGCTCCGCATTGACATCATTGATGTCCTTGACCATTTGCTGACCGAGCGTGAAAAGTTTGTGGTAAAGTATTATTTTGGTCTTGGCTGCAAGCAGATGTCGCTGGACGAGATTGCAGAAGAAATTGGACTCTCGCACGAGCGTACCCGTCAGCTCAATATCAGTGCATTGAGCAAGATTCGTCAGTCGCCTTGTGCTTCTCGACTCACTATGCATTTGGCGGCATAACATGAAATTGCGTATCAGAAAACAGGGAAGACCCTCTCTGACAGGAAAAGTCAGAGGGGGTCTTTTGATTTTTATGGGCATCCCCGTATTCCCTACAAGAATGCGATTGTCAGTCCTGCCATTACGATACTTACCATAGACATGAGCTTGATAAGAATATTGAGAGACGGACCAGATGTGTCTTTGAATGGATCTCCCACGGTGTCTCCCACTATGGTCGCTTTATGGTTGGCACTGCCTTTGCCTCCGAAGTGACCTTCCTCTATCATCTTCTTGGCATTATCCCATGCGCCTCCAGAATTGGACATAAACACGGCGAGGGTGAATCCTGCTGCCAATCCGCCAGTAAGCAGACCGAGCACACCGGCTACACCAAGCACCACTCCTACGATGATAGGGATGATGATGGCAAGCATCGACGGTATAATCATCTCGCGCTGTGCGCTTCGCGTGCTGATCTCTACGCATCTGCCATAGTCGGGCGTTGCCTTGCCTTCCAGTATGCCTTTTATCTCACGGAATTGACGGCGCACTTCCTGCACCATCGACTCTGCTGCACGTCCTACTGCGCCCATGGTGAGTCCGCAGAAAAGGAATGCTGCCATCGCTCCTATAAATGCTCCTACGAGCACCTTTGGATTGATTAGGTTTACCTGGAAGAAATTGATGAAGTCTATAGTCGAAGCGTTGTTAGGGTCGAAGACTTCTCCGGCTGAGTCAACATATTGCTTGCCATTTTCCACGGCGCGTATCATCGCAATCTTTATCTCCTCTATGTAGGAAGCAAGAAGGGCGAGAGCCGTCAATGCGGCAGAACCGATGGCAAAGCCTTTGCCTGTGGCGGCGGTGGTATTGCCAAGAGCATCAAGAGCATCCGTGCGCTCACGCACTTCCTTACCCAGTCCGCTCATCTCAGCATTGCCTCCGGCATTGTCGGCAATAGGACCGTAAGCGTCAGTGGCAAGGGTGATGCCGAGGGTGGAGAGCATTCCTACGGCAGCGATACCGATGCCATAAAGTCCTGTGCTGATGGACTTTGCCGACAGAGACATGTCAAAGCCATTGGCACAGAGATAACTGAGCATGATGGCTACAGAGATAGTAACCACAGGCACCATCGTGGAAATCATGCCAGTTCCGATACCTTTGATAATGACAGTGGCAGGACCTGTCTGTGAAGCTTCCGCTATCTGCTGAGTCGGTTTGTAGCTCTGTGATGTGTAGTATTCCGTCGCTTGACCTATTATTACGCCAGCTACGAGTCCGCTGATTACAGAGAATGACAGTCCGAGCCAGTTTTCGATGCCCAAAAGATAGAGTATCGCGAATGTAGCGATAGCGATAAGCACGGCACTTACGTTGGTGCCAAGACCTAAGGCGCTGAGTAATTCCTTCATGGTGGCGCCCTCCTTTGTGCGAACTAAGAAGATGCCTATGAGGGAAAGGAAGATGCCTATTGCCGCGATAATCATCGGAGCTATGACTGCACGCAACTGCATATCGCCATTCATGGCAAACGCTGTGGCGCCAAGAGCGGCAGTAGAGAGGATGGAACCGCAATAACTCTCGTATAGGTCGGTTCCCATGCCTGCTACGTCGCCCACATTATCGCCCACATTGTCAGCGATGGTGGCAGGATTACGTGGGTCGTCCTCTGGGATATTAGCCTCTACCTTGCCCACGAGATCTGCGCCCACATCGGCAGCCTTAGTGTAGATACCGCCTCCCACACGAGCGAAAAGCGCCTGCGTGGAGGCACCCATGCCAAAGGTGAGCATAGTGGTCGTTATGGTGACGAGGGCTGTAGCCTCACCTTCATAGACGGCATTAAGAACGATAAACCATATAGCGATGTCGAGAAGTCCGAGACCCACCACTACTAGTCCCATCACAGCACCGCTTCGGAATGCTATTTTCAGACCTTTGTCCAGTCCTGTGCGTGCTCCATTTGCTGTTCTTGCAGAAGCATAAGTGGCTGTCTTCATTCCGAAAAAGCCTGCCAGTCCTGAGAAGAGACCGCCAGTGAGGAATGCAAACGGAACCCACGGATTCTGCACCTTGAGTACATAAGCCATGAAAGCAAAGATGATGGCGAGCACTATGAATACCATTGTCACAACCTTATATTGTTGTTTCAGGTAAGCCATAGCACCTTTTCTCACATGTGCTGCGATTTCTTTCATTCTGTCTGTGCCTTCTTCCTCTCTCATCATACTGCGGAAGAAGAACCATGCCATTCCTAATGCTACAATGCTGGCAATTGGAATCAGCCAAAATACTAATGGGATGTTGTTCATAATGGTATATTTGTTTGGTTGATAATAGGTTTCCAATGATTCCGCATCACTAAAGTTGTCTGTGGTCTCGTTTATCAATAAGATAAAAGAAACAATATGACGTGGCAAATATACTAATTATATTTGAAAACAAGCATTTTTTGCTGGCTTTTTTTTATTTATGGGGTAAAAATGACATATTTTCCTTCTTAATATGTTATTTTATTAGAAAAATAGAATAAAAAACAGCCGTAAAGATTTCAGTTTAATATTGTCGTTTTGTTGTTTTATTCCTCAACATAACCACAATATTAAACATTGATATTTTACACTTCCCCACGGCAGTGGGGACTGAGGGGCTATTTATTGCTTGCGAAAGTTGAGTCATTCAGATCTTTCCAGTAAGCAAGGTTCCAATTCCGCGCGTACAGAGTCCATATCGTGGAAGATTACGTCGGCACCCGACTGCAGGAGTACCTCATCGGGCAGTGGACCAGTATTGACAGCGATGACAAAACAGCCGGCGGCTTTGCCTGATTGCACTCCGAGAGGGGCATTCTCCACCACTATGGTTTCTGTAGGCTCGCTTCCTGCGCGCTGCATTCCGAGGATATAAGGGTCGGGAGCAGGCTTTCCATGACTGACATCTTTGGCAGAAACGATGCGCTCTGTGTCGATGAGACCCTTGAAATCACGAGTCAATTTCTCAAGTAATGGCGGCTGACCACTGCCTGTTACCACGCTGATGCTAAGCCCTTTCGCCAGCATCATGCGCTGAAGGTCTTGCACTCCAGGCATTATTTCTGCTGATGTGAGTGTATGGAAGATGCTGGATTTTTCCATATACATCTCCAGAGCTTCGCTTTCAGAAATCTCGCGTCCCCATTGCTCCCGGCACATGATGGTAATCGTCTCCACGCCACGCATTCCTTCATACTGATAAGCTTCGAGTTCGCTCATCTTAATGCCATATTTCTTCATGGCTTCGTGCCAAGCAATAGCATGATATTTCATGCTGTCGTAGAGCACGCCATCCATATCGAAAAGCACGGCCTTAGGGCAAAAAGCCTTAAGACCGTGTTCTTTCTTGTATTTTTCTATTGCTTCTTTCATTCAATGTGATGTAAATGGATGGAAAATAGTATATCCCACCATAATTAAGTAGTCACCTACTTACCAATATTAATCCTCAGCAGCGAGGCGAGCCTTGATAGCCTTTGTCTCTTCCTCGTAACCAGGCTTCTCCAGAAGGGCAAACATATTCTTCTTATAAGCCTCTACTCCAGGCTGATTGAAAGCGTTGACACCGAGCAACTGACCGCTTATGCCACAAGCTTTCTCGAAGAAATAGATGAGCTGACCATAGTTGTAAGCATCCAGACGCTCGATAGAGATAAGGATGTTTGGCACACCGCCATCCACATGAGCAAGGCGAGTACCGAGTTCAGCGTTCTTGTTTACTTCATCGATACGCTTGCCAGCGAGGAAGTTGAGTCCATCGAGGTTTTCCTCATCGTAAGGGAAGAGGAGCTTCTTCTCTGGATTTTCCACAGAGATACAGGTCTCGAAGATAGTGCGTTCGCCTTCCTGAATCCACTGTCCCATAGAGTGAAGGTCAGTGGTGAAGTCGCAAGAAGCAGGGTAGATGCCCTTGCCATCCTTACCTTCTGACTCACCGAAGAGCTGCTTCCACCATTCCATATAGTAGTGAAGCTTAGGCTGATAGTTCATCAGTATCTCAATCTTCTTGCCTTGTGCATAGAGAGCATTACGCACAGCAGCGTAAATAGCGGCAGGATTCTCACAGAAAGGAACGTCAGCGCCACACTGCTTCTCCATAGCCTGTGCGCCAGCCACGAGAGCCTCGATGTCAATACCAGCGCAAGCGATAGGGAGAAGACCTACAGGAGTGAGGACAGAGAAGCGTCCGCCTACATTGTCAGGGATGATAAAGGTCTTGTAGCCCTCCTTGTCAGCGCAAGTGCGAGCAGCGCCTTTCTTAGCATCTGTCACAGCGACGATGAGATCCTTAGCCTTCTCTTTGCCCACCTGCTGCTCCAGCTGAGTCTTGAGCAGACGGAATGTGAGAGCAGTCTCAGTGGTGGTGCCGGACTTTGAAATGTTTATGATTGAGAAAGTCTTTGTCTTGAGATATTCTGTAAGCTCAGCGAGGTAATCCTCTCCGATGTTGTTGCCTGCGAAAACGACAATAGGATTCTTTTTGTCCTGGATAAGCCAAGAGAAAGAATTGCAGATGCCCTCAATGACAGCGCGAGGACCAAGGTAAGAACCACCGATGCCTGCAACCACCACAACCTCAGAGTTTTGGCGGAGAACTTCTGCTACAGCTTTCACTTCACTGATAAATTCAGGAGTGATACTTGATGGAAGATGTAACCATCCGAGGAAATCATTACCAGGGCAAGTGCCCTCTTCGAGTGCTTTCTGTGCTTCAGCCACCTTTGACTCGTAAGCCATTACTGCTCCAGCAGGAAGAAACTGCTGAGCCTTTGAGATGTCAAGCGAAATACTTTTCATATTTATGGATTTAGAATTGTAAGTTAATATAAGTGTCCAAAAGACATTGCAAAAATACAAAGAATTATTTATTTGTCCAAAATTATTTTCCTTATTTTACCTTTTTCTTTACCTGTGTCAAATGAGCACTTGCGTAATATCAAAGAAATCACTCTTTTCTTTCTATTTGTTTCTTATCAGATATTCTCATCAAGTTCTTTCAATCGTTCCTCAAGAGCTGGCATCCAGTCAGAGTTCGAAGTCACGAAAAGGGTGTGTATTCCCACCTTTTCCGCTGCGTCAGTATTCTTCTTGCTATCGTCTATGAAGAGGCATTCATCAGCTTTCATCTGTTCCATCTCCAATGCTTTGAGGAAAATGCGAGCGTCTGGCTTGCAGATTCCCATCTCATAACTGAGGAAAAGCGTGTCGAAGAAGTCGGTGATAGGGCGACCTTCTGCTGTGAAAGCTTTGCTCTTGGTGTGCGACATTATGAAGGGATTGGTATTGCTGAGCAGGCAAAGATGAAAATCCCTATGTAGTCGGTCCAAATCCTCCACCACCTTACTCCTTACTCCGTCAAAGAAGCCAAGCCAGCAGCGTAGCAAATCATCCCATGCTAAGTCGTCGTTACCTCTCACTTCAGCCACTTTCTTGATAAAATCATCTGCTGAAATTTCCCCGGTCTCCACGTCGAGAAAGAAATCTTTCTGCCCATATTCACCCATATAGTAATTAGGATCGAGACCTATTGCCTTGAATCTTCTGAATGCTTCCTGCGTATTCTGGGTGAAGACTACGCCTCCCATGTCGAATAATAAATGTTTTATCATAATTGTGTTGTTTCTGAATTAAGAGTGATAAATATGAAACTATTTCCTGAATTCTACATTTTGAGTGGTCGAATTTTTAAAAAAAACTTTCAATCTTGTAGTCTCATCTTACTAAATAATAATAAATATAGTTGTTATTATGGAGAAATTGTCTATAAATTATTTTGGCTTATACAAATATTTTTGTACTTTTGCATTTGTTAGAACATAAACCTTATATAAACTAAATCAAACACTAAGTCTATGAAAAAGTTCTTTTTAGCTGTAATGGCTCTATTCTTGAGCTTCAGCGCAAACGCATTTGAGTTTGACGGTATTGACCTGAACGGTAGCGTGGCAGACATCACTAAGCAGGTAAGCGCCAAAGGCTACGTCTTTGACCAGCAAAAAAACGCACTGAAAGGCAACTGTCAGGGTACAGAAATCTTCCTTACTTTCAACTATGTCGATGTAAAGACACAGGGAAAGATTGGACAGTTCATCGTGGATATTCCAATGGCTGAGCCAAATGCCTTTGAGGTGATGACCAAGACCTTCAACATAATCTATCATCTTGTAGGCAAAGGTGAGAATGGCGGCCTCAAGTATTCAGTTTCTACGGATGGAACTACACTCTGTGTAACCAAGACTGCTGATGGTGTTCGCTTGACTTATAACACCCCTAATTACAACAAGTAATCCGTATTACGATTAAAGTATCGCTGTAATCATTCCACAACTAATCAGCAATTCGTTTTTGCTCCCATTATACAAAGAGAAATAAAATGGAGCATTGTCCTGATGATTGAGACGTAAAGTGTCAATGTAGGGGCAATGCTCCATTTGTTTTGTTTTATTTCGTTTGTCTCTTTTCTATGTGAAAGTAAAGATATGGGAGGCTGATAAGGGATTTATCTGAATGAATCTGTGAGCAGTTTGATCTCTATTTGTGGAGAGATGCGCTCGTAGAGAATATTATATACAGCATCCAGAATAGGCATATTGACGTGCATGTGCTTGTTGATTTCCTTCATACACTTCGTGCCGAAATATCCCTCAGCAATCATTTCCATCTCCAATTGCGCTGATTTCACGGAGTAACCTTTACCAATCATCGTGCCGAAAGTGCGGTTTCGTGAGAATTTGGAGTAACAGGTCACGAGTAAATCGCCGAGGTATGCGGAGTCCTCAATGTGCCTTTCGTCCACAGGATGCACGCTATCGAGGAAGCGACGCATTTCCTGAAGGGCGTTACTGATGAGCACAGCCTGGAAGTTGTCACCATATTTCAATCCGGAACAGATACCAGTAGCAATGGCGTAAACATTCTTCAGTACAGATGAATACTCGATTCCGAGCACGTCCTTGGATATTTTCGTCTTGATGTAACTGCCGCTTATCACTTCAGCAAAAGCCTTTGCCTTGTCTGTATCCGAGCAGGCAATGGTGAGATAAGACAGTCTCTCTAGTGCAACTTCTTCGGCATGAGACGGTCCGCCGATGCAGGCGAGATTGTCATTAGGCACATCAAGCACATCATGGAAATACTCCGAGCAGACGAGGTTCTCGTCAGGCACGATACCTTTAATGGCAGTGATGACAAACTTATCGCGTATCCGCACCTTCAATTTGTTGAGGTGATTCTTCAGATAAGGTGAAGGAGTCACGAAAATCAGGGTGTCGTAAGCCTGCACTATCCTGTTGATGTCACTTGAGAAATTGATTTCGTCCAGATTGAAATGGACACCTGTCAGGTAAGCTGGGTTGTGGCCTATGCGCTTGAATTCCTCGATTCTGTCGTCACGGCGAATATACCATCCTATGTGGTGAGTGTTTTCTACAACAATCTTAGCAATAGCTGTTGCCCAGCTACCGCCTCCGATTATTGCTATTTTACCACAATTGAACATAGTTATTCTTTTTCTTGGTAAGATTAAGGAAAGCGGAAAAGGGGAGAGTGGCATCATTTCATCTATGAGAATACATCACGTCAGCGATGATGTCATTATCACCTTTTCCTTCTTTACACTGTTCTGAAATTATTAGAGTGCTGCTTTGTCGATATAGCTCTGGAACTCATCCACCTTAGGATTGTCGAGTCCGAGCTTGTATTTCTTGTTGACTCCGCAGACATCCTGCTGAAGTTTCTGTGCCTTTACGTCCTTCAGGTCAGAGACAAGATAGTAGCCAGCCTTGTTGAAGAGAGGAATCCATTCCTCAGCAACGCCGAGTGCAGTCCATTCAGCGGTGTCTGAGCGTGGTGCTTTCTTCTCTGGCTTCATCTGAGGGAAGAGCATTACCTCGCCAATAGCGAATTTACCAGTCAGCAACATCACGAGTCTGTCGATGCCGATACCTATGCCGAAGGTAGGAGGCATACCATACTGGAGAGCGCGAAGGAAGTCATGATCGATGATCATAGCCTCGTCATCGCCCTTGTCTGCCAGTCGCATCTGCTCCACAAAGCGTTCCTCCTGGTCGATAGGGTCATTAAGCTCAGAGTAAGCGTTGGCAAGTTCCTTACCATTGACCATAAGCTCGAAGCGCTCGGTAAGTCCCGGCTTTGAGCGGTGCATCTTGGTGAGAGGAGACATTTCCACCGGATAATCAGTGATGAAAGTAGGCTGGATGAATGTGCCTTCACAGGTCTCACCGAATATCTCGTCGATGAGCTTGCCCTTGCCCATAGTCTCATCCACCTCAATATCAAGCTTTTTAGCCACCTCGCGGATTTCATCCTCATTCATAGGGTAGAGGTCGTAGCCGGTCTTCTCCTTGATAGCGTCGAGAATAGGGAGGCGACGGAACGGTGCTTTGAAAGAAATCACCTTGCCGTCAATCTCTACTTCCGGCTTGCCGTTTACGGCAGTGCATATCTTTTCGAGCATTGTCTCAGTGAAACCCATACCCCAATTCAGGTCCTTGTAGCTGACATAGAGCTCCATGCAGGTAAATTCAGGGTTGTGGGTCTTGTCCATTCCCTCGTTGCGGAAGTTCTTTCCCATCTCATAGACACCCTCGAAACCACCCACGATAAGACGCTTGAGGTAAAGCTCTGTAGCAATACGCATATACATATCCTGATTGAGAGCATTGAAATGCGTGATGAAAGGTCTTGCAGAAGCACCGCCTGCAATGTTCTGAAGGATAGGAGTATCCACTTCAGTGTAGCCAGCGCCATCGAGGATGGAGCGCATTGTGCGGATGATAGTGGCACGCTTGAGGAATGTTTCCTTCACGCCATCGTTCACCACGAGGTCAACATAGCGCTGACGGTAACGCAATTCAGGGTCGTCAAACTTGTCATAAGCCACGCCATCCTTATATTTAACGATAGGAAGTGGCTTGAGGGACTTGGAGAGAAGAGTGAGTTCCTGTGCGTGAACAGATATTTCGCCTGTCTTCGTGCGGAATACATAGCCCTTTATACCGATGAAATCACCGATGTCGAGGAGTTTCTTGAACACATTATTATATAGGGCTTTGTCTTCGCCCGGACAGATTTCATCGCGCTGAACATAAACCTGGATTCTGCCCTTGGAGTCCTGTATCTCCGCAAAACCGGCCTTTCCCATGATGCGGCGACCCATCATGCGTCCGGCGATGGACACACAACGGCTGTTTTCTGGAGTAGCCTTTTCATGGATGTCATTGCCTTCCTCGTCTTTTCCGATGACTGGAAGGTCCACGAAGTTGTCGCGTATGTCGTCGCTCCATGCGTTTACCGGGTATTCGGCTGCAGGATATGGGTCGATTCCCATATTGCGTAATTCCTTCAGACTCTCACGTCTGCCTATTTCCTGTTCGCTAAGTTCTAAAATGTTCATGTATTATCTATGTTATTTTGTTTTCAGTTTTGTATTATTTATAATGGAGACCATAACTGCATTCTGCCATTGGAGAGCATGAATAAGTATAGTCTTGAGGTTCAGACTTCTAAGTTTTCGTGCTTCAATCAATAGGATGGGTGAAGACGAAGCGGGCGCCTTTGCCTTGATAAGTCTTGTCGAGATAGACCTTTCCGTCAAGTTTTTCTGCGAGTGTTCTGCAGATATTGAGTCCGAGTCCTGTGCCTTCCACAAAGTCATTGAGCTTGGTGAAGCGTTCAAATATCTTGTCCGCCTTGTCCAAAGGCACTCCTTCTCCTGTGTCAGTGACTGAGAATGTGACCATTCCCGGGTTTTCATCACGGGAGCAATGCAGCACGATGCTTCCCTCTTCTGTATGCTTTATGGCATTGGTGAGGAAATTGATGAGTATCTGCTGCACCCTTCTCACGTCAGTTTTGAGCATGAATGAATCATCGAAATCGGATGTAAATGAGAGTTTTACCTTGTCTGTGACTCTATATTTCACACTTGCAATAGCCGATGTTCCTATGTTATTGAGCGGAGCAGGAGTCTTATTGATCCTGAAGTTACCGCTCTTTATGTCTGAAATATTCAGTATGTCGTCCACGATAAGCATCAGCAGACTGGAGTTCTGAGCGATATACTCATTGTATTCCTCCTTTTCCTTTGCGCTGACTATATCGTCTGGCAGTGCCATGAGTTGTGCAAATCCCACTACAGCATTGAGCGGATTGCGTATTTCGTGGCAAATATTGTGGAGATAGACATCTTTCAGTCTGCTCTCCTGCTTTGCTTCCTCCAAATCATGCTTGAGTGAAGCAATTTCCTTGTTCATATCCTGGACGTTTTCCGTTCCAGTTTTAATCATTGAAAGCCGTCTTATCACGAGGATAGCCACGACTATGATTGATATGATTATCAGTATGTCAATAATCATTGTCTTTGTGTTAAGGGTGGGCTTTACATGATTACTCCGTTATATATATAAAATGTATAAGCCTCAAACCACTGATAAAAGTGAAAAAGTGATGGCCTGCAACCTGATTACCATCCCATTATGCCATTCCTTTAGTCTCCAAAGCCTTGTTGAGCTGGGTCACTACGCTGGTGTGGAGGCGGTCCATGATGATTGGTTTTGTCAAGAAGTCATTGGCTCCCAAACTGTAACCTTTCACCACGTCCTCATTTGAGTTGAGTGCGGAAATCACGATGATAGGCAGCAGCTTGGTCTCTTCCTGTGAGCGCAACTGTCTTATCACGTCGTATCCGTTTATTCCCGGCATCATAAGGTCGAGCAGTATGAGGTCGGGCTTTTTGTCGGCAACGATGTCGAGTGCTGTCTGTCCGTCATTCGCTTTTTCGATTACGAAATGGAATGGCTTGAGCATTTTCTCAATCAGAGTTACATTGATAGGAATATCATCCACTATCAGGACTGATGTCTTGCCTGCGTCAATATTTGGGTTTAATTGTATATCCATATTTCGGTTGATGTAATCTTTTTGCAAAGGTACGCTTTTTCAATATCAAAAGAGAAAAATCGTAAATAAAAAATGTTAATTATCCTTCACGGAAGAAATCGAGAGCCTCCATTATTTCCTCTTTTGTGGCAGTTTGGTTGATGCGGATGTCACCTATTCCGCCCATCAGAGTGAAGTTTATTTCGCCTGCGATATTCTTCTTGTCGTGGGTCATCAGTTCGAGAAGGGTAGGGTAATCGTCGCAGGTTATCGGCAACGTGCCGTAGTTTTCTCGGATAAATCTCACGGTCTGGTGCATCTTGTCTGTCGGGAAACCGGTCTTTCTGACGGCAAGATATAGCTCGGCGATTATGCCGTAAGCCACAGCATAGCCGTGGAGGATAGGCCTTTGGAGTCTGGCCTTGTCTGATTCTGCCTTTTCAGCCTCGCGCATTGCCCATGATTCGAAGGCGTGGCCGATGGTGTGTCCGAGGTTGAGCGCCTTGCGAATGCCGTGCTCATGCGGATCCTCTTCCACGATTTTCTCTTTCACTGCAACGCTTTCAGCCACCATTCTCTGCAATTCCGCAAGGTCGGGGTGGGCAAGGTCGAAGTTTATCAGTTCTGCCCACATCGCATTTGTCTCGCGATTGATAAGTCCATGCTTTATCATTTCGGCGTAACCAGAAGCGATGTTCTCCTTGTCGAGCGACTTGAGGAAAGCGGTGGAGAGTATAACGTATTTTGAATCGTTGAATACTCCGATTTCATTTTTTAGTCCGCCGAAGTTGAAGCCTGTCTTTCCGCCCACCGAAGCATCGACCATGGAGAGCAATGTGGTGGGGATATTGATGAAATTGATGCCTCTCTTGAAGGTGGAAGCGGCAAATCCTCCGAGGTCAGTCACCATTCCTCCACCGAGATTTACAAGCAGCGAGTGGCGTGTAGCGCCGCCTTTCTGCAGTTCCTCCCAGACGTGGGCGGTGGATTCCAGTGTCTTGTTTACATCGGAAGCACCGATTGTAATAATCCCAGCGCCCTTCAGACAGTCGAAGTCCTTTACCAGAGGCAGGCACAGTCGGTGTGTCGTCTCGTCAGTGAGTATGAAAATCCTGTCGTGCTCGCAGTCGGCTATCGCCTTTGAGAGCTCTGTTTCGAGGTTCGTTGAGATTATTACGCGTTGCATATTCTTTGTTTTTATGTTGTTGAATGCTAAGTTACATCACTTACAGTCAAACAATGGCTTGTGAGTCTTTTATAAAAAGTTGCTCACTCCTGCCATTGTCGTTTTCCTGTGCTCTGCAAATTCCCGTGCAGATTATCTGAATATGAATTTCTTGCCGTTGAGGATGTAAATCTGACCCGATACAGGTCTGCTTACTCTTTGTCCTTTCAGGTTATACATTATTCCGTCGCCTGGACGTGTGACTGTAACGTCTTTGATGCCGGTCTCCACATTTTGATACGCTGGTGCGAAGGAAGTGGAACTGGTGACATAGTTTGTTCCCGCTCCTACATATTCGGCAAGACTGTAGCCGAGGTGAGGTGGCTGGTTGTAGGAACTGTTCTGCCAGGCTATTCCCATGCGATAGACATGGTCTTCCATCAAGCAAGGCACCTTGTATTTTGTAGGCTCTGGAGTGGAGAATATCATGATTGTCACGTTCTCCGCAGTATAGTCCGGTTCGTATTTGAACATTATCAGTTCCTCACGCCAGTCGCCCAGTATGTCAGCCTGAAGACACGGAGTGGCTTTTGTGGTGTTGCAAGCCTGTGGTTCGCCGTGCTTGTTGAATTCGATGAATGTATTGATAGACTTGGAATTGGTGTTGTAATATCTAATTCTTGGATTAAACTTATCTGCATTCTTGTCGTATCTGCCATCGAAAGTCTGGTCGAATGGGTCTCCTGTCCAGTAGATTCGGAAATTGGTGTCCGGTTTCTTGTCGAGGATTACATTGCCAGTGGTACAGGAATAGATGTTGTTGTCAGCACTGGTCCAGAACTCGTAGCCCTTGTTCGAAGGGATGAAGTCGGCTGCAAGACCACGTCCGTTGTCTCCCGAACTGGTTTTGCTTATGAGAAGTGCGCCAGTTGCTGGATTATGGACATCATATCCGTAAGGTTTCTCTTCGTGAGGCATCATCAGACCGAGCTCTTTGCTGTCTGCAAACAGCGGAGCAAGATGGATTGCATCGCCGTGTCCCTTGCCGGTAGAGCAGAGTAGGGAACCGTTGTGGTCGATGGTTGCCGAACCAGTGACTATCTCGTCCTTTCCGTCGTTATCGACATCGCCTACAGAAATGCCGTGGACCCCTTGTCCGAAACTTGATTTTCCCGAGCCGGAAGCGATGCTTTTGCCGTCTTTGTCATCGACGGACCAAGATCCTTTTCTGCCTTTGTGGAGCCATTTCGTGGAAATCTCCTTGCCGTTCCAATCTACAGCCCAGAGGAAACAGCTGGAATAGTAACCTCTTTGGAACACTGCAGAGGGAAGATGGTCAAGTCCGTCGAGGTAAGCCACGGCTGCATTGTATCTCTCGCCACGGTTGAAATTCGTGCTCTTGCCGTTTTCTTTCTCCCAATCGCCGTAGGTCATGTTCTTGTTGCCTGTCGTCATTGCGCGGTTAGGGTTGTACCATACGGTGTGCATGGCCTTGCCTGTCTCGCCATTGAATACAGTCAGAAGTTCTTCACCGCCAGTCACATGTCCGTTACCATTGACGTAATTCTTGGAATTGTTTATCTTCTTGATAGTGGCATCGGTCGCAGCCTCTGTGACATAGTTGCCTTCGCTGTCCTTAGAGCCTGGGGCAGTCTTGCACATCATCTCTGCCTTGCCGTCGCCGTCGAAGTCATAGACGAGAAACTGCGTGTAATGGTTTCCTGAGCGTATATTCAGTCCGAGGTTGATGCGCCAGAGGAATGTGCCGTCGAGCTTGTAAGCGTCGATGATACATGGAGATGTGTATCCTTTCTGGCTGTTGTCCTTCTGGTTGTCAGGCATCCATTTCAGCACGAGTTCATACTCGCCGTCACCGTCAAGGTCGCCAACGCTCATGTCGTCAGGGCGGTATTTACCTTTCGCGCCATTAGCCGTGGCCTGCGGTGCGGGGCGCTTTATGTCGAATGTGGTGCAGATATTTGCCCACGCTTTAGTCTCGAATGTCTCGCCGTTGCTTGCCTCTATCCTGTATATGTAGCCGGGTTTGCCCAGGCTGTCGTGCAAGTTCGTCTTCTTGAAATTGCTGGAACTGATTTTCGTTCCGTTTCGATAGACGTTGAATGTGAGGTCGGCCGGGTCGGAGGAGAATGATCTCCATGAGACGAGCACTCCTTTTGATGTCCTTACTGCAACAGGAGCACGATTGAGTTTCTCCTTCAGTTGTTGCGCGCAAACGCCTGTGACAATGGTGAATGCCAGCAGTATTGCGCATAATAGTCTTTTGTTCATGTCAGTTGTTAGTAATATGTTGTAATATGATTTCTTGTGCGATATCGAATGCAAAAGTAGTAAAAAAATATGATACTGGCAAATAAATCCGGTTAATTCCATAAGGAATGTGTGAACGGGGAATAGTTTTTATGTGCAAAAGCAGATGACGCTCAAACTAAAGAAACAACATCCCCGCCTGTTTTTGCATTTATTTAGGAATGTTAATCGTACGTCAAAATTCCTCCGTCTCCACATGGCGTTTTTGCGAAGTGAAAGAGCTTTGATGATGCTGATTTTGCCTTTGTAACCTTGATTTTTGGCCTTTGCCTTGCAATAACTAAGCTTTTGCGTTGTAATATCTATGTTATTAGGATGCAAAAGCTTAGATATTACATCATGAAAACTATGCTTTTGCTACGTAAAAACTATGCTTTTTCAACCCAAAAACAACCTTTCGAAAGCTTGACTTTTGTAACATGCTGATTTGTAAGTTGTTTCAAAATTGACGAGAATCGTGTATCCCGGACGGAAATATTTTTCTTCGGAAATAAATGTTAATAAATTGTAGAATTGTGTATTTGGGGAGTTTTTGAAGCGTAAGAATTTCAAAAAAATGATTGAAAGATAATAAACTTTTTTCTTTTCCATCCGTCATTATATTGTGTGAACGAGAAAATGAATGTAGAAATGACAACATTAAAACATAACTATAACGACAGATGAGAAAATCATTACTCACATTGATCGCGCTCGTAATGGGTTCGGTAATGATGATGGCGCAGAATAGGGTCATCAGCGGAACGGTCTATGATAAGGACTCAAAGGAAGCCTTGATGCAAACGACCGTACAACTCTTGAAATCAGATAGTTCTTACGTCACTGGCGCTGTGACTGACGCCGATGGCAAGTTCTCTCTGAAAGCCCCAAAGAATGGTAAATATATCCTTAAAATGACTAATATAGGATATAAGATTTATGAGAAAAACCTTACCGTAGCTGACAATAAGGACATTGCCCTCGGTAAAGTCAATCTTGCAGTCGATGCTGTGCTTCTCAAGGAGGTCGTGGCTAACGGCGTTGCCGCAAAAGTGACGGTCAAGGAAGATACATTCGTATATAATGCTTCTGCCTATCGTACGGCTGAAGGCTCAGTAATCGAAGAACTGGTGAAGAAGATTCCTGGCGCTCAGGTGGATGATGAGGGCAATATCACCATCAATGGCAAATCTGTGAAGAAAATCAAAGTGGATGGCAAGGAGTTTATGTCTGGAGACACAAAGACTGCCCTGAAAAACCTGCCTACATCCATTGTAGATAAGATTCGCGCGTATGACGAGAAGAGTGACCTTGCACGCGTGACAGGTATTGATGACGGTGAGGAGTCCACTGTGCTCGACTTCGGAATCAAGCCTGGCATGAACAAGGGATATATGTTCAATTTTGACGGTGGCTATGGCAACCACGACCGTTACGCTGAGCGACTGATGGGAATGTACACTCAGGACGGATTGCGCTTTATGGGCTTTGGTGGTGCCAACAACACCAATGACATGGGCTTCCCTGGAGGCGGTCGTCGTGGATTCGGAGGCAACCGCAACGGGCTGAATGCTTCAAAGGACGGTGCTTTCAATGTCAATTACGACAAGGACAAGCTCAACTTTGACTTCGGACTTATGTGGCGCCATTCTGACGGTGACGCTTTCAGCAAATCATCTTCAGAGAACTTTGTAGCCACTACAGGATCTTTCTCCAACAGTATAAACCGCAACTACTCTCGCGGAAATTCCGTCTATTTCGGCGGCAGACTGGAATGGAAACCTGATACTCTCACGAACATCATGTTCCGTCCATCATACAGTTACTCTACCAACGACGGACTTTCCAGCAGTCTTTCCGGCACTTACAATGAGGATCCTTACCTTTACACCACAGACCCTCTGGAAGAAGACAAGGTGAATGATGTGCTTGATGCAAATGGAAACCGCATCAATGTCAATGGACGTACCAATCGTTCGCTCTCTTACAGCAAGTCAAAGAACGGAAGCGGTATGCTTCAGTTTAACAGAAAACTGAACAACCTCGGCAGGAACATCACCTTCCGCATGGATGGAGGCTTCTCGGAAGGCGAGAGCAACAGCCTCAGTGCTGCTGACGTGCACCTCTATCAGATGCAGACAGCTGCTGGTCTGGACTCTACTTACCAGACAAACAGATACAATACGGCTCCTACGAAGAACTGGAACTATAAGTTGCAAGCTACTTACTCTGAGCCTATTGCACGTGCTACCTTCCTCCAGTTCCGCTATCAGTATCAGTACTCTTACAGCAAGAGCGACCGCGATACGTATGATTTCAGCCGTCTCGGCAATATGACAGACCAGGAGATGGTCTATCGCGGATGGATGGATTTCCTCAACCGCAATAATGTCAATCCGCTCGGAGACTATCTCGACAAGGATCTCAGCCGTTTCTCTGAGTATTCCACCTACACTCACGTCGCAGAAGTGATGCTCCGCTTCATCCGCGAGAAATATAATTTCAACGTAGGTGTGCAGGTTCAGCCTCAGAAGACTCACTATGTGCAGGATTATCAGGGCGTTTCAGCAGACACAACCCGCACCGTGACAAATATCACCCCTACACTTGAGTTCCGCTATAAGTTCTCCAAGGTGAGCCAGTTGCGCATCAATTACCGTGCTAATACTTCCCAGCCGAGCATCAGCCAGTTGCTGGATATTACCGATAACTCAGACCCTCTGAACATTTCCAAAGGTAATCCGGGACTGAAGCCTGCCTTTACAAACAATTTCCGACTCTTCTACAATGGTTATCGTCAGGAGCGTATGCAGTCATGGATGGCGCACTTGAATTTCAGCACTACCAGAAACAGCATCTCCAACATGGTGACTTACGATGAAAAGACCGGTGGCAGAACCACCCGTCCTGAGAACATCAACGGTAAATGGAATATGGGCGGTGCATTCATGTTCAATACTTCTCTTGATACGCTCGGCAACTGGAACATCAATACGATGACAGATTTCAGTTATAATCATGATGTCGGCTATCTTACGCTCCAGAATGCTGTCGGTCCGCAGAAGAATGCCACCAACAACACCACTATCGGCGAGCGTCTTTCATTCAGTTATCGTAACGACTGGCTTGAGGTAGAACCGAACGGAAGTTTCAATTATACCCATGCCCGAAACAAGCTTCAGAGCAACAGCGACCTCGATACTTGGCAGTTCAGCTATGGTCTGAACATCAATCTCACAGCTCCTTGGGGCACTTCACTCACCACTAACATCAATGAAAACTGCCGCAGAGGTTATAATGACGCTTCTATGAACACCAATGAGTTCATCTGGAACGCTCAGATTTCCCAGTCATTCCTCCGTGGTCGTCCGCTTACAGTCTCATTGCAGTTCTATGATATCCTAAAGAATCAGAGCAATTTCTCCCGTGCCATCAGCGCTTACTCCCGCAACGATACATGGTACAACAGCATCAACTCCTACGCAATGCTGAAAGTGACCTACCGCATCAATGCCTTTGGAGGCAAGGAAGCTCGCAGAGCACAGCGTGAAGGCGGACGTGGTGGCTTTGACGGCCCTCCTGGAGGCGGTCCTCGCGGTGGCAGAAACGGTCAGCGTGGCGGTGGCTTCGGCGGTTACTACGGTGGTTTCGGTGGACATTTCTAATCGCTTCCTCATCATGATTAGAAGAACGTTTACAATAATATATATTTTGGTATCCTCCATTTGTGCTCACGCACAGGTGGAGGATTATCTGCAATATGCACCTCTTGCTTCCAGAATGGTGCTCCCAATGACTAAAGTGGAGAGCAGGTATTCCATGCAAGACCGCCTCTTCGTGGCTGTGACTTCCATAGGACTGACTTATGGGGCGACAGGAGCGTTGAAGCATATAGTATCAGAACGCAGACCCGATGGCTCTGACTGCAAGTCATTTCCGTCAGGCCACGCTGCCAGAGCTTTCCTCGGAGCGAATATGCTCAGGCATGAATATGGGCATATTTCTCCTTGGATAAGTGTTGCCGGTTATGCTGTCGCCACTACCACGGCAACACTACGAGTCACAGGAAAGCATCATTACACGCATGATGTCCTTGCAGGTGCTGCCATAGGATTTGCTTCGTCAGAACTCAGTTTTGCACTTCTTCCTTTGTGGCATAAGTATCTTGACAATAGGAAAAGCAGGAAAGCCAAGAGAGAAAATCAGAAATTTATCCGCAAGCAAGGAAATCAGGATCTGGACGTAGTGATGTGTCCGATGGTCAATAATAATGAGTTGGGAGTGGCTGGATTTATCGTTTTTTGATTTTTTATACTAATTTATTTCTTAAATCGCAATAACTTTCTTATCTTTGCACGCGAAATAGATGATGGAATGATAATCATTTCAGAATTAGGTAATTATACAACAATCTTTCAGGATATATTATTATGGTCATGGTCGTAATCGTGTATTCTGAACAAAAATGCAGAAAACAATGAGCAAGATACTTCCTTTGAAAGCAGAATTGGGCAACACATGGACCCATTTGTTTGGTGCGCTCTTCGCACTTTCTTCCATTTGGCTCGTATGGCCGGCAGTGGAAATAGGATGGCAGATGGCATTTGGAGTGATATTCTTCATCTGTGGAATGTTCCTCATGTTCCTCGCCAGCACCTTGTATCACTGGGTGCACCCAGGGTTGGTCAAGCAGGTGATGCGTAAGCTCGACCATATCAGCATCTATGTGATGATAGCCTGCTCCTACACTTCTATCTGCATAGGAGTCGTTGGTGGTTGGGTAGGTTGGCTCGTGTTTGGACTTCAGTGGGCTGCAGTGATTGGCGGAGTGTTCTATAAGGTGTTTGCCATGGGTAAATATCCGCGCCTTTCTCTTGCCATTTATCTCATCATGGGCTGGAGTGTGCTCTTTATCATTCCTGAAGTGATGGCCCGCCTCTCCACGATTTCCATGATTCTTCTCCTGCTTGAGGGCGTGTTCTATACATCTGGAACATATTTCTTCGCACACGACTCCAAGAAGAATTACCACGCTATCTGGCATGTTTTCGTGCTTCTCGGTGCAATGGCGCATTGGGGCACTGTGCTTTCCATCCTTCTCGCATAGATTCTTGTGCCTATGAGACGAATCCTCTTCACCTTATTATTATATATACTGCCTATTGTTTCCGCTTTTTCACAAAAGCCGGACTTTCTCAAAATGTCGCCTTTCGTCAGAAAAGTGGCATCGAGACAGTATGATAAGGAATGGAGAGCCAAGGGTGGGAAAGCTGAAAACCGTAACGATAAAGCCATTGTGGCGTTCGTCAGAACTGATGATTCCAATGTATTGACTTCGAGTGATTGCGCTATTCTTGCTTCATTCGATGATATTCACATAGCTAAAATTCCGCTCCGAAATCTTAATGCCCTCTCTCTCTTGCCTGAAATCAAGAGAATTGAGGCGGGAAAATCATGTCATCTGACGCTCGATACTACCCGAATCATCGCCAGAGCGCATGAAGTAAACCGTCAATATCTTGATGGTAATATCTTGACTTTCAGTGGATATAGTGGTAAAAACGTTATTGTGGGAGTTGAAGATATCTGTTTTGACCTTACTCATCCTACTTTCTGGTCGGCTGACGGAAAGCGTTATCGTATCAAGGCTCTTTGGGACCAAATTGCAAAGAGAGATGATAATGATGGTTCTTTGGCTGTAGGAAGGCAGTTCATGGATGAAGAAAGCCTCCTGGAATATAAGCGGACAGCCGATTACAAATATGATTTTCATGGCACACACACCGCTGCCATTGCGGCAGGAAGTGGTTGGAACGGAAGCAGTACCAGTCCTTTTGTCGGCATTGCTCCAGATGCCGAGCTTTGCTTGGTGTGCAATTTCAGCGGCGACAACAATGAAGTCGTGGACGAAGAGGACGTAGAACTTTACACCGATGCAATGGATATTCTCGGTTTTAAGTACATCTTCGACTACGCGGAAAGTCAAGGTAAGCCTTGCGTAATCAATTTCAGTGAAGGCCGTTATGAGGATTACTATGGTGAGACGATGTATTATGAAACCGTGGAAAAACTCTTGGGACCGGGCAGAATACTTTGTGCTTCAGCCGGAAATGATGGTGCCAACAAGACTTATCTCAAGAAATCATCGTCAGATAAAAGCGTCTGCACCTTCATAAAGGCATGGGGCGGCAGAAACAATATCTTCATGCGTTCGGACGGTGAGTTCGTTTTTACTCTCGATTTATTGCCTTATTCTGGGCAGAAAGAGAAGCGTATATACTATTTTGACGATGTGCTCAAAGCGGAAGACCAGATGCTTCTTGACACCATTTCTGTCGGAAATGACCGTAAGTATTCTCTATGTCTCTGCATCTATCCCTCTGGTGTGAATGCGAAAGAGTGGGGCGTAGAGTTCTATCTTGACCGTATTGGAGGCGGAGCTTTAGGCTATGATGTCCCTGTAATGCTCACATTGGAGGGCGAAAACATAGATATTGAAGCGCATTCTGTGCTTGGTGAACTTTGGGCAAACAAATCCTTGAGTCCAGAATCCGTTTCGGCTGTGCCTGGACATAATATTCTTTTTCCAGCTTCTGCAAAGAATGTAATCTCCGTTGGTTCAACTTCTTATCCGAGAACACTGACTGATTTCCGTGGCAACCCTATAGAATACAACTATCTGACCGATGATAGAAGGTCGGGATTCAGCAGTATGGGACCTACCATCCAGGGCTTTACGAAGCCTGATGTCATGGCTCCAGGTGAGAATATCATATCTGCAATGAGCAGTTTTTACCTTGAAAGCAATCCTGACAATGCAGCAGTCAGCCCTGACAAGGAAAGATTTCAGCATGATGGAAGAACGTATGCGTGGA
Source organism: uncultured Prevotella sp. (assembly GCA_934256705.1). GTDB lineage: Bacteria > Bacteroidota > Bacteroidia > Bacteroidales > Bacteroidaceae > Prevotella. The sequence continues at coordinate 36,156 of CAKQPF010000005.1, forward strand.
CAGTGACCAGCGGTACATCAATGTCAGCTCCAGTTGTTACTGGCGTAATAGCTCTCTGGCTTGAAGCCTGTCCCACGCTTAGTCCGTCTCAGATTCTTGATGTAATAGCCAAGACTTCCCATCGAGAGGAAGGCGTGGACTATCCGAACAATAGGATGGGGTGGGGAGAGATTGATGCAAAAGCCGGGCTTTCATACGTCCTTTCCAAATATACAGGAATCACAAATGTGGCTCTTGACCGTGTAATAAGGCAGGGAAATCAAAGGTGTTATTACGATATCAACGGCAGGAAACTCCAGTCCGTTGATGGAATGCGTGGAGTGTTTCTTGCCGTTGATGAATATGGTATGGTACGAAAGGTAATTCGTTGATTGATAAATCGTTTGCTTTTATTCGTCATCTTCGTTATCGAAATCGTCCTCGTCAAAGCCGAAAAGAGCGGGATCGATAAAGGCATCCATTGCTCTTCTGTCCTTCTTGGTAGGACGACCGGTACCTCTTGCACGATCGATGAATCCGCTGATGCGGGACATTTCAAGGAGTTCGTACTGCTTTGCCTCTGTCACGTTCTCGTAGATTTCAGGTAATAGCTTCGCTCCTACGCGGTTTTCTATCGCCTTTAGTATCTTGAATGAGTAGGTAATGGGTGGCTTTTTGACGCTGATTGTTTCGCCGACCTTTATCACATGACTCGGTTTTACGTTGACGCCATTTTTTGTCACTCTGCCGTTCTTGCAGGCATCAGCGGCAATACTTCTGGTCTTGAAAATGCGTGCAGCCCAAAGCCATTTGTCTATTCTTGCGGAATTCTGCTCTGCGTTTGCCATTTTACTTTTTGTTGTATTGGTTCATCGTGATGTTGACTCCAGCAAGAATGAAACTCTTGATGATGTCGCAGGCGGTGTTTATGCAAGGAGCAAGGGTTTTCTTGTCCTCATCGCTGAACTTTCCCAGCACCCAATCCACCTGATGTCCCTGTGAGAATTCGCTGCCGATGCCCATGCGAAGGCGTGCGTATTTCTGTCCGATGAGTTGCTGTATGTGTCCGAGTCCATTGTGTCCTCCATTGCTTCCTGATGCTCTAAGGCGCATTTTGCCGAGGGGAAGGGCAAGGTCATCGACGATTACGAGAAGGTTTTCTGTCGGGATATTCTCCTTTTCGAGCCAGTATCTCACGGCATTGCCGCTGAGATTCATGAATGTGGTCGGTTTCAAGACGAAGACTTTGCGTCCCTTTACGCTTGTTTCCGCCACATAACCGTATCTCTTGTCTGCAAACGTGGCATTCTGGTCGTTCACGAAACTGTCCACTACCATCCATCCGGCATTGTGTCTTGTCTCGTGATATTCAGGTCCAGGATTGCCAAGACCCACAATAAGGTACTTTTCCATTTTGTATATTATAATGTTGCAAATATATTTTTACATCGTGACAAATAAGATATTGAACTGCAAAATCAGTTATTTCGTTCTCCTATTTGTTTATAAAAAGGGCGCTCAAGGAGTGAACCCAGAGCGCCCAATATTGCTTTTCAGTGCGTGTCAGAAGTTGGATTAACCCTGAGCGGCAGCAGCAGCGGCAGCAGCAGCACGAGTCATCTTGACTGAGCATACTACAACTTCCTTGCTTGTTGCAATCTCAAGACCTTCGAAATGGAGGGCACCAACCTTGATTGACTTACCGATCTCAAGAGCGGTAACGTCAACGTCGAGCTTCTCAGGAATCTTACCGTAAGGAGCAGTAACCTTAATCTGACGGATAGAGAGAGCGAGACGACCACCGGCACGTACACCAGCAGCGTGACCTACGAGGTTTACTGGGATACCAACAGTGATTGGCTTCTCAGGAGTTACCTCGAAGAAGTCAACGTGGAGGATAGCGTCAGTAACAGGGTGGAACTGGATTTCCTTGAGGATAGCCTGATGCTTCTCGCCGTCGATGTCGAGATTGATGATGTAGATGTTTGGAGTGTAAACAGCCTTGCGGAGCTCTGCGAATGAAACAGTGAATGCTTCTGCTACAGGGAGACCGTTCTCACCCTTCTTCTCACCGTAAAGATTACATGGGATAAGACCCTCCTTACGCATCATCTTTGATGCCTTCTTGCCGAGGTCATTTCTCTTCTGACCTTTAACATTGATTTCTAACATAATGTGTTACTCTAAATTAAGTTGTTAAACGATAATTGTTATTTGCTTAATTCGCCATCACACTGAGTCACCTCAAATGGGGATGCGCTCAAAAAAAGCGGTGCAAAGGTACACATTTTAATTGATATAAGCAAAGATTATCTGGGAAATCGTAAAAAAAATGATTAAAATCACCTAAATTGTTTGTATATTACGTGATATTTTAATACCTTTGCATCGATTGTTGGCCTGAAGCGCAGGTACAGCTAATGGAGCAATCAAGTTATTAACTGATGAATTTATAGAAAAGGACCTTACAAATGATTAACAGAAAACTTATCAGAATCAAGGCAGTTCAGTTGACCTATGCCTATTTCCAGAATGGAAACCACAATATCGACAACGCTGAAAAAGAGTTGATTTTCAGTTTGTCTAAAGCCTACCACCTTTATAATTATTTGCTCCTACTTATAGTTTCACTGACAAAGATTGCCCGTAAACAATTTGAAGTGGATTGCGCACGTGCTGCGCGTGAAGGATCTCCGGTGCCTTCTTCCAAGTTCGTAAACAACAAATTCGAGCTTCAGTTGGAGAATAATGACATGCTCCGTGAGTTTAATGAAGAGCAGAAACGTATTTGGGATGACAACATCGAGTTTGTCCGCAAGCTCTTTCTCCAGATTGAACAGTGTGAGGCTTATAAGGAATACCTTGCTTCTGAGGATGACGATTATGAAGCAGACCGTGAACTTTGGCGTAAATTGTACCGTCAATTCATTCAGGACAATGACGATCTCGCCGCTGTGCTGGAGGAGATAAGCCTTTATTGGAATGATGACAAGGATGTGGTGGACACATTCGTGCTGAAGACCATCAAGAGATTTACCGAAAAATCATCGGCAAAGGAGCCGCTGCTTCCAGAATATAAAGATGCGGAAGACCGTGAGTTTGCCCGCAAACTGTTCCGTGCTTGCGTGCTGAATGCAGACCAGTATCAGCGCTATATGAGCGAAGCTTCCCTCAACTGGGATTTCTCACGTCTTGCTTACATGGATGTAGTCATCATGCAGCTTGCCATTGCCGAGATGCTCAATTTCCCTAATATACCTGTCAATGTCACTATAAATGAATATGTGGAGTTGGCTAAGCTTTACTCTACTCCTCGTAGTGGCGCGTATATCAACGGTATGCTCGACACCATTGCCAGACATCTTATCGAGACAGGAAAGATGTATAAGGTGATGGGTGACAAAAACAATAATGCATAACAATTACAAAACAAAAATACAACTATGAATTCAATGATTCTTGCAGCCCAAGCCCAGCAGGGCGGTGGCCTTTCTATGATTATCATGATGGTCGTTATCTTCGCCATCATGTGGTTCTTTATGATTCGTCCTCAGCAGAAGAAGCAGAAGGAAATCCGTAATTTCCAGAACTCTCTCGCAGAGGGAACTCACGTGGTGACAGGTGGCGGTATTCATGGTACTGTCAAGAAAATCGACCTCGAAAAGAACGCAGTGGAAATAGAAATCGCTCGTGGCGTAGTCGTAACATGCGACCGTTCTTATATTTTTGCTGATGCTTCAGGCGTTCAGTTGAACAAGTAATCCGAGCCTTATGGTCGTTTGCTGAGTCGCTGCCGGCGACTGGCATTTGGAATTACGAAACTCGTTATTTCCCTGAAAACAGCCTTATACTTACTATAATATTGGGCAGATGTATGTTTGCCGAAAATTGGATATAGGGCTTACTGTTCCAGTAAAACTGTCAACAAGTCAGTCTGACTTGGCGGTTTAAGAAAACAATACCAAGTGTATGGAATGGAAAAACGCTAATTTGGCTATCAAGAACTTCTTCTTTATGTTCGTAAACAAGGAGTTCTTGATCTTTCTCTTTTTTCTCGCAGTGAGCGCAGGCTTCTGGTGTATGATTTCTCTCAATGAAACTTACGAAAAAGAGGTTTGTGTGCCTTTGCAGTTGGTGGGCGTCCCTGACAATGTCGTTATCACGGATCCGCTGCCGGACACTGTGAAGGTGGTGCTGAAAGATAAGGGTTATACTCTGATGAGTTATCTCTATGGTGACGCAATCAGACCTGTCGTAGTCAGTTTCAATAATTGTTCCAAAAAGAATGACCGTGGTTCTATTACGCAAGGAGACTTTATAAAGCTGCTCTACAGTAAGCTCTTCGGCAATACGAAGATTGTTTCCGTCAAGGCTGACAAATGGGATTTCACTTTCAATTACGGTCTTGCGAAGATGGTTCCGGTCGTCATCGATGGTGATGTAAAGGCGTATGATGACTATTATATAGCCCGAACTGAAATCATTCCCGAGAATGTGAAGATTTATTCTTCTAAGGAAAAACTGGACAGTATTGAAGAAGTCTTCACCGACATTCTCAATCTGACCAATTTCAAGGACACCGTTTCGCGCACCATTACGATAAAGAAGATTCCTGGTGTAAAGGTTGAACCTTCACAGATAAAAGTGAAATTCTATGCCGACAAGATGATAGAGACGGAGATAATGGCACCGGTAAAGGCTGTGAACATGCCTGAGAATATTCTCTTCCGTCCTTTCCCGGCAAGGGTTCCTGTCCGCGTCGTGGTTGGTAAAGCTAATTTCCAGCGTCTTAATCCTGAAGATTTCATCGTAGAGACAGACTATAAGGAATTGCCAACTAATCCAGATGAGAAATGTAATCTCACATTGCGTACAGTTCCTCGTTACGTCATCAGTGCTTCACTCAATGTCAAGCAGGTGGAGTATCTTATCGAAACTGTAGAATAATCTGTATATGAAAAGAATTGCCATTACAGGCGGAATAGGTTCCGGCAAGTCATTCCTCTGTCGCCTACTCGAAGAAAGGGGCATACAGATATATGATTGTGACGCTGGTGCAAAACGTCTTATGCGCCATGATAAGGACTTGCAGGACCAACTGATTCGTCTTATCGGTCCCGACACTTATGTGAAAGGAGAACTTAATAAGCCCGTAGTTGCACAGTTTCTTCTTGCATCCGAAGCCAACAAACAATCTATCAATGCGATTGTTCATCCTGCTGTAATCCGTGATTTCTATGCTTCCGGAATGCAATGGATGGAATGTGCTATCCTTTTTGATGCTCACCTTCAGGATAAAGTGGATGCCGTGGTATGTGTTTCTGCTCCTGAAGAAGTCCGGATACAAAGAATAATGCATCGTGATTCCATCACTAAAGCTAAGGCAAAGCAATGGATTGACGCTCAAATACCGCAGGAAAAGGTGGAGGAAATGTCTGATTTCGTAATCCATAATGATGGTGTTGCGCCTATGGACATTCAGATAGACAATCTCCTTGTCTCGCTGTCCGAGTTGGATGATTAGCCCTCATCTGCCGCATCAGTATAATGACTGGTCTTAAAAATAATAGAATAATAACATAATAATAACAAATAATTTCAATAAACAAAGAAATGCAACAGACAATCCTTGCCATCTCTGGCAAACCAGGACTTTACAAATTGGTTTCTCGCGCAAAGGCAAGTCTTATCGTCGAGATTCTTGATGAGACTCATAAGCGTATCCCAGCTTTCGCCTCCGACCGCGTAACATCACTCGCTGACATAGCTATGTACACATACGAGGACGATGTTCCTCTTATGACAATCCTCGCTTCACTTCGTGATAAGGAAGAGGGCAAAGAGGCTTCCATCAATTATAAGAAGGCCAGCGGAGCAGAACTTCAGGAGTATTTCGCTGCTATCCTGCCTAACTTCGACCGCGATCGTGTCCACACAAGCGACATCAAGAAGCTTATCCAGTGGTACAATATCCTCGTTAAGGCTGGTGTTACCGATTTCGAAGAATCTCTTGCTCCGACAGAAGGCGACAACATCGACGACCGCAATGCAGAGTAACTGCTGACGGATAACCAGGAATAACAAGTTTCTATGCTTTCAGACATAGTCATTATAATCATAGGTATATACATTGTGCTGAAGGGAGCGGACCTTCTTACTGAAGGTGCGGTCTCTTTGGCACAACGTATGGATATGCCTAAAATGCTTATAGGTCTAACTGTCGTGGCTGTTGGCACGTCTATGCCTGAGTTCTTCGTCAGCGTCACTTCCGCTCTTCAAGGTACTACAGACCTTGCAGTAGCCAATGTAGTTGGAAGCAATATCTTCAACGTATTGCTCATCGCTGGTGTGTCTGCCGCAGTTTCTCCTATGGTAATATCCCGTTCCACTGTGCGTCGTGACATTCCTGTGGCTATACTTGCATCGTTTGTGCTGCTTGGATTTGGCATTTATGGAGGAATACCACGCTGGGCAGGAGTCCTGTTCCTTGCTTTGCTCGTAGTTTATACCCTATTTGCCATCCGAACTGCAACGCCTGATGAAAATTCAGAAACAGTGATGAAATCATACACTCTTACTGGCGCAATCGGTAGAGTGGTGATTGGTCTTGCTGGTCTTGTAGTGGGAAGTGACTGCTTTGTCAGCAGTGCGACTGATGTCGCTGCAATGCTCGGTGTTAGCGAAGCGGTGATAGGTCTTACAATTGTGGCTGGAGGAACATCTCTTCCAGAACTTGCCACAAGCGTCGTTGCAGCAAGAAAAGGTCAGTCTGCCATTGCTATGGGCAACGTAATAGGTTCCTGCGTATATAATATCCTTCTTATCATCGGTGTGACAGGAGTGATAGCTCCAATGACGATCAATGGTCTAACCATTGTGGATTTTTCCATGATGATGGTCAGCATTGCGCTGCTTTGGCTCTTCTCATTCACCAGATATAAGATCGAGCGATGGGAAGGCTGGCTGATGATTGCCATATTCGCCTGCTATTTAACTTGGCTGATTGCGTCTATATAATTCATAATCCATAATACCAGCCAATGTGCCAGCTGCGTTACCGGCTGGTCTCCCACGTAAAACAAAAAGAGTACTTGGTAAACCTCTTTAAAAACAAGATAGAGTGCTTGGTAACCTCTAATCAAAAAAACAAGAATATGAACAACAAGAACAACAGTAAAGTAAGTATGCTGTTTATGCTTTTCGGTGTACTGTTTTGTGTTTGCCTTATTGCGTCAAACATTTTTGAAACAAAGCAACTTTCATTCTTCGGACACAGCCAGACCGGTGGTGTCATTGTTTTCCCTATTTCTTACATCATCAACGATGTCGTGGCGGAAGTGTGGGGATTCCGCAAGGCGAGATTCATCATCTGGCTTGGATTCCTCATGAATTTTTTCTTCGTGGCAGTAGGTGCTCTGTGCGACTGGCTTCCAGGTGCAGAGTACTGGACCAATGATGAAGGTTTCCATCAGATATTCGGTCTTGCACCGCGTATCGCCGCCGCTTCGTTCGTGGCATTCCTAGTAGGCTCATTCATCAATGCCTATGTGATGAGCAAGATGAAAATAATGAATGAAGGGAAGCATTTCTCTTTGCGTGCCGTTCTCAGCACGATATTCGGTGAAAGTGCAGACTCTCTTATCTTCTTCCCGCTTGCTCTCGGTGGTATAGTCCCTGCTGAGGAACTTCCATGGTTAATGCTCTATCAGGTAGTGCTCAAGACTGCCTATGAGATTGTCGTGCTACCATTGACCATAAGGGTGGTGAAAGCGGTGAAGAAATATGAACATGAGGATGTCTATGACAATGATATTAAGTCATACAATGTCTTCAAGATGTTCAATCTTGATTAGTGTATAATTGGTTGTCGGTCGTCAGTTGTTGGTTTTCAGTTGGTATTTATGAGTCCATGTGAGTTTATCACTCTGATATACCGAAAACCAACAACCCATAACCAACAACCCATAACCAACAATATAAACAATGAATCGCGAAACAGATAACCTGCAAGCACTTGGCAAAAAGACGGAGTATTGCCAGGATTATGCTCCAGAAGTGCTAGAAATCTTTACAAACAAGCATCCCGGCAATGATTATTGGGTGCAGTTTAATTGTCCTGAGTTTACATCTCTATGTCCAATTACTGGTCAGCCGGACTTTGCCGAGATAAAGATACAGTACGTTCCCGATGTGAAGATGGTGGAAAGCAAGAGTCTCAAGCTCTATCTTTTCAGTTTCCGAAATCATGGAGACTTCCATGAAGATTGTGTCAATATCATCATGAAGGACCTTATCAAACTGATGGATCCAAAATACATCGAGGTAACCGGAATATTCACTCCAAGAGGTGGGATCAGCATTTATCCATTTGCGAACTATGGTCGCCCTGGCACAAAGTATGAGAAGCTGGCTGAGCATCGTTTCATAAATCATAATCTGTAATTTAAGTTTTTATGGACTATTTACCAAAAGATCCAGCCATTCTCGTATCAAGTATTAACATGCTGCTCAGGGATGAGGAATTCGACTCTTTGGAATCCTTGTGCTTTGCCTTTAATAGAGATCCGGAAGAGATAAAGCAATACCTTTATAAAAATGGATTCGTATATTCTCTCAGCCAGTTACAGTTCAGACCTATTGGATATGATCAGTAAGTATGCAGTTGAGTCAGCGTATGCTTTTTTCCATCAGAAGTGGCGCATTTACCAGTATTCTACTATCGACTGGCAGAGAGATGACATAGAATATGCAATAGAGGACTATGTCAGCAGGATGGACATAGAGCTGTATGAATGGCTTGCAAATGGAAGAAACGAATTTCTACGCAACCATTCTGACTTCGCTGAAGATTTGGAGTGCGCTGTCAATTTGCTTGAAACCAGACTGTCTGAATTCTCAATTTAGGGTGCTTCTATAAATTAGTTTTGTTATATTCTAATTATGTTTTATATAACTTTGGTAATTTATTGAACAGTCTATAACCGGAAAAAAGCCATCAGTACATTTAAAATAGTACTGATGGCTTTATGTAAAGTGGAGAATATCGGGGTCGAACCGATGACCTCTTGCATGCCATGCAAGCGCTCTAGCCAACTGAGCTAATCCCCCAAAAGGTTCATTTGCGTTGCAAAATTACAAATAAAAAATCAATTGCGCAATTTTTTCCAAGACAAATTGATACACATAAGCGTTTTTTTTAATAGACCAGTCGTAACTCCGCATTATGGAATAGGTAAGTCTCGTTATGGAAAGGGAATAAGCAATATGTAATAGGAGATTAACAATGTTCGCTTGAAATTATAACCCATATAGCGAGAAATCATGAGAGGCACGTGTAAAATATCCAATTACACATTATCTATTAAGTCCTATTTAATAAAGACTATCTTAATAAATAAAGAGCCAGCTTGAGGATAAACTCAAACCGACTCTTTATGTTTCCTTAGTCATCACCTAGTAATAGTTTTTATTGCAGCGTGATGATTAATGTATTCATCGCTTATGATACCTTGTTCAGCTTCTTGATGATAGAGAAGATGAAGAGGGCAGAGATGAGACAGATGCCTGCAAGCACGCCCCAGATGGTAACGAGGTTGAAGTTCATACCCCACATGATACCAGGCACCATAACCAACTGGTTACCGATAGCTGTGGCACCGAACCACAGACCCATCATAAGACCGGCATATTTAGGAGGAGCAACCTTTGACACGAAGGAGATGCCTATAGGGGAAAGAAGCAACTCGGCGAAAGTGAGGATGAGGTAAGTGGAGATAAGGAGATTTGGAGACATGCGTGCACCTTCTGTTGCAGGGTCACCCTGTACCAATGGAAGCTCAAGTCCCATAGATCCAACTGCCATCCATACGAAAGCGAAAGCTGCTACGAGCATGCCGAGACCAATTTTCTCAGGAGATGTAGGCTCCTTGCCTTTCTTGCGAAGCCAAGCGAACAAGGCTACGCTAACTGGTGTCAATGCAACAACATAGCATGGGTTGAACTGTTGGAAGATTGGAGCTTCTACGTTTACAACACCTTCAAGTGTGTTGTACTTATAGAATAGGAATGCGATTGCTGCAACGATTACACCGAGCGCGATGCCTTTTCCCTTAGTTGTCTTGCTCTGTGCAAGTGCGAAGCTTCCATATACTACGAAGATACAAGCCACGAGGTTGGTAACGTCGAATGCCATTGACTGAAGACCTTCAGAAGTCTTGTTGGTGAAGTCGCGGGCGAACAAGGTCAATGTGTTTCCGTTTTGATGGAATGCCATCCAGAAGAAGATAACCACTGCGAATACGAGGCAGAGGCAAATTACGCGCTCCTTTGTCTCGGCTGGAGAGAGTTCCTTCACCTCAGACTTTGCACTTTCTGCTGACTTCTCTTGCTTCTCATTAGCGAGAACGTGCTTGTAAGTAGGGCTGAAGGCGTAATAGATAGCGATACTGACAATCAGTGAAACACATGCTATAGCGAATGCGAAATGGTAGGCATCTTCTGCAGATACGCCAAGGCTTGCCTTTGCCCACTCCATAATCTTGATGGCGGCTGTAGGAGCGAACATCGCACCGATGTTGATAGCCATGTAGAAGAGGGAGAAACCTGAGTCGCGGTTGTTGGCATACTTAGGTTCGTCATAGAGACGACCTACCATCACCTGGAGATTGCCTTTGAAAAGACCTGTGCCTAATGCAATGAGGATGAGTGATGCACCCATTGCAGCAATGGCTACTGTATCCTTGCCAAGAGGAACAGAGAGAACAAGATAGCCGATGAACATGATGAAGATACCTGTGGTAACCATACGCCCAAATCCGAATTTGTCGGCTGCAATACCGCCAATGATAGGAAGGAAATAGACCATCATGAGGAAGGTTGAGTAGATAGTACTTGCCAAGCCGGTCTCAAAGCCGAAGTTGGCCTGCAAATACAGCAAGAATACCGCGAGCATGGTATAGTAACCGAATCGCTCGCCAGTGTTGGCCAAAGCAAGTGCCCAAAGACCTTTAGGTTGATTTTCGAACATAGTTTGATTTTGTTAGATTATTAATGAATTTTTATGAAAAAATGCTTGATTGATTTTTGCTTATGATTGTGTTTGTTTTTATCCACCGACTTGCTGAAACAGAATAGCAAGCCGGTGGCGAAAACAATATGCTTAGCGTTTACTTAACCCATCTGTCAAGCCATTCGAAGAATGTACGCTGCCAGAGAACACCGTTCTGTGGCTTCAGTACCCAATGGTTTTCATCTGGATATATTAGGAGTTCAGCAGGGATACCGCGCATTCTTGCAGCGTTGAAAGCGCCGAAGCCCTGGTTCGCGTTGATACGGTAGTCTTTCTCTCCATGTATGCAGAGAATAGGAGTATCCCATTTGTCTACAAACTTATGAGGTGAGTTTTCGTATGTCTTTTTAGCTCTTTCTGTCTGGTCCTTGTTCCAGTAAGCATCGTCATACTCCCAGTTGGAGAACCAGCATTCTTCAGTGTCAGTGTACATAGACTCAAGATTGAATGCACCATCGTGAGAGATGAATGCCTTGAAACGCTTGTTGTGATGGCTTGCCAGATAATATACAGAGAAGCCTCCGAAGCTTGCGCCTACGCATCCAAGTCTGTCTTTGTCAACATATGGGAGAGTGCAGGCGTCGTCGATGGCGGAAAGATAGTCGTTCATGCACTGACCAGTCCAGTCTCCGGAAATCTTCTCACACCAGTCACTGCCGAATCCAGGAAGACCGCGACGGTTTGGAGCCACGACAACATAGCCGTTAGCAGCCATTATCTGCATATTCCAACGGTAAGACCAGAACTGACTTACTGGACTCTGAGGTCCGCCTTGACAGAACAAGAGAGTAGGGTATTTCTTGTTAGGGTCGAAATTGGACGGAAGGATAATCCATACGAGTTCTTCCTTGCCGTCAGTTGTCTTTACCCAACGCTTCTCTATCTTTCCCAATGAGAGTTGAGACAGGATATGGTCATTCTCTTTCGTCAGACGTGTGCTGACAGCAAGTTTGCCTTTTTTCTGAGGAGCCACGAGATAGATGTCGTCAGGAGCAGACATGGAGTGACGAGTGGCAATGAGGTTACCGGTATTGCCGAGCATCTGGAGTGAACCATAGTCAGCAATCTCGTCTGTGGCTTTCTCCACTTTGCCCGTCAGATCCGTACGATAGATATTAAGACAGGCGTGCCATACACCTATAAAATATATATTGTGAGAATCACGAGTCCAGCAGAAAGTCTCTACAGCAGAGTCGAAAGAATCGGTAACGTAATTCTTTTTGCCGTCAGCAAAAGAATATACGCAGAGACGGTTGCGGTCTGACTCGTAGCCGTCTTGCTTCATGCTCAGCCAAGCCACATGCTTACCGTCAGGCGAAAACTGAGGATTGATATCGTAACCGACACTCATGTCACCATCCTGATGGTTTACTTGCTGTGTGGCAAGAGTCTTGGTATAATCGATAGCAGGAGCCTTGTATCCATCAGGTTTGCAGAGATTTGTGGTATTTCCGCTTTCCGTGTCATAAAGATAAATGTCGCTGTCTGTGGAAACGGCATATTCGCGTCCAACTTTTTTTCGGCAAGTGTAAGCCACTTTCTTGGAGTCAGGACTCCATGCCAGTTGCTCAGTGCCTCCGAAAGGCTCGCCAGGACATTCGTATGGCTCGCCATCGAGAATATCTTTAGGAGTAGTGCAGAGTCCGTTCTCGTCAATGTCGGCGAGGAAGGGATGCTGAATGCTCTCTACATAATGGTCCCAGTGGCGATACATAAGGTCGGTTATCTTGCGGCCAGTAGCCAGAGGAAGGTCAGAAGGATTCTTCTGGATGACTTCATGGAAAGGCATTGACTTAATGAGTATCACCTTCTTACAGTCAGGAGAGAAGAGGAAACCTTCGACACCGTCTTTCTCATTAGTTAGCTGCTTGCGGTCGGTGCCGTCAGGAAGCATAGACCACAGTTGTCCCCCGGTGAGGAATGCAAGGCGGTAGGTTGTGACAGCTTTCTTGCCAGCGCCTGTGGTTTTTGATATCCATGCAGGTTCCATCTCGCTGTCAGCGGATGTAGTGAGCATACGATTGTTTGTGCCGTCGGCATTCATCATGTAGATGACTGTGTGTGAGGCATTCTCTTTTACACTGTAATAAGACACAGTGTACGCGACTTGCTTGCCGTCAGGAGAAGCCTTGACGCTGCCGATTCTGCCCATTGCCCAGAGGGCCTCAGGTGTCATAAGGTCACTCTTGAGGGAAATCTGGTTCTTGCCGATGTTTACTTTTGCCTCGGCTGGAGTGATGGAGAGTGTTGCAGACATAACTGCGGTGGTTAATAATTGTTTTATCATAATATAATAATTAAAGGTTAACTCAACATAACGTATCGCTTCACCATATAATTTATGGCTAAAGAACGTCATGTCGAGAGGTGAACTAACTATTCACCTCTCAGTTTTGCGTTCTTTTTAGCCAGTTCTTCACGCTTTGCGCGAAGTTCGTCAGCTTCCTTCTGCATAGCCTGCATTCGTGCTACGAGCCCAGACATCTTCTTGTTTGGGTTAGCCTTGTTTTCTGCTCGCTTTGCATCGAGAATCTTTAAGAGTTTCTCTTCATTTGTCGTCTTGCGGAGAACCCACATGATGAGTGCAGAGAAGAAGAGGGAAATGAAGTAATAGAAGTTAAGACCTGCAGAGTAGTCATTGAACATGAAGAAGAACATAACAGGCATGAGGAACATCATCCACTGCATCATCTTCATCTGCTCAGCCTGCTGACCTACCATCTGGTCACGCTGTTGGCGCATGGTCATCCATGAGTAGAGCACATTGGCTACACAGAAGAGAATACATGTCAGCGAGAGATGGTCACCGATAAGCCAGATGTTGGTGCCCCATTCTATGATAGGATCGTATGTGGAAAGGTCGTCAATCCACAGAAAAGACTGTCCGCGGAGCTGAATGGCATTAGGGACGAAATTGAACATTGCAATCCAGATAGGCATCTGAATGAGCATAGGCAGACATCCGGACAGCGGGCTTACGCCATATTCAGAGTAGAGCTGCATCATGGCTTGCTGCTTCTGCAACTGGTCTTCAGGTTTGTTGTATTGCTTAGTGGCTTCCTCAAGACGTGGCTTGAGCACGCGCATCTTGGCACTTGACATATAACTCTTCTTTACCATTGGATAGGTAATGGCCTTGAGAAGGAGAGTGATAAGGATGAGCACGATGCCCATAGGGATAGAAAGACCTGTGAGCCAGTCGAATACATAAAGAGTAAACCAACGGTTGATGTAACGGAACAATGGCCATCCGAGATATACGAGACGCTCCATCTGAAGGTCTTTTCCGAAAGCTGATTCGTCCTCTACACTCTGGAGCAGTCGGAAATCATTCGGACCATAGTAGAATTCAAACTCAGAAGCGATTACGCCATTTGGGTCAAAGGCAGTCTTGAGTTTTGCCTGATATCCCTTGAGATAGCCTTCACCTTTCTCATAAGGCACGGAAGAGAGAAGTGCATTGCCGGCAAATCCACTCTTTGAAATCATAACGGCAGAGAAGAACTGATTTTTGAATGCTATCCAGTCAGTCTTTTCCTCTACGGATTCGTCTATCTTTTCGCTTGTTTCTGATAGATAGTCAGTGCCCCCATCTGCATAATGGTAAGTGAGGGTAGAGTAGCGGTTTTCGAATGTAAAGCCTTTCTCCTGCTGGCGGGCGCGATCTTTCCAGTCAATGTCCATCTGAGTCATGTTTGGATTGAAGAGACCGGACATGCCATTGGCTTTGAAGGAGCAGCTTAGCAGGTAGTCATCACCGAGACGGTAGTTTATTTCGAGTGTCTTGCCCTCACTTGCCAAAGCGGTGAAGGTCACGCTGTTTTTGGTTACATTTGTAGGAGTGAAATAAAGATCGGAAGTGCTTATGTTCATATCCTTTGCCGCAAGGATGAAATTGAGCTGCTGATCCTTTTTCTCAAAGAGAGTGACATCCTTGTTGCCATTCTTGTCTTTGAAGTTCTTTATGACAGCCTTGGTGACTGTTCCACCTTTTGTAGAAAGGGTAAGAGCTACCTTTTCGTTGGAGAGCACGATGTCCTTTGCCTGTCCCTGACGAGCGGAATAGAAGAGAGTGGTGCTATCCTGAAGAGCCGCCATCTGAGCCTCAATCTGTTTTTCATGAGCTTTTTTGATTTGAATGTCTTTCTTTTCCTTTACGATAGCTGCAATAGAGTCCTGCTTGCGTTGCTCCTGGATTTCCTCAGTGGAAGGACGGGTGAACCAGTTGAAGCCGAACAATACAGCTGCAATGAGTACGAAACCTACGATGGTGTTTTTGTCCATTACTTTTTTTTTAGTTTTTTATATCCCCAGCCATTGGCTCATCCTGTCATTCATTTATTGGAGGAAGTCCTTAGAGTGGGGGTGTTTGACATTAGTTCATTATATGATTTAGAGCGCAAAGTTACATTTTTTTTCCGATATTAAGAAGAAAATGCGGTGTTTTGTTTGAATTTATCTTCAATAGGCATAATTTTTACCCACTCTTATGCGCTTTCTCGATAATTTACATTAACTTTGTAGTCAATTTTGTAGTGTTATGAAAAATATATCTATAATAATCATATTTACTTTTATTTTTCTCTGCACAGTTACAGCGCAGAGCCGTTTCGTGCGCTTCAATACGAAAAGTGATTATAATTCTCAATCTACTCTATTTGCATACATGGATTCATTGAGAAATCTTCGTTATCGTATGGATTCGTTAGAGAGTGCCAATGACTCACTTGTGAGAATCAGCAGCAGAAAAGCTAATTTCAGATTCTATCGCCTATTTTCTCCTCTGACATTCGACCCAAAAGTAACATCCGGGCTAATGAATATGCGAACTCAGCAGACTCGTTCCGTTGCAGATGAGGAAATGGATGATGCATTGCTCTATTACTATTTCCAAAGACCAGACCTGGTTCAGACCTCGGTTTCCAGACTCCATCAGTCAGCTGCAAAGGGTGTGAACCTTCCGTCTACTCCTGTAAAGCGTAAAATTGAAGTAGTAAAGGAAACAAGTGGCGTTGATGAGACTCAACTTATTGAGAATATGCCGGTTGATATTAAAATATTCAAGCCAAACTTTTGGACGTTCAATGGAGACTATTCTCTGCAGTTTCTTCAGAATTACATCTCTGACAACTGGTATCGAGGTGGAGAAAGCAACCTCTCGGCTGTCGGCAATGTTGTGCTGAAAGCAAACTATAACAACAAACAGAAAGTGAAGTTTGAGAATACCCTTGAATTGAAATTGGGTATGCAGACATCTGAATCAGATACGGTTCATACGCTCAAGACTTCCACTGACGTGCTGAGATATACAGGAAAACTAGGACTTCAAGCCATAAAAAAATGGGATTATGCTTTTCAGGTGATAGCCACTACCCAGATGATGCGAACCTATAGGAGCAATAATTCCACGGTTTATTCAGATTTCTGTTCTCCACTTGAGGTGAATTTCTCAGTTGGTATGGACTATACTGTAAGCACAAAAAACCGCAAACTCACAGGTTCTGTCCATCTTGCTCCTTTGGCATACAATTTCAAATATGTAGGACGACTCGCTTTATCGACGCGTAATGGATTGACCGAAGGTTGTCATACTCTGGATGACTGGGGCTCGCAGATGACGGTAAACATGACTTGGAAACCGACTGACAACATTAAATTGAACTCAAGACTCTATGCTTACACTACTTATGAGCGTGCTGTGGTAGAGTGGGAAAACACCATTACATTCGCTTTGAGCAAGTTTATTTCCACTAATCTTTTCCTTTACCCACGTTTTGACGACGCAGGAACACGAAAGGACGGCAAGAACTACTGGCAGATGAAAGAATATCTTGCACTTGGATTCTCTTATTCCATGTAGATCTCTCATTCCATTTCAGATGACGACGTGCTTCTCATGGCGAGAAATAAAAACTTGCTTGTATTCTATAATTAACCTTATACTCAGAAATATTTAATTCGAACTGCCCATGTCTGATGATGTAAATATGAATCCCGAAATTGATTTGGCTTGGAAAATAATAGCCAATACCGATACACACCTCTTCCTTACTGGAAAAGCAGGTACAGGAAAGACTACTTTCCTCAGGAAATTGAGGACCAATGTGCCTAAGAGAATGATTGTGGTCGCACCTACAGGTATAGCCGCTATCAATGCTGAAGGAGTGACGATACATTCATTCTTTCAATTACCGTTCGGACCACAGGTGCCTGGAACTCAGTATTCAGGCAACAAACGCTATGCTTTCAGACGGCAGAAATTAAGACTTATACGCTCGGTTGATCTTATTGTGATTGACGAAATATCCATGGTGAGAGCAGACCTGCTTGATGCCATTGATTCGGTACTTCGTCAATACCGTGATAGGTCGCGCCCTTTTGGAGGTGTCCAGATGTTATTGATTGGAGATATGCAGCAATTAGCTCCTGTGGCTCGTGAAGACGAGTGGAGTATCCTGCGTCAATATTATGATACACCGTATTTCTTTTCAAGCAAGGCTCTCCAACAGACCGACTTTGTTACAGTAGAACTCCAACACGTTTATAGACAAAGCGATCCGTATTTCCTTGAAATTTTGAATAAGGTCAGAAATGATTCTGCTGACGAGAATACTCTACAATCGCTCAATCAACGCTTTATTCCTAATTTCAATCCTGCAAAAGAAGAAGGTTACATCCGCCTTGTAACTCATAACAACCAGGCTGATAGCATCAATCAGCGTGAACTTGATGCTCTGATAACTCCGTCATTTCATTATGATGCTAAGATAGACGGTGACTTTCCTGAGCTTTCTTTTCCTACAGAAGAACATCTAACTCTAAAGCGTGGAGCGCAGGTAATGTTTGTCAAGAATGATTCCTCTGCGTCAAAACGCTATTATAACGGCATGATAGGAGAGGTTGTGTATCTCAGTGACAAGGTGATTAAAGTGAAACCTTCTAACGGGGAAGTCGTAATCGAAGTACAACCGGAAGAATGGACTAATGTAAAATATGAGATAGATGAGAAGACTCGTGACATTAGGGAGGTCGTGGTAGGAAAGTTCGTTCAGTATCCCCTGAAAACAGCATGGGCTATTACTGTGCATAAATCGCAGGGGTTGACTTTCGAACGCGCAATTATAGATGTGCAACATAGTTTCGCACACGGTCAGACATACGTTGCTTTGTCGCGTTGCAAGACCTTGGAAGGTATGGTTTTGGCCAGTCCTATTCCTCGCTACGCTATCATCAATGATAGGACTGTAGAGGCTTTCTGTCAGGACCCACGCCATCAAAGTCCTGATGATAAGCGACTTGAACAGATGGAAAGACAGTATTTGCTTCGAACTGTAACAGATTTGTTCTCATTCATGCACTTGAGGTATGGCTTTAATGATCTGGAGAGACTTCTTCGTGAGCATTTCTATGGTCTTTATCCAAAGCAATACAATGACTGGAAAGCGATGTCTTTGAAATTCAAACAGAGAGTAGAAGATGTGGCAATGCGTTTTCATAATCAGTATCAGAATATCATAATGACTGACCCTGACTATCTTAACTCTTCAATCCTGCAGGAACGCTTAAAGAAAGGAGCAGCATATTTTGAAACCCAATTGTGTGATTCGCATGAACTTCTTCGTACTACTCATATGCCAATAGACAATCAGACCATTACAGACAGGCTTGAAGGTATATTACAGATGTTCAGCGATGGTCTTACGATGAAATTGAGTTTGATGCACCATGTTGCCAACGAAGGACTTCATCTTCAAGACTATCTTAAGTATAAAGCTAAGGTTTCACTTGACAATGAAAGTTCTGATGGGCAGAAAACAGAAAAAGAGAAGGGTAGAGGATCTAATCTTAGTGATGTACCTGCTGGTTTCCGCAAGCGTGAAAAGAAAGAGAAAAAGGTACGTATGGTAGTGGAAATTCCTACAGAAGTACTTCATAAAGAGTTGTTTACCGAAATAACACAATGGCGTAGGGCGGAGGCGGAAAAGCTAGGTCGCCCTTCATTCTTTGTGATGACTCAGAAATCTCTGATGGGAGTTGTCAATCTTTTACCGTCAAACAATGCGGAATTGGAGAGTATTCCAGGAATTGGCTATAAGTTTATGGAGAATTATTCTCAAACTATATTGCACATTGTAGCTGAAGCTGTAAGCAAATATGGCTATGATAAACCAGAGAAGAAGATGGTGGAAGCTCGTACTATGAAACAAGATGAGAAGGAGCAACGTGCTCTTGAGATGTACCAATCAGGAATGCAAGTGGAAGAGATAGCATTAGAGTTTATGGTAACAGAGAGTACTGTCTATCATTATCTTCAACCTTCAGTTTTATCTGGCGTATTGCCTTTGAATCATCTATTCGAGCAGAAAAAGATAGATGCAGTAAACAAATGCCTGGCAGAAAATCCTAATGCTTCCCCTAAGGATATAAAGGATATTCTGGGTAGTGAGTATAATTATGGCATTATCAATTGCTGCCGGGCTCTGTTAGCGAAGAAGTGAGTCGTAAAAGCTGGTAAAATGTATAGTGGATTTTGACAATTCTGCTGCTGTTGTGGTTGATACGGAGACCTCAAGTAATCCGGATCTCATTCTGATTGACCATTGCTATCACCTATCTTTCGTCTCGCAATTTCGAAAAGCTGACTTAACTTAATAAAAGAGAGAAAAATACAAAATCAAATGATTGTTTTTTTGATTTTATATTTTTCTCTTTTCGTATATCTAAGTCTATATATTCTCCGCTGTGGAGAAAAGGCTTGGATGGCTCAGTGGTTATTACTTGACAGCGATGCACTCGATTTCTACGCGCGCATTCTTTGGAAGAGTCTTGACAGCAACAGCTGAACGAGCTGGGAATGGAGCTTCAAAGAACTCAGCATACACTTCGTTCATTTCAGCGAAGTCTGCCATATCTGCAAGGAATACACCCATCTTTACAGCATGCTTCATGTCTGTGCCTGCAGCCTCAAGGATGTTCTTGATATTGGTGAGAGACTGACGGGTAAGTTCTTTGATTCCGCCTTCAGCGAAGTTGCCAGTTGCAGGGTCGATAGGAAGCTGACCTGAAACATAGATTGTACCGTTGGCTTCTACAGCCTGACTGTAAGGACCAATTGCAGCAGGTGCATTGGTTGTAGCGATTTGATTTTTCATATTTATGGTATTTGTTAATGCAACAGCAGACAGTCTGCTTGTTGCGGGGTTATTATTTCTCTTAGGAGCGTGGCATCTTTTCTTTTTTGCCATCCAGAGGGCCTTCTTGCGTTCATAGTCCTCTCTGTGATACTCAAGATAGTTATCTGCCATTATTTCTTGAACGTACTGTAAATCACGCTCATCTTGATATTACTGTCTTTCTCGGAGCCTGCAACAAGGCGTGTGCTTGTCATAGACATATCGTGTGTGACGCGAGTAAGAACAGACTGACTGCTTATAGTCGTGTAACTGGTCTCAACTGGTACGATGATTGCTTTGTTCCAGTTAGGGAAAAGACGCTCATAATCTGCATCTGTAGTGCCAGGATGTGCAGATATATAGTTTTTCTTCTTGTTTGACATATAAGTCAGCATGCTTGCGATGTTGCCGAATTTATAGCCGTTAGTGCTTGAATCATATGTCGTGAGGAATGACTTACGATAATCAGCTACCTCTTTGTTCTCGAAGAATGAAGCGTAATCATCTACAGGAAGAATGAGAAGCGTCTGTGGAATTGGCAATTCATAATCCTTGAGACTGCTGTTGTTCAAGCGTGGGATAAACACGCGAGCTGTGTTGAGAGTGTCGAGTTCGTGGTCTTTTTCCACTTCATCCACAGGGAGAGCAAGTTTCGTATAGAGCCCACTTGGAGTCTTCAAGTAAGTGCAACTCTTGTCAGAAGCGAGGTTCTCTAGCACATTTCTGTCCTGGACGATTTGTGTCTTCTGCATTACTTCTTCAGTTCCAGAGAAACTACTCATGCCGACATATACGGTGTCCTTAACAGAAACGCTGTCTTTTTTTTGCCCAAGGTATTTGAAGTATATATTAAGTTGGGTAATGGCGATGTTAGCCATTGCGCCAATTCCATTTGTTGACTCTACGAAAAAGCCCGGACATACATTGTTTATGAATGTGATTGCGTTTGCAAAATACTTAGGATTCTCATAGTATTTTCGCATCACGTATGTGCCGTAGTTGTTGTATGTTTTACCGTCTTTATCGGTATATGGCTGATTTAGCGTGATGTTTATGTGCTTGTACGCCTCGTCATCACGTTCGCTTTCAGACATGCTGAGGTCATCAAGAGAGTATGTCACTGATTTTTGGAGTCCGTTTTCACGGATATAGCCGTTCTTTCGAGGTGAGAAAGAAGAGTAATATGTCTCCTTTTCGCTCATCGGTCGAGCCATTTCATTTAGAGTACACTTCATTGAAGCGGTGGAATCACCATACTGCTTGGCATAGAAAAGAATGACTTCACAGCTGTCAGCGATAGGTTGTTTGTCTTTGTCTAAAGAAACAATCTTGCTGATTTCCGGGTATTCATAGTTATCGAGCGGACGGAATTGAGTCATATAGTTGCTCGTAATGTATGCTCCAGTCTCGGGATCCTTGATTTTGCCAAGGTAACCTGTGCCTGATCTTGAAATGACCGAGTCTATTATTACGGTCTCAGAAGCTATGTCGAATACCTTTGCGCTGACACTTATGTTATCGTTAATGTCAGATATTGAACTTCCTACGCCTTCAGTAGTGTCATCGCATGAAGCGATTAACACAGAAAGCGCAAGTAAAGGTAGAAACAATCTTTTCATTAAATAATTTTTTTGTGGAGTGTTTATTCAAAGAGAGAGTCGTAGAACTTATAGTAAGCATCGCCAAAGTCTTCACCTGGGTAGTCAAGATATTTAGCACCGGCTTCATCAGCCATATTCTTGTATATGCTGTCAATGCCATCGGATGCAGCAATGACTCCGTCTGAATTGTCAATGGCAAGGCGAGTCAGTTCTTCGAGAGAGAATTGGTTCTTGTATTTCTCCAGGCTTTCGACAGTGATGTCCTTGAATGCTATGCGCTGTTTGACATCGTTTTCGAAAGGAGCGTTAGGTTCGCCAGAGAAGATAGATGTGACAATCTTTGCATTGTTTACAGCAGGTTCGTCCTGATAAGCCTTCTTTATGTAAAGTGGCGCGAAGTAACTCATCCAGCCTTGACAGTGGATAACGTCTGGAGACCAACGAAGTTTCTTCATTGTTTCGATGACACCACGAGCAAAGAAGATAGCTCTCTCTGCGTTGTCGGTGATAGGTTCTCCGTTTTTGTTCTTGAAGAAGTATTCATCATTGTCGATGAAATATACCTGTATCTTTGTCTGTGGGATGCTTGCGACCTTGATAATCAGAGGGTGGTCAGTGTCGTTGATGACGATGTTCATTCCAGAGAGGCGCTGTACCTCATGTAATTGTCCGCGACGCTCATTTATCTCGCCCCATTTAGGCATGAATGTGCGTATTTCACTGCCGTGGTCCTGTGCGTTCTGTGGGGCTTTTCGTCCCATGATTGACAGCTCGGTATCGGCTACATAAGGAGTAATCTCGTGGTTGATGAACAGAATTTTCTTCATTTCTACATGGTGTAATGGCAAGAAAAGGACCGCTTTGTGCGCATTATGTTGTAGCGATGCTTGTCTTAGCCTGTGATTGATATCAATTTAACTGACTGCAAAGATACAAAAAAAATAGGAAAAAGTCACAAATTTCGCAATTAGTTTACAGTTAATTAACGCAAACCTAATGTAAATTGTGACTTTTCCCTTGAAATATTGCCTTACATCGGCATTTTAGATTAGAATGTTCTTGTGAAATTGTCAAGAGAGCTTAGTGGTAAAAATATCCGGTTTCCCGAGTTATTCGAATGTTACAAGTGGAGTGTTTTCCTTTACCACTTCGCCTTCCTCCACGAGGATAGCCTTGACTTTGCCATCATGCTCAGCAGTGAGATTGTTATCCATCTTCATTGCTTCGAGGATGATGAGTGAATCACCTTCCTTCACTTCCTGTCCCACCTTGGCATTGATGCCTACGATAGTACCTGGAAGTGGAGAGCAGAGTGCATCCTGGAGCTCGTTAGCCTTGTCGTCGCTCTTCTTGGCAGGGGCTGGCTTGACCACAACTCTTTTGTGCTCTACTACAGGTTCTACTTCGCGAATTACGCTATAGGACTCTCCATTGACAGTAACGTTGATAGTCCCGTCAGCTGCTGTTTCATTTACAGTGACAGCGTATGGATTGCCGTTGATTTTATATTTGTATTCTTTCATATTTATAGGGTTGCTCCTGTCATCTTTATTACCTTTGATGTCCATTCGGTGTTATGTTGTCTGATGGTCAGTTTTCCTGATTCATCATCATGCAGATTGTATCCGAGGTCATCATGGAGTGCCATTGCTATGGCTGCAAATACTTCGTTGTTCATTATTTGTATTGTATATGGATTTCCACATATTCTGATAAGAATGCCTTTGAAAGGCATCGAAACATAAATTAATAAGGTGGTAATGTGAATGAACAATGAAAAATGAACGGTAGAAAACCTTGTTGAATGGCATCCACCATTCATTTTTCAGATTATTGTTAAGCTTTTGTTACATTGGGATACATCCGTGCTTCTTAGCAGGGAGGTTCTGACGCTTGGTAGCGAGTTGTGCGAGAGCACGGCAGATGCGGAAACGAGTATTGCGTGGCTCGATTACGTCATCAATGTAGCCGTACTTGGCTGCCTGGTAAGGATTAGCGAAGAGTTCTGAGTATTCCTCCTCCTTTTCCTTGAGGAATGCCTTAACGTCACCACCTTCTTCCTTGACCTGCTTAGCATCCTTAGCCTGAAGAACTGCAACAGCACCTGCAGCACCCATAACTGCGATTTCAGCAGAAGGCCATGCGAAATTGATGTCAGCGCGGAGCTGCTTACATCCCATTACGATGTGTGAACCACCGTAAGACTTGCGGAGTGTAACAGTAACCTTAGGCACAGTAGCTTCACCGTAAGCGTAAAGCAATTTAGCACCGTGGAGGATAACGGCATTGTACTCCTGACCTGTTCCTGGAAGGAAACCTGGAACGTCAACAAGGCTGACGATAGGAATATTGAATGCGTCGCAGAAACGTACGAAACGAGCGCCCTTACGGCTTGCGTTAACGTCGAGTACACCAGCGTAAGCAGCAGGCTGGTTGGCTACGATACCAACAGACTGACCGTTGAAGCGTGCGAAACCTACGATAATGTTCTTTGCGAACTTAGGCTGTACTTCGAAGAATTCGCCATTGTCTGTAACGGCAGAAATCACCTTGTACATATCGTAAGCCTGGTTTGGATCCTCTGGGATTATCTCATTGAGAGAGTCGTCGAGACGATCTACAGGGTCGTCGCACTCCACACGTGGAGATTCTTCCATGTTGTTCGAAGGGATGTAAGACACAAGTGTCTTGATCATCTCAATGCCTTCTTCCTCAGTCTTTGCAGTGAAGTGTGTAACACCAGACTTAGAAGCGTGTACGCTTGCGCCACCGAGGTGCTCAGCGTCAACGTCTTCACCTGTAACGGTCTTGACAACGGCAGGTCCTGTGAGGAACATATAAGAAGTGCCTTCCATCATCATGGTGAAGTCAGTGAGTGCTGGAGAATAAACCGCACCACCTGCACAAGGACCATAAATCATGGAAATCTGAGGAACTACACCAGAAGCGAGGATGTTGCGCTCGAAAATCTCACCGTAACCAGCGAGAGCATCGATGCCTTCCTGAATACGTGCGCCACCAGAGTCATTGATGCCAATAACTGGAGCGCCCATAGTCATAGCCATATCCATCACCTTGCAGATCTTCTCAGACATAGTCTTTGAGAGAGAACCGCCATTAACGGTGAAGTCCTGTGCGAATACATAGACGAGGCGTCCGTTCATAGTACCGGAACCTACTACTACGCCATCACCGAGGTACTGCTTCTTCTCCATTCCGAAGTTTGTACAGTGGTGGAGCTTGAACATGTCGTATTCCTCGAATGAACCCTCATCGAGGAGCATGTCAATACGTTCACGAGCAGTGTATTTACCACGTGCGTGCTGTTTGTCTATTGCTTTCTCACCACCGCCAAGGCGAGCCTTTTCGCGTTTTTCGAGAAGCTGCTTGATTTTTTCTACTTGCTTGGACATTTTATTGTTTATTGTAGTGTTCGGTCAGAAGGGAAAGATGTATCTGTCCCTTCGTGACCATGGATTGTACGTTGGGTAATGGTTACTTCTGTGGTTCGCAGAGCTCTGTGAGGATGCCTGCGGTTGACTTAGGGTGAAGGAATGCTATTGTCATCTGCTCAGCGCCTGGACGTGGAGTCTTGTCGATGAGACGGATGCCCTTGCCTTCTGCTTCAACGAGAGCTTCAGCAACGCCGTCTTCTACAGCGAATGCTACATGGTGAACGCCCTTACCGCCCTTTTCGAGCCACTTTGCAACTGCGCTCTCAGGACTTGTTGGCTCAAGGAGCTCAAGTTTTGTTTCACCAACCTTGAGGAAGGCAGTCTTAACCTTCTGGTCAGCTACTTCTTCGATAGCGTAGCACTTGAGACCGAGAATGTTCTCGAAATAAGGAAGGACTTCATCAATGCTCTGGACGCCGATGCCCAGGTGGTCAATTCTTGAAATTTTCATTTTCTTTAAATGTTTAGTTATGTGATTATAGTATTGTGATTTTTAAGTATTCTATATTTTATGCGTTGCAAAGATAGCAAAATCTTTTGTAATATAAAAACTATTAACAACTTTTACATCTTAAAATTCAAATAAAACCTTTGCATTGATTTGTCGGCTTGTCAAATAGTTGGGTACAGCGTATTGTTGATTGCTAATATCCGTCACCCAATAGTATGAATTGACATTGTTAATTCCGAGCACATTGAGACAGTCTATACCGAGCCACACGTTGCGGAAGATACTTTTAACTGTCCTTTTCTCGTTGTCATACAGCCTGTAGCTCATTCCAATGTCGGCGCGTCTGTAAGCCGGCGCTCTGAAATTCATCGTCTCGATACGTCTGTGCGGTGCGTTGAACGGCAGTCCATCTGCAAAGGCGAGCTTCAGCTGCATCTTCCATTTGTCCGTATTGGGGAAGTAATCGGAGAATGAAAGGTTGACTGAATATCTCTGATCTGTTGGCAACGGAATGCTGACGCCATTGAGTTTCATCCTCGTGTTCATGATGGAGAATGTGAGCCACGAGTCAGTTCCGGGGACGAATTCACCGTAGAGTTTTAAATCAACGCCGGCAATGTGACCTGAGGCCTCGTTCGTGCCGTAATAGACCACCTTTACGTTGTTGACGCTGTAAGGCACTATGTTAGCGAGGGCTTTGTAGTAAGCCTCTGCCGTAAATCTGAACGGTCTGTCAAGCATCTTGAATCTGTAGTCCATTCCTGCAATGAAATGGATAGAGCGCTGTGACTTTATCTTGTCGTTCAGCCGTGCATAGGTGGTTCCTTCCACGGTAGTTGTGTCAAGCAGTTCCTTGAAGAACGGAGCCTGATAATACAATCCAGTGGCGAAACGTATGGTGATGTCCTGGTTGAATCCTGGTACTATAGCGAGGGAGACGCGTGGTGAGACGATACTCTCTTTGTTGAATGACCAGTTGGAGAACCTTATGCCATAGTTGAGCGTGAAATAAGTGGCTGGAGAAATCTCCTTTCCTTCTTCGTCGGTCTTGCCACCACTGCTGAAGCGATAGTTGTCCTGAAAATAGAATTCGGTCCTTCTCGCATCAATTTCGTTGCGCGCACTGAGAGTATAGATAGTTCTCAGCCCCTGTCCGGTATGCGGAATCATATATCCGGCAGAGTCACGCATTTCGTATTCGCGCATATTCTCGCGTATATTCTCCCATTTCATCGTGAGCGCAGTCTGGACAGTGTGATGCTTTGACTTGTGGTCGAGTATCAGTTTCGCGCTTCCCACCTTTGCTTTCAGGAAGTTCCTGGCATGTTCAGCATATGTTCCCACACCCAGTTCGGTGCTGTTGTTGGTTTCAGTAAGCCAGTATTGTCCCTGTATGTCGTATGTTTCCTGTTCTTTTGTGTGAAAAGCAGAACCAATCAGGGAGAGACTTGTCTTGTCCGTGATGTTTCGCTTGACGTTTATGGTGCCGAAGAATGTGCGGAAAAGGTCTTTCTCCCATCCGTCGAAATACACTTTGAAATTGCGGACATTGTCCTGCGTGCCGAAAGAGGTCTCGCGACTTGATGGTGTGAAATCATAGTTGGATTGCGAGATGTTGCCTATGAAATCTACCTGCCAGCGCTTGTTTGGAGTAAAACTGAGGTATGTCTGATAGTCGATGAATTTCGGGTCGTATTCTCCATCGGTCTGGAGTGAGTTGAGCAGTGCTTTGGTAGTCTTGTATCTTACGGCATTAGCCCAAGCGAATTTCTTGTTGCTAAATCCTATGTATGCGCTTCCGCCGAGCAGGCTTGCCTGTGCATTCGCTTCAAATTTCATCGGTCTTCTGTAAGTGATGTCAAGGGCTGAGGACATCTTGTCTCCGTATTTAGCCTCATATCCACCAGTGGAGAAGCCTATTGAACCTACCATGTCGGGGTTGATGATGGACAATCCTTCCTGCTGTCCGCTCCTTACGAGAAACGGACGGTATATTTCCACATTATTTATATATACGGAGTTCTCGTCGAATGCTCCGCCGCGCACGTTGTATTGTGAAGATAGTTCGCTGTGCGTACTTACTCCAGCCTGCTGCTGTATCAGTTCCTCAACGGCATTGCCGGAAGTAGAAGGGATTGTCTTCAGATTCTTCGTATCAATCTGTTCTGTTGTCGAAGTCTGCCTTTTCCTCTCTGTAATATACACTTCATCAATCATCTGCTCGTCTTCATGAAGTGAAATCTGCAACTTCAGTCTGCCTTTCGGTCGTCTCAGGACCCTTTCCTTAGTCTTGTATCCTATCATGGAGAAACGGACAACGACAGAATCCGCAGAAGCAAGGGTAAGTGAAAACTCACCTTTGAGGTTGGTCATGGTGAATTTTCCCTGCTTTACGCAAGCCACAGAAGCCAGTTCGATGACATTATCCTGTGCATCGGTCACTTTTCCTGTGAGCACAAACACCTGTGCCATCACGATGGTGTGGCATAATAATATAGTAAGTGATATGAGTATTCTCTTATACATTATATATATAACGTGGGAATCTCCGGTTTATTTTGTCGGTTTGTCGAATGGAATAGAAATATCCATACACAAAACGAGCAGAACAATGCGCAAGAGCCAGAATGCAGATGGACAGTTCTGCTATCGGCTACTACCTAAATGCTTCAAGCAAAGCGGAGACGATAGGGGTGGGACCAGCCACGATACTGAAGTTTCTGTCGCTGCAGAATGGCGTTACGATGCCACCGGCTTCTTCTACTATCAGCGCACCTGCACATACGTCCCACTCTTTCAGGTCGTATTCCCAGTAAGCGTCGAGGCAACCCATAGCTGTGCAGCAAAGGTCGTATGCGGCACTTCCCATGCGACGGAAACCGCGTACCATAGGAATTACTCGGCTTGCTTCACGGATATTGTTCTTCGGATTCGTGGCCTTGTCATAAGGAAAACCGGATGCCACGACGCATTGTGACAAATCCGTCTTGCGCGAGACGCTCAGTCGCTGGTAGGAAGAACCGTTGGAAATGTCGTGATAATAAGCGCCTTCGCCTTTTATGGCAGAGTAAAGTTCGTTGAGATATGGAGCAAAAACCACTCCCACGACAGCCTCGTCTTTGTATTTTACACCGATACTCACGCAGAACACAGGCAATCCCTGCGAGTAACTGTTGGTGCCATCGAGAGGGTCGATTACCCATCTCCAGTCAGAGTCGGCCTTGATGTGTCTGCCCGTCTCTTCACCGATTATGGAGTGGGAGGGGAAAAGTGACGAAATCTTGTCGATGAGATAATCTTCGCATGCCTTGTCCACATTCGTCACCACGTCATATATATTTGATTTAGTGTCAATTCCGATGTCATTTGTACGGAAATGCTTCAACTGTATCTCACCGCATTTCAGAGCCATGCTTCTTGCTGCAGACTCAATCTCTTTCAGAAAAGTAAGATTATCTTCCATGTCGTTCTGTTTTATTTGTTCATGTCTTTGCAAAGTTAGGAATTTTATTTGAAACGACCAAGGATTTTCTTTTTGAATGATAGGTAGGAGAAACAACAAATGAACTAAAATTACAGCAACGCCTTTTAATTTATCGAAATTCCGATTAGTTTTATTTGTCGTTTTGCTTTATGGAATGATAGGTGCGCCTGAACAATGCGTTTATTTATTAACATTTGAAAATCAGGAAACGTATTTCTGCTCGCAAATATGCGATTCTCGCACGATTTCGTAAAACATTGAATGTTAATACGTTATTGGAGTAAATGAGAGATTGATGTCAAAATAGAGGTAAAATGCAGGGTAAAAGCATCGTTATTGCGTGATGAAAGCTTAGTTATTGGGTGGTAAAAGCTTAGATATTACGTGGTAAAAGCTTAGTTATTGGGTGGTGAAAGCTTAGTTATTGCAATTTTCTGCTCCTTTTTTGCAGTTCAATAGCGTTTTCTTTGTCGTTTTACGTCTTGTTTTGCTTGATTTTGCTTTGTGGATGCGGAGGAAATTTTGCTTGCTTTTAACTGTTGTGAAAAAATGTTTGTTGATATTTTGGGCGATGGCGCAGAACCAAGGACGGTTCTGAATTGGGGGATGGCTTTGGGGCGGTATTGGAGAATTTGATATGAAAATGAAAAAACAGGCGCCATCTTGAGACGGCACCTGTTTATGGGGTTGTTTATGAAAATGTCGCGTTAAAGTCCGAGGTCCTTCTTGATTTCCTCTACACGGAGGTTTGCCTTTTCTGTTGCGGCAACGTAGTCGCCATCGAACTGGCCAGGTACAGGAACTTCAAGATAGAACTTGATCTTAGGTTCTGTGCCGGAAGGACGCACGCTCACCTTGAGACCGTCTTCGGTGAACCACTGCAGTACGTTGCTTGTATCAGGCATTTCGAAGTCTGTAACCACACCGTTGTCTGTGCGCTTGAGTGTCTTGTAGTCCTTGATTGTAACGACCTTAGACCCTGCGATACTTGCCGGAGGGTTCTGGCGGAAGTTCTCCATCATGGCCTTGATTTCATCGGCACCGGTCTTACCAGGCTTAACCACATTGATAGTGGTCTCGTTTTGGAAACCGTATTCCTTGTAGATGTCGAGAAGAAGGTCGAAGAGGGTCTTGCCCTGATCCTTTGCCCAAGCAGCAATCTCGCAGATGAGACAAATTGAAGCAGGAGCATCCTTATCACGAACCTTGTCGTAAGGCAGATAGCCGAATGACTCTTCGCCACCACCGATATATTGGCGCTTGCCCTCGTTTTCACGGATGCGGTAAGCAATCCATTTGAAACCAGTGTATTCATCGAAGCAATCAACGCCGTTCTTCTTGCAGATCTTTGCGATGAGCTCAGAGGTAACGATGGTCTTTACCATGAAGTCGGTAGACTTCAACTGGTTGAGAGCCTTCTTGTTCTTGATGGTGTACCAATAGAACATGCATGCAGTCTGGTTGCCGTTGAGAATCTGCCATTCTCCCTTTGCGTTGCGGCAAACGATGGCGAGACGGTCTGCGTCAGGGTCGGTAGCCACTACGAGGTCAGCGTTGAGCTTGGTTCCGAGCTTGATTCCGAGGGTCATAGCCTCTGGGTTCTCTGGGTTTGGAGAAACGACGGTAGGGAAATTGCCGTCGATGACCATCTGCTCAGGCACCATGTTGATGTTCTGGAATCCCCATGAGCGGAGACAGAGTGGCACGAGCTCGCGTCCTGCACCGTGCATAGCAGAGTAAACGATGTTGAGGTCCTTGTTGCGGAGAATGACATCCTGATCCACCATGCCTTCCTTGACAGCAGTCATGTAGTCGAAATCCACTTCGCCACCGATAATCTTCAGCAAGTCAGGATTGAGATCCCATTTCACGTCCTCGATGCGAACCTTCTTCACTTCCTCCACGATGCCGATGTCATGAGGCTGGAGCACCTGTGAGCCGTCCTCCCAGTAAGCCTTGTAGCCATTGTACTCGCGAGGGTTGTGGGAAGCGGTTACGTTGACGCCGCACTGTGCTTTGAGGCTGCGTATTGCGAAAGAGATTTCCGGAGTAGGGCGAAGGCTCTCGAAGAGATAGACCTTGATGCCGTTTGCTGTGAAGATGGCGGCAACAGTCTCAGCGAATTCGCGTCCGTGATTGCGGCAATCGTGACCCACTACAGCAGCGATGTCCTTGCGTCCAGGGAATGCTTTCAGCACGTAGTTGGCGAAGCCCTGAGTTGCCATGCCTACAATATATTTGTTCATGCGGTTGGTGCCGGCACCCATTATGCCGCGAAGGCCACCGGTGCCGAATTCGAGATTGCGGTAGAACGCATCTATAAGTGCAGTCTTGTCTTCGTTGTCGAGCATGGCCTGCACTTCCTTACGTGTCTCTTCGTCAAATGATGGTGAGAGCCACTGCTTTGCAACAGCTTCACATTGAGCAATGAGTTGTTCCTTGTTTTCCATTGTTTTTCTTTATATTATTATTAGACAATTTGTTGTTGATTTCGGATATTTGGTACAAAGTTAGATAATATTTTCCTACACAGCAAGACTTTTTGTGCTTTTTTCTATGAAAAGTTGCATTATTCTATGTTTTTTTTATTACATTTGCAGTTGGGAAGAGAAGAACTTGACAAATGAACATTAACTTATGAAGACAGAACTTATATTAGTAGGAAAGACCAACGACAAGCATTTTCAGGCAGGAATAGACGATTATTGCCAGCGAATCGGGCATTATATGCCGTTTACGATTACGGT
This sequence comes from uncultured Prevotella sp., assembly GCA_934256705.1. Taxonomy (GTDB): domain Bacteria; phylum Bacteroidota; class Bacteroidia; order Bacteroidales; family Bacteroidaceae; genus Prevotella. The sequence goes on from CAKQPF010000005.1 coordinate 68,114, forward strand.
GATTCCTGAATTGAAGAACACCAAATCGCTGAGCTTTCAGCAGCAGAAAGACCGTGAAGGCGAATTGATATTGTCCAAACTCCAGTCGTCTGATTACGTGGTATTGCTCGACGAGCACGGAAAAGAGTTCAGGTCAGTGGAATTTGCGCGCTGGATAGAGCAGAAGAATGCGTCAGTTCGTCGTCTTGTCTTTGTGATAGGTGGTCCTTATGGTTTCTCAGAGGCGGTTTATTCGCGTGCCAACGAGAAAGTGAGCTTGTCGAAGATGACCTTCTCGCATCAGATGGTGCGTCTGGTGTTTGTAGAGCAAATCTATCGTGCCTGCACCATAATCAAGGGCGAACCTTACCATCATGAGTAGCCGTTTTGAGCGGACAGTGTGAGGCTATTGCAGGTCTGACTGGACAGGTAATTCCTTCATGAAAGCTCTCGGTGCATAGTTGTCTTGATGGAATGATTCTTGCATGTTGTCATACATTTTCTGCAGTTTGAATCATTCGATGTCCTTAAAAACGAAGCAATTGGATAAAAAAGAAGAGAAATATTTGGAGGAATGAAAAAAAATGAGTACCTTTGCACCGCATTTTTCGGAATGCGTTAAATTTACACATTATTAATATAATAAATTCATTACAAAACAATGATGAATCATTACGAAACAGTTTTCATCTTGACTCCCGTTTTGTCTGATGAACAGACAAAGGAAACTGTTGAAAAGTTCAAGAAGGTCCTCGCTGACAAAGGCGCAGAGATCATCAATGAGGAAAGTTGGGGTATGAAGAAGATGGCTTACGCTATCGAGAAGAAGAACTCCGGTTTCTATTTCCTTATCGAGTTCAAGGCTGAGCCAACAGTAGTTGCTAAGCTCGAAACTTCTTACCGTCGTGACGAGAAGGTTATCCGCTTCATGACTGTTAAACTTGACAAGTATGCTTCTGCTTATGCTGAGAAGCGTCGTAACAAACTTTCTAAAAAAGAGGAGGCTTAAATCATGGCAGAAGTATCAGAAATCCGTTATTTGACTGCTCCTTCTATTGACACTAAGAAGAAGAAGTATTGCCGTTTCAAGAAGAGCGGTATCAAGTATATCGACTACAAGGATCCTGAGTTCCTCAAGAAGTTCCTCAACGAACAGGGAAAGATTCTTCCACGTCGTATCACAGGTACATCTTTGAAGTATCAGCGTCGTGTGGCACAGGCTGTTAAGCGTGCTCGCCAGATTGCGTTGCTTCCTTATGTAACCGATCTTATGAAATAATTTTAAAAAGGAGGATTACACATGGAAATTATACTTAAAGAAGATATTATCGGTCTTGGATACAAGAACGATATCGTGAATGTAAAGAGCGGTTACGGTCGTAACTATCTCATTCCTACAGGTAAGGGCGTTATCGCTTCTCCTTCTGCTAAGAAGATTCTTGCTGAGAATCTCAAGCAGCAGGCTCACAAACTCCAGGCTCTCCTTGAGGCTGCTCAGAAAGAGGCTGCTAAGCTCGAAGGCGTTGCTGTTGCTGTTGAGGCAAAGGTAAGCGCTACTGGTCAGCTCTATGGTTCTGTAAATGCAGCCACTGTTGCTGAGGAACTCGCTAAGAAGGGCTTTGAGATTGATCGTAAGCAGATTGTAATGAAGGACATCAAGACTGTTGGTGATTTCGTTGCTACAGTTATCTTCCACAAGGAAGTTAAGGTTGAGGTTCCTGTTACAGTAAGCGCTGAAGGTGCTGAAGCTCCTGTTGAGGAAGCTCCAGTAGAAGAGTCTCCTGCTACAGAGTCTGCTGAGTAATATTCTTACCGGAATTTTAAAAGACTTATTATATATAATCCCGATTGTCAGTAGTGGTAATCGGGATTTTGCATATTAGTAATTGGTTGTTCGTCTCTTTGTTGACAGTATATTTGGATTGCGCTTTCAAATACCAACAGCAAAATGATAAAACAACAAAAACAAAACAACAAAATATGAAAGCATTCGTTTTCCCTGGTCAGGGCGCTCAGTTCACAGGAATGGGCAAAGACCTTTATGATACAAATCCTAAGGCAAAGGAACTCTTCGACAAGGCTAATGAAATCCTTGGCTTCGAAATCACAAAGATAATGTTTGAGGGTACTGCAGAGGAACTCAAGCAGACTAAGGTAACTCAGCCTGCTGTTTTCCTTCATTCAGTCATCAAGGCTATCTGTCTCGGTGATGAGTTTGACGCTCAGATGGTTGCAGGTCACTCTCTCGGTGAGTTCTCTGCTCTCGTAGCAGCTGGCGCAATGAGTTTTGAGGATGGCTTGAAGCTTGTATCTCAGCGTGCTATGGCTATGCAGAAGGCATGCGAGGCCGCTCCATCTACAATGGCTGCTATCATCGGTCTTGATGATGCTACTATCGAGAAGGTTTGTGCTGAGGTTTCTTGTGAAGGCAATATTGTCGTTCCAGCCAATTACAACTGCCCAGGTCAGTTGGTTATCTCCGGAAATATCGAAGCTATCAACACTGCTTGTGAGAAACTCAAGGAGGCTGGTGCAAAGCGAGCTCTTCCTCTCCCTGTAGGTGGCGCATTCCACTCTCCACTCATGCAGCCTGCAAAGGATGAACTTCAGGCAGCTATTGAGGCTACACAGTTCTCTGACCCTAAGATTCCTGTGTATCAGAATGTTGATGCCAAGGCACACACCAAGGCAGAAGAAATCAAGCAGAACCTCATCGCTCAGCTCACAGCACCAGTAAAGTGGACTTATGAAGTTCAGGCAATGATTGCAGATGGTGCAACAGACTTCACCGAGTGTGGTCCTGGCAAGGTGCTTCAGGGCATGATAGGCAAGATTGCCAAGGGCATTGAAGGCATAACAACTAACGGCGTAGCTTAATATATGACAGATAAGGTAATTATCTATCAGGTATTTACCAGGCTTTTCGGCAATCGTAATACTACTCGTAAAGAGTGGGGCACGATTGCCGAAAATGGTTCAGGTAAGTTTGGTGATTTTGACATAAGGACGCTTAAAGCGATCAAGAAATTGGGCGTTTCCCATATTTGGTACACTGGCGTTATTCGTCATGCTACTCAAACTGATTATTCCCAATATGGTATTCCTGTTCAGAGCGCAACTGTTGTAAAGGGAAAGGCTGGTTCTCCCTACGCTATCTGCGACTATTATGACGTGGATCCCGACCTCGCAGTAAAAGTAGAGAAGCGTATGGACGAGTTTGATAATCTCGTTGCTCGTACCCATATGGCGGGATTGAAGATGATAATCGATTTCGTTCCCAATCATGTAGCCCGTGAATACAAGAGCATCTGCAAGCCGGAAGGCGTGGAGGATCTTGGAGCAAACGATGATAAAAGCCAGGGATTTAATCCTCAAAACAATTTCTATTACTGCCCGGGTTGCCATTTTGAACCTTCTGTTGATAAAGGTTCTTATGATGAATACCCTGCACGAGCTACTGGTAACGACCATTTTGACAACCATCCTGGCATCAATGACTGGTATGAGACGGTCAAATTGAATTATGGTGTAGATTATTGGACACGCTTCGGATATTTCTCTCCAGTGCCAGACACATGGAGAAAGATGACAGACATCCTTCTTTTCTGGGCTTCAAAGGGTATAGATGGCTTCCGTTGCGACATGGCTGAAATGGTTCCTGCTGCCTTCTGGGCTTATGCCACAGCGATAGTCAAGGCGCAATTCCCTCATATAATCTTTATGGGAGAGGTGTATAATCCGTCAGAATATCGCAATTATATTCAGTCGGGATTTGACTGGATGTATGATAAAGTAGGGATGTATGACGCAATGCGTGCCGTAATCTGTGGCAATGCTCCAGCTCATATACTCACAAACGCCTGGCAATCGGTGGATGATATCAAGGATAATATGGTCTATTTCCTTGAGAATCACGATGAACAGCGAATCGCATCCGACTTCTTTGCCGGTTCAGCGACAAAGGGACTTCCAGGTATGGTGGCTTCCGTTCTGATGAAATCTTCACCTTTCATGCTCTATACAGCAGAGGAATATGGAGAGAAAGGCATGGATAAAGAGGGCTTTTCCGGTCAGGATGGCAGATCCACGATATTCGATTACTGGAGTCTTGACACGCTTTGCAGAGCCGATGCAGATGCTCTTACTGACGAGGAAAAGTATGTATTTGCTGTCCATGAGAAGACTTTGCAGATAGCCCGAAAGGAGAAAGCTGTCGATGGAGATTTCTATGACCTTATGTATGTCAATCCTTCTTCCGAGTATTTCAACAATGAAAAGCAGTTCGCTTTCTTGCGCAAGAAAGAAAATGAATTGCTTGTTGTTGTCGTAAACTTTGATGATAAGGCAGTAGATGTTCAGGTTCGCATTCCATCTCACGCCTTTGAGTATCTTGAAATTCCAGAAAATAAATATCAGGCAAAGGACTTAATGAGCGGAAAGAAGCAGACCATCACTCTTTCTTCCGATTGCCTTGTGCCAATGAGTCTTGACGTTCATGGCTCAAGAGTATGGAAAATAACAATCAGATAAACAGGTAAAATGAGCAGATAGTCTGGAGGCAAGAGTGTAATGTCCTGTATTATCGGAAGATAAAGAATAGGTTTGCTTGCAACATAAACCAACTGTCTGCACTCTGGCTGCCAGTTATTATCTTTGTTCATTCGTTGAAAAAGCCGAAAACTCTCTCATCAATAGAAAAGAAAAACAGAGACGTACCGAAATGGCGCGTCTCTGTCCTCTGTTATTGGTTGTTTCGTTTATTGGAAATAAACTATCTTTCTTGCATTTTGTATTTGCAGTATTATTATGAGTAAAGGAAACGTTTGATACTCTTTTTAGGAGTTTTCTCAAATTCTTCCTCATGGATTTCCATTGCGGAAAGCTTGCAGTATGGAGGCTGTGTGGCATTGAGCGTTTGGCGATTCTGCTCCATGAGTGCCTTTATCTGCTCCATATTCATGTTCTGGGCTTTCGCTTCTTCCATGTCCGGATGAACCAGACCGACAAGTTTGTCTCCACGCTGGACGACAATACTCTCGACTACCATAGGCAGCGAGTTGAGTGCATCCTCGATTTCTTCCGGGAAGATGTTCTGTCCGCTAGCTCCGAGAAGCATGTTCTTGCTGCGTCCCTTGATGAAAACATTTCCCTTTTCGTCAATTACGCCAAGGTCTCCTGTGTGATACCAGCCTTCTTTGTCGAGAGCGGCAGCCGTGGCTTCCTCGTTCTTGAAATATCCGAGCATCACGTTCATTCCGTGGGCAAGGATTTCTCCAGGAACATTCCGTGGGTCAGGAGAGTCAATCTTCACCTCCATGTGAACCACTGCTTTGCCACAAGAGCCCGGCACGTGGTCGTGCCAGTCATTATAACAGATGATAGGAGCGCATTCCGTGGCTCCGTATCCCACAGTGAACGGGAAGTCGATGGACTTGAGAAACTGTTCCACTTCCTGGTTGAAAGCGGCTCCGCCGATGATTATCTCGTAGAGTCTGCCTCCGAATGCCTTATACACCTGTGCTTTGATTTTCTCCCTTACCTTGCGAGAGATGAAAGGAGTGCGGAGCAAGATTCTCATCGCAGGAGTGTCAAGCTTTGGCAATACCTTCTTCTTGATGATTTTCTCTATTACCAAAGGCACGGCAATGATGATGATAGGTTTGATGTCAGAGAAGGCTTGCGCCACAACGGCAGGAGAAGGAATGCGGGTGAGATAGAATACATGGCAACCAGACATGAATTCGACGATGAATTCGAATGCCATTCCGTACATGTGCGCCATCGGGAGGATGCTGATGGTATGTCCTCCTGGTTTCAGAACTTTTTCCATTACCTGGTTGGCAAAGTCGAGGTTGCTCCATATTGCGCGGTAAGGTATCATCACGCCTTTGGAGAAACCTGTGGTGCCGGAGGTGTAGTTTATCAGCGCAAGTTCGTCAGGACTCTGTTCCTTATAGTATTCAATCATCTCTTTACGGAAATACTTCGGGAACTTTTTTCCGAAGAATTCATTAAGATGTTCGCGTGCATAGGTCAGTTTTTCTGTACGCGAAAGCATGAGCGAATAATCAGGAATATTGATGATGCCTTCAAGTTCCGGCATCTTGGTAGGGTCAATCTGTGTAGCCACCACATCGCCTACGAAGAGCAGTTTCGCCTCGGAATGATTGACGATGTTGTGTATCTGTTCAGGAGTAAACTCATGAAGAATAGGTACGACCACAGCGCCGTAAGTCAATGTAGCGAGAAAAGCCACAGCCCAGTTGCTCATATTGCGTCCGCATAAAGCAATCTTGTCTCCCTTTTGAAGACCGCAGTTTTCAAAGAGGATATGCAGTTTCTCTATCTTGCGTGCCACGTCCTGATACTGGAGAGTAGCTCCTTTGTAATCAGTAAGCGCATCCAGATTCCAGTATTTATTGATGCTCTCTTCTATGCACGCATTAAAACTTTTAATTTGTTCCATGCTATTATATTTGCACAATCTATATATTACTGTGCAAAGGTACTTACTTTTCTGCACATTCCAAAATAAAATGTGCATATTTTTGGTTTTAACATATCTTTTTCTTCTGAAAATAGCACAAAACAAGTTGTTTGTGCATTTCTTTTTGGGTAATTATTGCTTTTTTCGAAGATAAAAGGCAAAATGTCGTTTTTTTTTCTTACTTTTGCATAAAGTTTACTTAATATCAAGAGCTAAATAACAAATATGGGATTTTTCGGCTTATTCAACAAAGAAAAGAAGCAAACATTAGACAAAGGTCTGGAAAAGACCAAGCAGAGTATGTTTGACAAGATTGCTCGTGCCGTAGCCGGCAAGAGCAAGGTGGATGATGATGTACTCGATGACCTGGAAGAGGTGCTCATTACAAGTGATGTCGGTGTAGATACCACATTGAAGATTATACAACGCATTGAGGAACGTGTGGCAAGAGACAAATATGTCTCCACAAAGGAGCTCAATGGCATATTGCGTGATGAAATCGCTGCCCTTCTCGCAGAAAACCATTCTGACGACCTTGATGATTGGGACCTTCCTTCCGATCATAAACCGTATGTCATCCTCGTGGTCGGAGTGAATGGAGTGGGGAAGACCACGACAATTGGCAAGCTCGCATGGCAGTTCAAGCATGCAGGTAAGAAGGTTTACCTTGGTGCCGCTGACACATTCCGCGCTGCAGCGGTCGAACAGCTGTGCATCTGGGGAGAGCGTGTCGGAGTGACTGTCATCAAGCAGCAGATGGGTTCCGACCCTGCGTCCGTCGCATTTGACACCATTTCCTCCGCAAAGGCCAACGGTGCTGATGTCGTGCTTATAGATACTGCCGGCAGACTGCATAATAAGGTGGGACTGATGAACGAGCTGAAGAAAATCAAGGATGTGATGAAAAAGGTGATGCCTTACGCTCCTGACGAGGTGATGCTTGTCCTGGATGGCTCTACCGGACAGAATGCTTTCGAGCAGGCAAAGCAGTTTGCTGCCGTCACAGACATCTCCAGCATGGCTATCACAAAGCTGGACGGCACTGCCAAGGGTGGTGTCGTGGTAGGAATCAGTGACCAGCTCAAGGTGCCTGTAAAGTATATCGGACTCGGTGAGGGCATGAAAGACCTGCAACTGTTCAATAAACGCCAGTTTGTTGACAGCCTTTTCGGCGAATAGACTCATAAGAAGTTGGTACATTAAAGTTCATGAAGAAAAATCAAATAAACATAATAACCCTCGGATGCTCTAAGAATCTCGTTGACAGCGAGTCACTGATGCGTCTGTTCCAGCGTAAGGGATTCACATGCAGGCATGATGCAGAGCGCGTGGAAGGCGAGTATGTGGTCATAAATACCTGCGGATTCATAGAGGATGCAAAGCAGGAGAGCATCGATACGATACTGGAGTTTGCACAAGCCCGTGAGGCTAACCTGATAAATGGACTCTATGTTATGGGTTGTCTCTCACAGAGATACCAGAAGGAACTTGAAGAGGAGATTCCGCAGGTGGACAAGTATTACGGCAAGTTCAATTACAAGCAGCTGCTTGATGACCTGCCACAGCCAACTGGAGCATCCGACATCCAGCCGCAATGCTCCAAGGTGAAGATGGACACCACTCCTTCACATTATTCATATATCAAGATAAGTGAGGGATGCAATCGCCACTGCGCCTACTGTGCCATCCCTCTCATTACCGGCAAGCACATCTCCAGGCCGAAGGAGGAAATTCTCGACGAAGTGAGAAATCTGGTCTCCGAAGGTGTCAAGGAATTTCAGGTCATCGCTCAGGAGTTGACTTACTACGGTGTGGACATTGACGAAAAACGTCATATTGCCGACCTGATAGACGAAATGGCGCAGATTAAGGGCGTCAGATGGATTCGCTTGCATTATGCTTATCCTAACCAGTTTCCTTTCGAATTGCTCGACGTGATGCGTCGTCACGACAATGTCTGCAAGTATCTCGACATTGCTTTGCAGCACATTTCCAATCATATGCTTGACAGAATGCACCGCAACACCACCAAGGAAGAGACGATGCATCTCATCGAGAGACTGCGTGAGGCAATGCCAGGAATACATCTTCGCACCACTCTCATGGTGGGTTTCCCTGGAGAGACGGACGAGGATTTCCAGGAACTCGTGGAATTCGTAAAGTGGGCCCGATTCGAGAGGATGGGCGCTTTCGCCTATTCGGAGGAGGAAGGCACTTATAGTGCTGAGCATTATGAAGATGATGTGCCTCAGGATGTTAAGGATGCCCGATTAAGCAAGCTCATGAGGATTCAGCAAGCCATCTCTGCTGAGATTGAGGCAGAGAAGATAGGGAAGACCCTCCGCGTGATCATTGACCGCAGAGAAGGAGATTATAACATTGGAAGAACCGAGTTCTGCTCGCCAGAAGTGGATCCGGAAGTTCTAATCCCAGTTGCAGACCGCAGACTCAGACGAGGCTGTTTCTACGATGTGAAGATTACCGGAGCGGAAGAATTCGACCTTTACGGTGAGGTGATTTCATTGAGCAAATTCTAACCCAGACATGTCTTCTCTTTCATAATAACAAATAGGAACACATTCCAATCTACATACAAAGAATGAACAATAAGGAATTTATATCATCGCTTTCCAAACGCACAGGCTACAAGACTGACGACACGCAGCGGATGGTCCGCACTTCTGTCAATGCCGTCATCGAACTTTTGACTGCTGGAGAGACTGTGACAATTGCGCGTCTCGGCTCTTTTGACGTGAAGAAACGATTGGAAAGGGTCATCAATAATCCTGGAACCGGACAGAGAATGCTTGTCCCCCCAAAGCTTGTCGTCAATTTCAAGCCTCTAAGTTCTGTGAAAGATAGTCTGAACAATCAGGAATAGCATTACATTGTCACATCAGACTGAATTCCTGGTTTCAACAGCACAAGCATCCACTTACATCTCTCCATCATTATCTACAAAATGTCAACACTCAAGGATATTGCAAAAATACTGGTTCAGAAACATGAACTGAAGCAACGCGATGCAGACCTTTTTGTCTCTGCTTTCGTTGAAACGATACTTGAAGGTCTCAGAAACGATCGTCAGGTTAAGATCAAAGGCTTTGGTACTTTCAAGGTCACTGCTGTGCGTGATCGTGAAAGTGTCAATATCAATACCGGTGAGAGGGTAGTTATCTCCGGGCATGACAAGATTTCTTTCACGCCTGACGCTGTCATGAGAGATATCGTCAACAAACCTTTCGCCCAGTTTGATACAGTCGTTTTGGCTGACGATGTGAATTTTGATGATATGCCTTTAGCTGACGAGTCCAATTCTGAAGAGGTGGAGACGGAAAAGCATATAGAGGCAAATCTTTCTCCTGCCACTGAATCTCAGACGCAAGAGCCATTAGAAGCCAAGGTCATCGCATTGAATGTGCCTGATGATGCCCGGTCTGTTGCTGATAGTCAGAAAGACGATGCCGCCGTGCAGACGACAGCTGAGCAGGAAAGCATTTCTGGACAGGTATCGCCAAATGAGCATAAGGAAGTACGTGGTAATCATGAATCCGTGGCAAAGGTTCCGGATGATGTTGAGAACGTAATAACGGCAGACGATGTTTCCGGGAATCCGAAAGATGAGAATACGGTTTTGGAGTCTGTCTCCCAGCGGCAGCAGGAAGCGGAAGAATGTGCAGAAGATATTGGAAATGCCACTCCTCCTCATAAGGTAGAGAGCATAGAAGCAAAGGTATTGACTGGTGAACCGCTTGTCAAGCCCTCAGAAATCAGCAGGGCTGATCATGAAGAACCTCACCATGAGGAAAACAACGATTCTTATGTGGATGATGACAATTATGATAATGACAACAGTTGCAGGAAGGTGTTCCTTCTCTATGCGATAGTCATCAATATTCTTATTGCAGGAATCGCATTCGTGATAGGTTATCTCTGTGCCACGAACAACTGGCTCGGATTGGATAAAACCAAGACAAATGACATTGTCCAGCCTGCAGAATATGTGGACAGCGATGCTCTGAACAGTCAGAACGACACGGCAAATTCGCCTGATTCCACAGTGAAAAAACTTGTTGGACAGAAAACGAATGTAAAGGAAAAAGAAGATGATTCCGCTCCTTCCTCTGTCGCTTCGCCTACCGAAACCAGAAAAGATGAAGCGAAAGAGACACCCGTCACTTCTGACCATTCTGTCGCTAATGGCAAATATGATTCCGATCCGAGAGTAAAGACCGGTGCCTACACAATCGTCGGCACGGCAAAGACAGTGAAGGTGCGTGCTGGTCAGACCATCAAGTCCATCTCAAAGACCTACCTCGGTGAAGGAATGGAATGCTATGTGGAAGCATATAATGGCGGAATAACACAGGTTTCCGAAGGCCAGACCATAAAGATTCCAGAACTCAAATTAAAGAAAAGGAAAAAGTGATTAGTCCTGGAGTCCGTTTCCATACGGTGAGTAATCCTGTATATAACTCTTGTGACACCTCCTTTTTTCGCTATTTTACCCTCGTATTACACGTCCATTTTTCTCTTTAAGAGAATTGCCCAAATCGTTGAAATGCAACAATAAACCAACCACAAACAATTCAAATACTTAAACTATAAATATTGCAATGGAAAAGATTATTCTTACAGGTGACCGTCCTACTGGCAAACTTCATATCGGACACTATGTGGGTTCGCTTCGCCGTCGTGTTGAACTTCAAAACTCTGGTGAGTTCGATAAGATTTTCATCATGATTGCCGATGCACAGGCTTTAACTGATAATGCTGATAATCCGGAAAAGATTCGTCAGAATGTAATTGAGGTTGCACTTGATTATCTTGCTGCTGGCCTTGATCCGGAAAAGTGTAATATATTCATCCAATCTGCTGTTCCTGAGTTGACAGAGCTCACTTTCTATTATATGAACCTCGTGTCCGTTCAGCGCCTTCAGCGTAATCCTACTGTGAAGACCGAACTGGAGATGCGCAAATTTGAAGGAGGAACGCCAACAGGATTCTTCTGCTATCCTATTTCCCAGGCTGCTGACATCACCCTCTTCAAGGCTACCACCGTGCCTGTAGGTGAAGACCAGAAACCTATGCTTGAACAGACGAACGAGATTGTACGCCGTTTCAACCACGTCTATGGCGAAACTCTCATAGAGCCTAAGATTCTCCTTCCGGAAAATGCAGCCTGCCTCCGACTCCCTGGCACTGACGGCAAGGCAAAGATGTCAAAGTCTTTGGGCAACTGTATCTATCTTTCAGATTCTCCTAAGGACTTGAAGAAGAAGGTCAACTCGATGTTTACCGACCCTCTTCATCTCAACATCGACGATTCTGGTCATCTCCAGGGCACTTATACTGACGAGGAAGGAAACGAACACCAGTATCAGAACACCGTTTTCGTGTATCTCGACGCTTTCTGCCTTGACAGCGATTTCGAGAAGTTCCTGCCTGATTACAAGAATCTTGATGAGATGAAGGAGCATTATTGCCGAGGCGGCCTTGGCGATGGAACATGCAAAAAATTCCTTCTCAATGTGCTCAACGACCGTCTGGAACCAATGCGCCAGCGCCGTGCTGAATACGAAAAGGATATTCCTGGAGTGTATGAAATCCTGAAGAAAGGCACAGAAGCGGCTCGTGAGGTCGGTATCAAGACTCTCGAAGAAGTGCGCCACGCAATGCGTATAGATTATTTCGACGACAAGGAGCTCATCGCAGAGCAGGCTAAACGTTTCGCAAACAAGTAACAGTAATGCGAGAGTAACCCACAAGAGGGAATAGGAAATAAGAAATAGGAGGTCTCTGAATCGCTTGAGATAAACTCATAGTAAGAAACTATAAGTAGAAAATGTAATCTTCTATTACCTTTTATCCATTTCCTATTATCTATAAATCTGGAAAACAGTACCCTTCATCCTTAAAAATACCAACAGATAAAAACAAGTCAAAAAAAACGGATAAAAATATTTTTTTTGTTGTTTTTGTTTGTTGATATTTTATTTCATCACGGGCCAATGGAAGCGACAATCAGAAAAACGCTCTCTGAGGCGTTAAAATCGTTCGGACAAGATTTTATAGTCAAAAGGTGCGAACACTGTCAGAATCACCTGAAAATGCGGAAAAATCGCATCGTGTCGGCTATTATGTGGGATGCGGTCGGCAAAATGTGGTTGACAAGCAAGAAAAGAACCGAATAGCTATACTTCACCCTCTAACAGTAAGATGTCGTTGTCTTCAGTGTTGAAGCTGTTCTGTGCCCACCTTGTCGTACACCCGTAATTCGGATTTCCTCTGTGTGGCGCACGAAGCGAGAGCCATCGTCAGCACAACGATGGCAATGAGAGACCTGTGGCGCACCGCCACACATTGCATTCTGCGTGGAAAGGAAGCTCGGTAGTCGCCTTCTTGTAGCCATTGATATTCTTTCGTTTAGAGTTTAGTTTGTATTGTAATTCCGTTTAGGTTTCCTTTATCTTCTGCAAAGGTAGTAAATAAATTGATAACCACCAAAGGAATTATTCGTAAATGTATCGCGTATCATGTATCAGATACGTTTTAGACACCCCTCCCCCTCTACCTTTTTGCTAATAATATATATATTAAGTATAATATATATTATTAAATAAATTACCACTCATACCCCACCCTCTAAAACGTATCTGATACATGATACGCGGTACGTTAAGCCTTTTTCACAACCGTTAAAGCCAAGAAGAAAACCCTCCGTGGCGACAACTTGAAAATATGTTAACTCAATGCTTTCAGAAGAAGAAAAAGAGAGGAAAATGCGGTATAATTCCTCCGCGCGTGCAATAGCTAAGACATTGCATTGCAATATCTATGCTTTTACCCTCTGAAAACTAAGTTATTACCTCCCAATATCTATGCTATTACCCCCGATTTTCCGCCCTTTTCCGCCCATAAAATGCCATTTTTTTACGCTGGATTTTACAATGCTTTGACCCTCAGACGATTGCAAAATCAGCGAGAATCGCATATTTGCGGACGGAATTTCTGGCGTGGATTTCATTTGTTAAAATATTGACATTTTGCGCAATGTGATAAAATATCAATAGATAAATATAAGGGAAAAATAGAAAAAGATAACATGAAAAATAGGGAAAGGCAACATGAACAACAGGGAAAGACGACATCAAAATATGGGAAAATGACACAAAAATAGTGTTCATCGCATTGCTGTACAACGCTTTTGAGCCTAATATCCGCATTCTAAAATCATGAATTCCGCATTAAAAAACAGGCTATGAGCTTTCATGTTCATGAGAAATGGGGATGAAAAACCAATGGATTTTGGTGTTATGGGCTTTAGTTGTTGTGCGATTTCGGTGATTGTCCATATTACAGGAGATTACTACAAAAAACAAAATCACAAAACAACAAAACCATAAAACATCCAGACCACTAAACCACAAAACTACTAAGCAACCAGACAACCAGACAACAATCATACCGTATGAGTCCGAGCCGCTGCAAAAATAAAAGGAATGTCCGATGAAGGGCATTCCTTTTATTGTATATTAAGATTGATGAATGATTGCCATTGCCGTCATTCATTATTATGCGTCAAGACATTTTACTTGAGGACTACGACATCGTTGACGCCTGCCACCTTGCCTTCTTTGAGAAGCCATCCGAGACCGAGATAAACCTCTTCGGTAGAGATGCCTGCTACCTTGGCAATATCTGCCACTGCGAGACCATTCTCTGCCTTAGCGATAGCCTGATAAACGTCACCAGCTCTGAAACCGATATTATATTCTGTAATGTCGATTGTTGACTTAACAGCCTTCTTAGTAGCGCATGTCTTCTTAGTAGCGCAAGCCTTTTTAGGAGCAGCAGCTTTCTTTGTTGCTGTAGCCTTCTTTGTTGTTGTTTCTGCCATAATATTTATGCTTTGATGAATTGATTTCTTCCTAAGTAATCTTTTTAATCCTTATTTGTCAATGCAAAGATAAGAATTTATTTGATTTTCTTAAACAGAACATTATCTAAATATATGAAAAAGTGGTATTTATTTGACTTTCATCAATATCAAGTGTGCGATAACAAACACTTTTAGCACATTATTACAACTTGACTTTTTTCTTTACCGGTGCGCTTTCGTTGCTCATCCGGTCAAGAGCTGTGACTACATAGGTGTATTTGGTCATGCCATTCTCGTATGGGAGAGAGCAGTAGGTATTGTATGTGGTGAGTACGATATGGCTCGGATTGTCGATATCCACCTTTTCTCCCTTCGCGAAACGATAGACCACATACTTGTGTGGCGCATCTTTCCATCCCTTGCCCTTTGGCGCTTGCCAGAAGAGAATGTAGCCGTCGGCAGTCCATATCGGCTTGATTTTCTTAGGTTTCTTGGGAGCCTTGTCATCGATGAACGGCATAAGGGGTTGGAGGGCTGGCGTGCGCCAATACCTGTTGCGGAGCATGGTGCCGTAATTACCGGTATTGTCAACGGCTGCTTTGGCATACCACAGGACTGTGCCCTGCACATGACGCATCTGGTCATGCAGAAGGTATTTGGCTTCCATCTGGTTTTTGTTGGGATTGTGGCGGTCTGCAAACTTTGCTGTTCGCTCAATGTCCTCGCCAATAAACAGAGGGCGCTTACCGGCATATCTGTCCCACCAATGGATGAGAGTCTCGTAATCTGCGGCTTTATTGCCTATTTCCCAGTAGATTTGCGGTACGCAATAGTCTATCCAGCCATTGTTGATCCAAAGCAGAACGTCAGCATAAAGGTCGTCATAATTCTGCAGTCCGTTGGTGTTTGAACCCATTTTCGGGTCACTCTTCTTGTTTCTGTAAATGCCGAATGGAGACACGCCAAACTTCACCCAAGGCTTTACTGCGCGGATAGTGTCGTGAAGCTGTTGGATAAATTGGTTGACGTTGTAGCGTCGCCAGTCGCCGATATTCCTGATTCCATTGCTGTTGGCAGCGAAATCCTTGCTGTCAGGGATTACTTGTCCGGCAGCTGGGTAAGGATAGAAATAATCGTCGATGTGGAAGCCGTCCACGTCGTAACGTCTGAGAATGTCTGCCGCCACTTTGCATATATAAGTTCTGTTGCTCTGATATGCAGGATTGAGGATGTACAGTCCATCGTATTGGAAGACGGAGTTAGGATTTCTCACGGCGATGTGCGTGGAAGCGAGACTGTTGGTGTTCTTCGTCTTGGCGCGGAAAGGGTTTATCCAGGCATGAAGTTCCATGCCGCGTTTGTGACATTCGGTAATCATCCATTGCAGGGGGTCCCAATATGGCGCAGGCGCTTGTCCCTGTACGCCAGTCAGAAAACGGCTCCAGGGTTCGAGCGAACTTTGGTAAAGGGCGTCGCACTCAGGACGGACCTGGAATATAATGGCGTTTACACCGTCTTTCTGCAGTTCATTGAGCTGGTATATGAGGGTTTCCTGCATCCTTTTCGTTCCCATACCCAGGAACTGTCCGTTTACACATTGTATCCATGCACCTCTGAATTCCCGTTTAGCTTGTGAGAAACAAGGTTGAGACAGCATTGATGTCAACAGGATAACTGTGGCAATTAGAATTTTTTTCATTTGGTATTCTGGTTGTGGTTTATGTGGTTAAAGTATGTCGGTAAAACGCGGGACGTGGAGTACGTCATTCCGTTACTGATTGGATTTTTTTTGTTTTATATTGGCTGGAGGCCAATGTGCAGTCATTTTATTGACCTCCAGCCATGATGTTCTGCCTATACGTTCTTTTTCAGGAATATGGTATTGGTGATGCATTGCGGAAGGTTTTCCTTGTAATGGGTCACCATGATGAGCGTCTTGTTTCTCCTTTGGCAGAACGAATCGATGATTTCCTTTACGATTTCTCCGTGCTTTGCATCGAGACCATGGAGAGGTTCGTCGAGAATCAGCAGTTCCGGGTCTTTGACGAAAGCCCTGGCAAGGAGAATGAGACGTTGCTCGCCGCTTGACAATTTCAGGAATGTCTTTTCCGCAAGATGCTCTATTCCGAATATCTTCATCCAGATACGGCATTGCTCATAGTCATGTTCTGAAGGCTTGACATAAAGACCCACGGAGTCTTTCAGACCGCTTGCGACGATTCTTATTGCCGGCATGTCACGGTTGTAAGCGCGGTGCATTTCCGGAGATACATAGCCTATGTGTTTCTTTATGTCCCATATAGCTTCGCCGGAGCCACGTTTTCTGTCGAAGAGAACGATGTCACAGGCGTATGACTGTGGGTTGTCAGCACAGACAAGGCTAAGCAATGTGCTCTTTCCTGCACCGTTCTGTCCGCTCAAAGCCCATCTCTCGCCGTTTCGTACTATCCAGTCGAGGCTCTTGAGGATAATGCGGTCACCATACTGTATGGAGACATTCTTCATGTTCACCACCTCGTTTGTGTGGTATTCATTGTCGGAGTAGGGGAGTGACAGGATGGTTTTCTTCGCCTCGTCGCTGAGATGCCACTCGGAATTTCCTGCCCCGTTATGCTCCGATTTCATCGCAAGATAATCAGTACGGGTAAGTTTTGGCATTACCTTCATTTTCTCAACCCTCACGATGTGGGTAATGAAATGAGGGATATCTTCATCCTTTGCCAGTACGAGAATGATCTGAAGATTGCGCTCTTCGGAAATTCTTTCGAGAAGTTCACGCAGCTGTTGGCGCGTCTCCTTGTCAAGACCGATGAACGGATTGTCCATAATCAGCACACGCGGGTCAGCCATAAGCACCTTGGCAAGCTGGAATTTACGCAGTTCGCCAGATGAAAGGAATATGATATATTTGTCAAGGAGATAACGTAGATTGAAGATGTCGTAGAGATGTTCACGCAGGGCGCATCGCTCTTCGGTGTCTTCACCATTCATGCGGTAAGCGTCATCGAGCAGGCTTCCTACAGTCGGAGTGCTCTCATCAATATCATGCTGGTTCCATCTCTGCTGGAGATAGTAGTTGCGGTCACTGTCTCCACCGTAGCAGTCACGGAAAGTGATGTACTTGATATTGTCGGATGCGAGTCTGCTTGTCTTTGGGGAAAAATCGTAAGCCACATCCTTCATCAGGAGAGGGTGGCTCCCTGTGATGATATCCACGAGCATGGTCTTGCCAGCGGCATTGTCACCTATGATTGCGATGTGTTCCTTTTCATTGAGAGAGAAGTCAACAGGCTCTGCCATTCTCCATTCCGGCATTCGTGTTACGCCTTGTGTTATCTCGATAATCTTTTGCATTGTTTATTTCTTTTTAAGTGCGGCGAGCAGTTGCTCTTGTGGAGAGAGCTTGCGTTGCCCGCTATTATTTGTGTCTTTTCTGTTATCTTCCTTGCCGTTCACGCGCTTTTGGTTCTTTGTGGCAAAGTCCTTCCAACTGCTGTAATGTGCTCCAGTCTCAGGTCGATTCATCTGCATGAAATGGCAGTAAGCGGCTCCGAGAGCATCGGTGGCATCCATAAACTTGGGCATTTCATCATTGCTGAGATGCAGTATGCGCTGAAGCATTCCAGCCACTTGCTCCTTTGAAGCCTGTCCGTTGCCTGTAATCGCCATTTTAATTTTCAGCGGAGCGTATTCATGGATTGGCACGCTGTGGTGGATAGCCGCAGCGATGGCGACGCCTTGCGCCCTGCCAAGCTTCAGCATGGACTGCACATTCTTGCCGAAGAACGGTGCCTCGATAGCCATTTCGTCAGGCAGGTAGGAGTCTATAATGCCGGTGACACGCTCGAAGATGTGTCCGAGTCGCAGATATGGGTCAGACTCTTTTCGCATATCTATCACTCCCATGGCTACTATCTCAGCCTGCTGTCCTTTCGCTTTGATGACTCCATAGCCCATCACGTTGGTTCCCGGGTCGATGCCAAGTATGATTTTCTCAGCCTTCATCTATCGGTCAAGATAAGGGTTGGACGCAAGTTCCAGTCCGATAGTCGTCTTGTCGCCATGGCCAGGCAGAATCACCACGTCATCAGGGAACTGCGTAACCATCCTGAGAGACTGGATAATCTGGAACATGGATCCTCCTGGAAGGTCAGTTCTGCCGATGCTGCCCTTGAAAAGTGTGTCGCCTGAGAATGCAACTTTTTCGTCAGGACAATAATAGAACACGCTTCCCTTTGTGTGTCCAGGGGTTGCAATCACATTGAAGGTGTGGCTGCCAAAAGCCAATTTGTCCCCGTCTTTCACGAAAGAGCCTAAGTCTGGCAAGTCGTAATCCACGTCCGGCATGTGGAAAGACTTGAGCTGGTTGTGGAAATTGAGATATAATTCTTCGTCTTTCTTGCAGAGCACAGGCTTCAGATCATAACGGTCGCAGATGCCTTTAACTCCGAACACATGGTCAAGATGAGCATGAGTGAGGAGGCATAATACAGGTTTCAGACCGTTTTCCAGAATATAATTATATATTGCCTGCAGTTC
The DNA here is from genome assembly GCA_934256705.1 of uncultured Prevotella sp. Taxonomy (GTDB): domain Bacteria; phylum Bacteroidota; class Bacteroidia; order Bacteroidales; family Bacteroidaceae; genus Prevotella. The sequence continues at coordinate 87,001 of CAKQPF010000005.1, forward strand.
TTCAGGATAGAATGCTCCGCAATCCACGATGGCACATTCCTTTGTTTCATCGCTTATCACATAGCAATTCTCCTGGATAGGATTGACTTCAAATCTTTGTATGTTGAGCATTGTATTGTATTTTTTAGTTGAAGGCGACTTGATAATTCGTGAGGATCAGATAGGAAGATAGATGAGATGCTTCTCCTTAAACCATTCTTCCTTGAAGAAAGACGACAGATCCGTCTGCTCCACGATGTTCCTGAATGGATGGATTTCAGAATGCAGGTTTCCTCCTTTCAGGCAGAAGATTCCGTTTGGCATTGCGTTGCGCTGCTCTTTAGATACATTCTTGCGCACTATCTTCACCATATCAGGCAGTGGCATCACCGCTCTTGACACGATGAAGTCGAATTTTCCTTTCTCATCCTCGCCACGAAGATGCTCTGCAACGACATTCTTCAGCCCTATAGCGGAAGCTACCTCCTGGCAGACGCGAATCTTCTTGCCGGTGCCATCAATGAGCTTGAACTGGCATTCCGGGAACATGATGGCGAGAGGGATACCCGGAAAACCGCCACCACAGCCGAAGTCCATAATCTTTGTGCCTTCCTTGAAGCGCAATGCCTTCGCAATGGCAAGCGAATGGAGCACGTGATGCTCATAGAGATTGTCGATGTCCTTACGTGAAATGACGTTTATCTTCGAGTTCCAGTCCTTGTATAGTTCGAACAGTTGTTCGTATTGACAGCGTTGTTCGTCTGTAATCGTTGGGAAATATTTTATGATAGAATCCATATTGTTACACCTTATTTATATATTTGCGTGCAAAGATACGAAATATTCTTGAAAAACCATGCTAAAATATTGGTTAATTGGGATTATATGAGTAATTTTGCAACCATTAAAACTAACTACAATGAGAAAGATATTGACTTTTATTGCCGCGGTGATGATTTCTCTGTCATCGTTGGCTCAGAATGCAGAAAGCAAGGGATGTTACACAAAGGAGTTTGCAGACAAGGCACTCGTGAAGCGCGCTGTCAAGTGGAAGAAGAATTCAAAGAAATGGCGCGGACCGTTCAGAAAGGCAACACCTCACTTCAGTGTCAATGCTGCGGATTTTTATACTCAGTATCAGAAGAACGAGGCGGAATGGAAAGCTCTCTTCAAATGGCTTCAGGAAACGGACCTTCTCGCTATTCCTGCCGGAAAGCACATGATAGAAGGAACGGAGATAAAGGTGAGCGTGGAAGATTCGAAGAACGAACCGCTTGCGAAACGACGCTCTGAAAGCCATTATCATACCGTGGATTTCATGCTCGTGGTCAAGGGCGTTGAGCGATTCGGAGTGATAGATCATGAGACTTCAACACCGAACTGCAAATACCGTCCTGACGTAATCCATTATGATTATGATGTAAACCGCGCTCGCTTTTACGACAGCAAGCCGGATGAATTCTTCATTTTCTTCCCGGGCGACTGGCACATTGCCAAGGTCGCAAATGATTCTGACGACCAGGTGATTCGCGTTATTGTAGCCAAATTGAAATACGTGGAATAGACGGATAGCCAGTTTGCCTTGCCGCAAGCTGGCTTTTTGCTTTGCAATAGATATGCTCCGGCATAAGAAAAGTAGGAAGAAAACCATTTGTCTGTTTTCTCCCTACTTTATGTTATGTGGGCAAATAATGCTTTCCCTTACATCTTTTCCAATGCTTGAGCCAGCTGGTCAGGGCATGAAGTAGCCTTGTATCCGCAACGGATGCCGCGTAATTTCTTTATCACGTCTTCAGCTTTCATGCCACGCACGAGAGTGGAAATGCCTTTTGTGTTGCCGTCGCAGCCACCGAAGAATTCCACTTCCTCTATCTTTTGCTCATCATCAAGGACAATGCGGATGGCCTTTGAGCACGTGCCTTTCGTTTCGTAAACTATTTCTTTCATAAGAATGAAAAAGTGAATGCCATTCAAAATATTGAGAACATTTATTCTTCTATGTCCTCAGGCTTCATGTTGGTGTAAACATTCTGCACGTCATCAAACTCCTCAAGCTTCTCCACCATCTTGTCGATAGTAGCGCGCTGCTCTTCGTCAACGTCCTTAAGGTCGTTAGGGATGTAAGTGAACTCACCGCCGATTTCCTCGAAGCCCTGCTCCTCAAGATAGTTCTGAATCTGAGCGTATGACTTAGGATCACCGTAAATGGTGATGGTTGTCTCGTCCTTCTCCTCGTCGAAGTTTTCATCGTATTCGTCATCTACGTTGAAATCGATGAGCTCAAGGATGAGGTCGTCCATATCTACGCCGTCTTTCTTCTTGAATGTGAACACGCACTTGTGGTCGAAGAGGAAAGCGAGGGAACCAGTAGTACCGAGGTTTCCGGAGAACTTGTTGAAGATAGAGCGTACGTCAGCAACTGTGCGGGTGGTGTTGTCGGTGAGGGTATCCACGAAAACAGCAACTCCATGAGGGCCATATCCTTCATAAGTTACCTCCTTGTATGCACTCTTGTCCTTGCCCATAGCGTTCTTGATAGCGCGTTCGATGTTGTCCTTAGGCATGTTCTCACGCTTACATGTAGCAATGATGGAACGGAGAGTAGGGTTGTTTTCAGGTTCAGGACCGCCACTTTGTACTGCGATTGCAATCTGCTTGCCCAGACGAGTGAAAGTCTTAGCCATGTGGCCCCAACGCTTCAACTTGGTGGCCTTGCGGTATTCAAATGCTCTTCCCATTGTTTTGTTTTTGTTTTATGGTTTTATTTTGATTGTTGTTATTTGAAGTTTATTCTGTGAAAGATGTGCATCTGCTGCCAGTTCAGAAATAATATGGACTGGCATACGGATTCGTTTTTCCGTCAACGCAGTCGGCACTCCCTATCAAGAAATAGAGAGTGCCAACGCTATGCTTGCGGTTTTATCTCAATTCAGCACCGAGTTGCTTCTTGAGATTATTGATGAGCTTGTTCATTATAGCCTCAATCTGCTTGTCATTGAGAGTCTTCTGGTCGTCCTGGAGAATGAAGTTTACGGCGTAAGACTTCTTGCCTTCAGGGAGGTTCTTGCCTTCATAGACGTCAAAGAGCTCGACATTCTTGAGAATCTTCTTCTCTGTCTGACGCGCGATCTGCTCAATCTGTGCAAATTCCACGTTCTTGTCAATCAGCAGGGCGAGGTCGCGGCTTACAGCGGGGAACTTGGAAATCTCATGGAAATCCACAGTCGCATTCTTGACAGCCTTTGTGACGAGTGTCCAGTTGATGTCTGCAAAATACACTTCACGGTCAATGTCAGCGTTGTGCTGCAGTTTCTTGCTTACGATACCCATCTCCACGAAGACCTTTCCTCCACGGTTCTTGATGGTAAGACCTGCGGAGAAAATGTCATTCTGTGACTTTGAAACCACGAGCATACCCTGCGGAATACCAATTCTGCGGAGGATGATATCGACATAAGACTTCAACTCGTAGAAACTTGTATCTTCGTCAGCATGGAGCCATGAACCTTCGATGCGCTTACCGGTAATCCAGAGTCCGAGGTGGTTTTCCTCCTTGTAAGCCTGCATAGGCTTCTCGTCGTTGCGCTTTGCTTCATCATGCTCGTAGCAGTTGCCGAACTCGAAGAAATGGAGATTTGGGTTCTTGCGGTTAGCATTGCGCATGATGCTCTCAAGACCACCGAAGAGGAGGGACTGACGCATCACGTTGAGGTCAGAACTCAGAGGATTGAGGATTCTTACGCATTTGTCAGCAGGATAACTGTTGAGACCTTCGTAGTAAGCACCCTTGGTAAGAGAGTTGTTGAGGATTTCATTGAATCCGGCTCCTACAAGCTGTTCAGCCACGAGATTTGACAACTTATGACGCTGGTCCTCGAAGTCCTTGATTACGAGAGAAGACTTGAGCTGGGTAGGAATCTCCACATTATTATATCCGTATATGCGAAGGATGTCCTCTACAACGTCGCATGGACGCTGAACATCTACGCGGTAAGCAGGAACGGAAATCTCAAGACCTTCAGCATCTTCAGCCTTTATCTCGATTTCAAGAGAGGTGAGGATGTTCTTTATCATCTCGTTTCCGATTTCCTTACCGATAAGGTTGTTGACGTAAGCATACTCCAGACGCATTTCCGGATTTGCAATAGGGTTAGGATATTCATCGCGAATCTCCATGGAAACCTTGCCGCAAGCGAGTTGCTGACAGAGTATTGCAGCCTGTTTCAAGGCATATATTGTGCCGTTAGGGTCGATGCCACGCTCGAAACGGAAACTTGCGTCTGTGCTGAGACCGTGACGACGAGCTGACTTTCTTATCCAGGTAGGGTGGAAATATGCGGATTCGAGCACTACGTTCTTGGTTGTCTCGTATGTACCGGAGCCTTTGCCGCCGAATACGCCAGCGATACACATAGGTTCTTCAGCATTACAGATAGCGAGGTCGTGCTCACCGAGAGTGTGCTCCTCACCATCAAGGGTGACGAAAGGAAGGCCCGCATTCTCATCCTTTACCACAATCTTGTGTCCCTTCACCATGTCTGCATCGAAGCAGTGGAGCGGTTGGCCGTAAGCCATCATGACATAGTTTGTGATGTCCACGATGTTGTTGATAGGACGCAGACCGATTACGTTCAGCTTTTCCTTGAGCCATTCCGGTGACTCCTTGACTTCGCATCCAGTGATGCTTACGCAGGCATAGCGTTTGCAAGCCTCTGTGTTTTTGATTTCCACGTCGATAGGCAGGGAATTGTCATCCACATGGAACGCTTCACAGTCAGGACGGTGGAGACTTGTCTCGTAACCGTTGCGCTTGAGCCAAGCATAGAGGTCGCGAGCTACACCGTAATGAGAGAGGGCGTCAGCGCGGTTTGCCGTAATGTCAATTTCGATGAGCCAGTCGCTTTCGAGATGATAGTATTCCGCAGCAGGCTGTCCTACAGGAGCATCCGCAGGAAGCACGATGATGCCGTTGTGGTCTGTTCCTACGCCGATTTCGTCCTCAGCGCAGATCATTCCGCAACTTTCCACACCGCGGAGCTTTGATTTCTTGATGACAAATTCCTTGTCGCCGTCATAAAGCGTGCATCCGAGGTCGGCTACGATTACCTTCTGTCCGGCAGCCACGTTAGGCGCACCGCAAACTATCTGTGAAGGTGTCTCCTTGCCGATGTTCACTGTTGTGATGTGCATGTGGTCTGAGTTTGGGTGTACCTCGCAGGTGAGCACCTCACCCACATACGATCCCTGCAGACCACCCTTGATAGCCTGCACTTCTTCAAGGGCATCAACTTCCAGTCCTGTGCTTGTGAGCGCAGCGCATACCTCGTCTGGAGTGAGGTTGAAGTCAACGTATTCCTTGAGCCATTTGTAAGAAATGTTCATATTATATTGTTTTGTTGTTTCGTTATCTTATACTTCTTTATTTAATTTTGTCGTGCAAAGGTACAAATTTTTAGCGACTTGCAGAAAGGTTTCGCATATTTTTTTGTAATTTTGCAGTCGCAATGAGGTATTTTATTCACTTATCATACGATGGCACGCGTTTTCACGGCTGGCAGATACAGCCTAACGGCATCTCTGTCGAGGGAGAAATAGAGCGTTGCCTCTCCGTCATTCTGCGCACTCCTATTGATATAATAGGTGCAGGAAGGACGGATGCGGAAGTCCATGCCCGCCACATGGCTGCGCATTTTGATATTGGCGCAGAAGAAATGAGCAAGGTGTCTGCTGATCTGGTCGCCGGCAATCCGGATAGGGGAGAAGGGTGTTCTATTGAGATGAACGGAACTCAACTGGCTTACAAGCTCAACAGGATGCTTCCGCCAGACATCAGCATACAGAGAATAGAGCGTGTGGATGATGATCTTCATGCACGTTTTTCGGCTCTCAGCCGCACCTATCATTATTATCTTCATGAGCGCAAGGACCCGTTCAAGCGAGCCTACTCGTACGAATGCCATTTCTCTCTGGATTTCAATGCGATGAATGCGGCGGCTAAAGTAATGATGGAATATGACGATTTCGCTTGTTTCTGCAAGTCGCATACTGATGTCAAGACCACTATTTGCACGATTTCAGAGGCCGGGTGGGTGCATCAGTCTGATGGCTCATGGTATTTCCGCGTGACGGCAAACCGCTTTCTCCGCAATATGGTCCGCGCGATAGTGGGAACCCTCGTTGAGGTCGGACGTGGAAAGATGTCTCTTGATGATTTCCGTGCGGTCATAGAGGGGAAGAAAAGGACCCGTGCCGGTGAGAGCATGCCAGGCAATGCCCTGTTTCTGGAGGAAGTGATATACTGAACCTTCCTCTGGTCTAATAGTATATAAACGAGAACATACAATATAATAATGTAGAAACACGCTGCGCTTTGTCATTCGGGATAACTGATAAGCGTGTGCAAGATTCTGCATCGCAAATTGAAATCAAAGAACAAAAACTATGGTTTGGTTACTTTTAGCATTCACTTCAGCGGCTTTGCTGGGATTTTATGACGTATTCAAGAAACAGGCTTTGGATGGCAATGCCGTTCTTCCCGTATTGTTTTTCAATACTCTTTTCTGCTCGTTCATCTTTCTGCCGTTCATCGTTTTGTCCGCTACGACAGGAGTTCTCGACGGCACTATGTTCTATGTTCCTGTAGTAGGGTGGGATGTCCATAAGTACATTCTGCTCAAGAGCCTGATAGTTCTTTCATCGTGGCTTCTCGCTTACTTTGGCATGAAGCATATTCCTCTTACTATATATGGACCTATCAATGCCACTCGCCCGATTCTTGTGCTTGTGGGAGCCTTGCTTATCTTCGGTGAAAAGCTGAACACGTTCCAGTGGATAGGTGTAGGACTGGCGGTGGTGAGTTACTTTATGCTCAGCCGCACGAGCAAGAAGGAGGGAATTGACTTCAAGCATAACAAGTGGATATTCGCCATTGCAGGCGCTGCAGTGCTTGGTGCTCTTAGCGGACTGTATGACAAGTATTTGATGGCACCGCCCTCAAGTGGAGGTGTAGGTCTTAACAAGATGGACGTGCAGTCATGGTATAATGTCTATCAGGCTTTCATTATGGGCGCAATGCTTCTCCTGCTCTGGTGGCCTACCCACAAGAAGACGACGCCTTTCCGATGGCGCTGGTCCATCGTGCTCGTCAGTATTTTCCTTTCAGTGGCAGACTTTGTATATTTCTACGCATTGAGTATTGACGGAGCGATGATTTCCATCGTCAGTATGGTGCGCCGCGCCAGTGTGGTTGTCAGCTTCCTTTTTGGTGCTTTGCTCTTCCATGAGAAGAACCTCAAGTCGAAGTTTGTGGACCTCTTCCTTGTCATACTCGGACTCATATTCTTGTGGCTCGGAGCACGATAGAATGTTAGAGAATGGTAAATTCTTACTTTTTGGTAGAAAAAACTTCTGATATTTTGCACGATTATAAGGAAAAAGTAGTAAATTTGCACCGAATTTTCAAATTTAATAGTAAATAGTTAACAAAATGAATAATATATTCCGCGGTCTTGGCATAGCCCTCGTTACCCCTTTTACGGCAGATGGCGCAGTGGATTTTGATGCTCTCCATCGTCTTATCGAGTACCAATTGGAGAATGGTGCCGACTTCCTTTGTATTCTTGCTACTACAGGCGAGACACCATGTCTCACTGCCGATGAAAAACATCAGATAAAGAATTTCATCGTAAAGCAGGTCAAGGGACGCGTTCCATTGCTCATGGGATGTGGTGGAAACAATACTGCCGCTGTGGTGGATGAACTCAGGAACGGTGTTTTTTCCGGTATTGACGGCGTTCTGTCTGTGTGCCCTTATTACAACAAACCATCACAAGAGGGATTGTATCAGCACTTCAAGGCAATAGCCAATGCCACGAGTCTGCCGGTCGTATTATATAATGTACCTGGACGCACGGGAATAAATCTCAAGCCTGAGACCACCTGCCGCATTGCAAGGGACTGCAAGAACGTGGTCGCTATCAAGGAGGCGAGCGGTTCGCTGGAGCAGGTGGACGAGATTTTGAAGAACAAACCTGCCGCTTTTGAGGTGATTTCCGGTGACGATGCGCTTACCTATCCTATGATTGCCTGTGGAGCAAAGGGCGTTATTTCCGTTATCGGCAATGCTTTGCCAAAGGAGTTTTCCCGCATGATTCGTCTTGAATTCCGTGGTGAGTTTGATGCGGCTCAGAAGATTCATCATAAGTTTACTGACCTCTACAGTCTCCTCTTTGTGGATGGCAATCCTGCCGGAGTGAAAGCACTGCTTTGCGAGATGGGATTCATCGAAAACCAGCTTCGCCTGCCTCTCGTTCCTACCAGAGTGACGACGCTGAAGAAGATTGCGGCAATCCTGAAGGAATTGAAATTATAACGCTCCATTCTGACAGAATGGTGACCTCGACATAATGCACAGCCTGTTGGAGATTGAGCTCTGGCTGGCTGTGTTTCGGTATGCTCGGCATGAGCTTATTCTAATGGGTGCAAGTCCCTAACAAGCCCTAATAGCGGGAATTGTATAGCT